>VBKE01000231.1 GCA_005879605.1 Deltaproteobacteria bacterium
ACTGAACAGCACGCCCCAGCTCTTGCCAAGCCACATCGTCTCAAATAATATCCGGTCGTTCTTCGCGCCTTGGTTGAAAACTCTTTTTGAGAGGAGGACGCATATGGCAGACAAAGCCATCGAGGTACTTTTAGACGAAAAAAGGAATTTTCCGCGGCGCGGGTGAAATCGGGACGCGACCGCTGGTGGCATGAGCTGATGGCCGATTCTCGTCGGACGGTTTGAGGTTTGCGATGATTCAACAAAATAATCGGTTATTTCGAAGTGACACGGAATTAGTTGAAGCTCGTGTCGGTGCCGTTCCCAGAAAGTCCATTTTTGGCTTTGTGCTTGCCTTCGTTGTGTTTGTGAGTGCGCACGCAGGCAACACCCAAACAGCGAAAGAAAAAGTCCGCATCGCTTTGGGTTCGATTTCGGTCAATTCCAGTATCATTCCCATCGGCCAGGAGGCCGGTCTATTTTCGAAGCATGGTCTCGACATTGAGCCGATCTATTTCGGCGGCGGAATGAACTCACTGGCGGCGGTGACTTCCAATTCAGTTCAATTTTTGGCCGCGGGTTCGACGGCGACGATCAGCGCGCGGCTGGGCGGTATTGATATCGTCATGTTGTCAGTTCAATCGAACAAACTCGATTACAGCGTTTTTGCCGCGCCGGAAGTCAAGACATTCCACGATCTCAAGGGAAAGATCGTTACCGGTACGCGGCCGGGCGCCTCTGCCGATAGCGCGCTGCGACTGTACTTGCGTAGATCAGGACTGGAGCCGGATAAAGATGTGATCTTCATCTCAGTGGCGGAGAGCCAGCAGGGAAGGCTAAATGCTTTAATGCGGGGTTCGGTCGCCGCGACGGTTCTCGCCCCGCCGTTTAACGGCATAGCAAAGCAGGCCGGATTTCGCGAGCTGGCTGACTTGAGAAAGATCGACATCGAATACGCGGGGAACTCTATTGCCGGTATGACGCCCTATATCAAGAGCCATCCGCTGCTGGTGGAAAATTTTCTCAAGGGCTATATAGAGGCGCTGCATTACTTTAGAACGCAAAAAGAAAAGGCACTCCCCGCAATTATGAAATTCTTGAAGATGACGGATCGTGCCCGCGCCGAAGAGGGCTATGATTACTACGCGGAGCTGTCACCGGTCATGCCTTACGCGAGCGCTGCCGGCGTGCGCTCGGTGCTGCAGTTTTTGGCCGTCCGCCAGCCCAAAGCGGCGACCGCGAGCCCGGAAGAATTTTACGACAATAGTTTTCTCAAAAAGATCGACGATAGCGGTTTTACGAAATCATTTGCCAGCAGCCGCTAAGAAGAAAATCGTTTTCTTAACAAGAATAGGCACGGTATGCCCTGCCCATATTGGAGAGGGGAAATCCATAATGAAAATATTCGTTAGATTCTTTTTCGCGATTTTCGTCTGGTCAGCGGTCTCGGTCTCGCCCACGCAGACGCAGGACAAGCCGCTGAAGAAGATCGGCTGGGGCGTAACGTCGTTGTCTGCGTCCAACTGGATCCCCTGGCTCGCAAAAGAGGCGAAGATCTACGAAAAGAACGGACTCGATCCCGAGTTAATTTTAGTTAAGGGCTCAGGGCAAACCTCGACCGCGATCCTTGGCGGGAGTCTTTTTGCCGCGCCGGTTGCGCTTCCGACGGTAATGCTCGCGGATCTCGGCGGCGCGGATCTGGTGAATATTGCGCACACGGTTCCCGGGGTTCAGAGCAAACTGGTGGTCAAGCCGGAAATTAAAAGACCCGAAGATATCAAGGGTAAAAAAATTGCGACCTCAAGCCTGGGCTCTCTGGGTGATTTTTTGTTCAAATATATTATTCGCAAGCACGGCATGGACCCGAACCGCGACGTCATTTGGCTTTCGATCGGCACGCCGCAGGAGCGGCTCCAGGCGTTAATGTCGGGCCGGGTGGATGCCGCGGATGTCTCTTATCCGACCGATGTGCAGGCGCAGCGACTGGGATACCGGGTTCTCTGGGATGCCAGGAAAGAGGTCGTCTATCCTTCGATGTCCGTGGTTACACGCCGCAAGAATATCCAAGACGATCGCGACACCGTAATGCGGATGATCCGATCCCATGTTGAAGGCATCGCCTATTTCAAGACCCATAAAGACTTCAGCATGAAGGTCTTGAGCAAGTATCTTAGAACCAACGATCAGGAACTTTTGGAAGGTTCCTATGAAATTTTCAAGGAGGATTTTATCTCCGTACCCTACCCGATCATGAAGGGGCTCGAGGCTACGTACGAATACGTGGCGGCAACTAAGCCGGAAATCCGCAGCCGCAAGCCCGAAGAGTTCATGGACCCGAGCTTCATCGCCGAGTTGGACAAGAGCGGATTCATCAAAAAGCTGTACGAACAGCGATAGGCAACGGAGCAAAGAACATGGAGCACGGAGCAGGGAAATCGGAGCAGGACAGAGGACGGAAGTCAGGAGACGGAAGATTCCCGGTCCCGGTCGTCGGTCTTCGGTCCGTGCAAAACATGTATTGAGCCCTAGTCGAAATATCGAAAATCTAAAATCACTTAGAGCCTTGCTGCTGGTGTCGCTCACGAATAAAAGCGTTCACCACGACCAGGAGAAGCGCGGCCAGCGGCAATGAGGCGGCCAGCCGCGACGAATGTATTTCTAGAATGCCGGCGGACAGCGCGCCAAAGCAGTAGAGGCTCACCACGGCCGCCAGCAGACCGACGCGTTGCTCCCAAGGTATAGTGCGTGACGCCTCGACGTTGTTGCGAGCGCCAGGTTGTTTAACCGGGGGCGGCGCCCCGATCCAGCGGAGCCAGCCTACGAGGTCAACCATAAGGCTTGTTATTGTCCCGGTGAGGTAAGTCGTCGCAATTCCCGGCACGCGGAGACGGCGCACCGCAGCGGATTGAATCCCCATGGCAAGGGCTAACAGGACAATTAGGAAATAGGTAACCTCCGCCGCGTGTACGGTGCCGCTCAAATAGTAGGTCACGGAGAAGATGGCGAGAATGACTGTTTCGAGGACCAGCGCTGCCGTTACCGGAGGAGGCCAGTCCGTTTGTTTCGACTCGCGCTCGACGATTATAGCACCGACAAAAACGCCGATACCAAAACCTATCAACGCAAGGATAGATCTCAGCGCCGCCAGTATCTCTCTCTGCGCCAGAGCTAGACCGAGTAGGACCGTGTTTCCGGTCATCATCGCCGTGAAGACCTGACCGAGTCCCAGATAGCTTATCGCATCGACGCTGCCGGCCGCCCACGTGAGCGCCAGGAGCATCGCGTCTCGGCTCAAAGCAGCGGAAGATAACCTCCCTGCCTTGGCCATTCTATTGTGATTTCCGCTCTGCAAAGAACGAGTGCTTCTTTGCCTCGTCAATGATCCGCTCCGCGTCTTCGGGAAGCAAAAATCTTTCATCCATCAAAGTTCTTGCGGTCCGGCTCAGCTTCTGCACGTAGTCAGCCTGATCTTTGTATCGCTCTTCGATCGACAATCGAGGATCGCCGCTCTTTTCCCTTTCCTCCTTGGTTTTTGGCAACGGGATGTAGGAACCAAGCAGCCCGCACAACTCATCTTCGGCAAGCCCTTTGCGCTGGAGATTCCAGCCCGTGTGAGTCGCCACAGGAACACGGATTGCCGGAAGCCGGACGCCCGCAACGTCGTTACCATCCGCGTCTACCTTTGGCACTAGGATCTTAAATTCGCCGTCTTTAACGGGTCTTGGCGGATGGGTATCGATTTGCCCGTGAAGCAAATTCCGACCGTAGTCTAGAAAAAGCTGGCGATTGTAGAGACCGTTGTAGCGGACTCCAGGGATTTCAGGGAACTCAGTACTCTTCAGGTTGGAAGTTACCAAAGTTCCGTCGCCGACACGCGGAATCTGGCTGAGTGGCGGCGGCGTTCCATCAGTGGCCCAGCGGTCCATTGCGACGATCAGCGCGCGCAGCGCATCGCCAATCGGCATCGGGTTCGCAAGCTGCTGGCACTCGCTTTTTTCCGGTATGGAGCCAAAGGGAGTATTATGCTGCGCGCTCGCAACGAAGTAGATGCGCACATTCTTAGGTATCGAAAGGTCGTTTCCCTTGCCGTCCGTGTGCGCCAGACTGCCTCGCTTTTGCCAGTACTCCGTCGCGGTTTGCGTATGAACGATATACGGGTCTGTCTTTGGCCGCTTCAGTATTCCATCTTCTCTGCCGGTTTGGGGATCTTTCAAGACGTTGTAGGCAAAGGGGAAGAGCTCGGGGTCAAGCTGGTTGGTGTGCTGTTGCGCAGAGGTAACGGGGCGGGCAAACTCGTAATTTAAAAACAATCTGCCTCCACCAGCGGCATGCGGAGAGACCGCCTCAAAGACTTGCCTATGCGAATCGTCCTCATTGAAGCCGTGATAGACAAGGTCGCGCAGAAATCGGCCACTTTGCGAGCGGCCCCAGGCATAGGCCTTTTTGATACCGGTCTCTCTTGAAGTCAGGGCAAGAGGGTTGGGGTTCCCGGCCTCATCCTTGAGTTTATAGCGGAGAAAAGAAACGAGATCTCGCACTGCGGCAAAACCCAAACCGAGAACGAGCGGATTTTTTGCTGGATAGATGAACTCGTAGATGTGTCCAGGTTTGAACCCCGAAAGGAGGCAAAGATCTTTCGTGCTTGGCTTCAGCTGGACCTTGCCGGTCTCTTTGTCCTTTTTGCAGGAGGCAAACTCCCACTCGGAGCTTGGAACGGACGTGCGGTGATCGTAGGATTTCTCTCGCACAGTAAGCGATGCTCGGGATTTGTCCGTGGTTGCTGCTTCGTAGCTCATCACCCGGTTGTCCGCGCTTAAGGGCTGTGACATCACTCCTTCTCTGGTAACGACGATTTCGGTCCGGACCGCGCGGATAATCTCCTTGCCGTTTTTAGTTGCCACCGGCACGCCCATAGTGAGGAAGTCCTCTCCTGGCGTGAGATCGCCCTGCCAGCCGGACCAGACGATGGTGTAACCCTGGCGCATAAGAAAACCGTTGCCGGCGTCTTTCAGAGTAGATGGGTCGTTATTTTCCGGAGCGTCGTTGAGAAACATGAGGATGCGCTTGCTGCCCCGGTTGGGCGCGTCGTAAAAGATCTTGCCGTTGCCGCGACTCAAATCGACCGGCTTCAGGACGAAGATGTCGGCCCAATACTCCACCCTGCCTCGGGAATTTTTAGGCGCCTTGTCCAGATCGACGATCACCTTATTAAGAGGGCTTTTAGGATCGAGCTCTCCGTAGGCCTTGCCAACCAATTTTTCATACGCGCCGGCGACGGGAAATTCGTAACCATTGGCGAAAGGCGCTCTCTTCTCGATGATGATTTTGGTGATTTCTCCGAAAGAGACGCTTGGAAATAAGAGTAAGGCGATCGACAGGAAGAAGATGTAGAACATGCCAGCCTCCTTTTTGCGCCCGAAATGACAATTTTAGAGAACGCGTTTCCGCTTCGCTTCTGAAATTATCCGTTCGGCATCCTCCCGCAATAGATATCGCTGTTCTACCAGAATCCTTACCGCCCGAGACATCTGCGACGCGTAGTCCGCCTTGTTTTTGTAACGCTCTTCGAGCGACAGGCGAGGGTCGCCTAACTTCTTTCGCTCTGCTTTGGTTTTCGCGAATGGAATATATGAGCCAAGGAGCCCGCTGAGTTCATCTTCGGCTAAGCCTCGGCGCTGCAAGTTCCAGCCAGTGTAGGTGCCAAGGGGAACACGAATGGCAGGCAGACGAATCCCTGCGATGTCGTTGCCGTCGGCATCGACCTTTGGCACGAGGATTTTGTATCCGCCATTGCGAATCTCCCTCGGAGGGTGAACATCCATCCGACCACGATGAATCCTCGGACCGTAATCCAAGAAGAGCTGGCGGTTGTGCAGGGCAGCGAAACCGACGCCGGGAATCTTCGGAAACCCCGTCGACTTTCGGCCAGGTCGCACTAACGTTCCATCATTCACTTTTGGATATTGACTCGGCGGCGGAAAAATCCTCTGCGTTACCCATTGATCCATGGCGCCGATCAGCGCCCGGAGAACCTCCCCCGCGGGCGAAGGGTTGACGAGTTGTTGAGTGTCTTCTTTCACCGGTTCGGAGCCGAAGGGGCTGTTGTGCTGCGCGCTGGCGATTACGTAGATTCGAACTTTTTCCGGGATGGACACGTCCTTGCCTTTCCCGTCTGTGTGGGCGAGACAACCGCGCTTTTGCCAATATTCCGTGGAAGTTTGAGTGTGGAATACATACGGATCTGTCTTGGGGCGTTTGAGAATTCCGTCGCTCCTTCCCGTCTGCGGATCTTTCAATACATTGTAGGCGAAAGGGAAAAGCTCTGGATCGAGTTGGTTCGTGTGTTGCTGCGACGAAGTGACGGGCCGGGCAAATTCGTAGTTCAAAAACAATCTTCCGCCGCCCGCCACGTGAGGGGCAATCGCATCGAAGACTTTTCTGTGCACCTCGTCTTCGTTGAATCCGTGGTAGACATAATCTCGGAGGAATCTTCCGCTTTGCGAGCGGCCCCAGCCGTAGGCATAGCGGATGCCGGTGGTTTTCTTCCCCGTCGCCAGCGGGTTCGGTCGTCCAGTGGGGTCTTTCATTTCGTAGCGCAGAAAAGAAACAAAATCGCGAACGACGGCGAATCCTAAGCCCAGAACTAATGGATTCTTCGCGGGGTAAATGAACTCGTAGATGTGGCCCGGTTTGAAACCGGAGCGAAGGTAGAGGTCTTTCGCGCTACGCCGGATCTCCTGTCGACCGGCCTTCGCGTTGTTCACGCATGTGGCAAATTCCCATTCGGATTCCGGGATGGCGATTCGCTGGCCGTAGCCCTTCTCGCGGACAGTGAGAGTGGCCAATGATTTGTCCGGCGATGCGGCCTCGTAGCTCTTCACGCGCTCGTCGCCACTGAGGGGTTGTGATTTGATGCCTTTTTCCTCGACGACGATCTCGGTGCGAACTTTGCGGACGATTTCCCTTCCGTTGTTCGTCGCAATCGGGATGCCGGCTACGAGCCAATTTTTCTCCGGCATCAGATCTCCCTGCCAGCCACACCAGACGATGGTATAGCCCTGGCGCATCAGAAAGCCATTGCCGGCGTCTCCGATTGCGGTGGGGTCGTTGTTCTGAGGTGCGTCATTGAGAAACGCAACGATACGCTTGCTGCCGCGATTGGGAGCGTCGAAGAACATCTTTCCATTGCCCCGCGCCATATCCAGCGGTTTCAAAATACAGAAATCGCTCCAGTATTCGACTCTGCCGCCCCTGTTTCTCGGAGCTTTGTCCAGGTTGACGATGATCTTGTTCGGCCGATGCCTGGGATCGACTTCACCGTAAACTTTGCCGACCAACTTCTCGTAAGGACCGGTGATGGGGAATTCGTGGCCTCCGGCGAAAAGCTCTCGACGTCCAACGGCGATGCGCGTGATCATGGCCGGTTCAAGGCGAAAGTAAAAAGGAAAAAGGCAAAAGGAAAGCGGGTAAAAGATCCATCGTGACGTATTAAGTCTCCAAGGTGCTCGGATGAAACATCTCCTCGGGGTCGAACTTGCGTGTCGTGAGCCCTTGGCGATGGCAGTACTCGAGCAGTTTATCCACCTCGGGCCGTGTTTTGTGAAAACCCCACAGGTAAAAATCGGCACCCGCGACAGCCTGCTCTTCTTCCCACAAAGCGCGGTACCAGAGCGAAGTCTGATGTACGCGCTGCCATTCGAGCCACTCGTAGCATTTTCGTTTCGACTCTTGCCAGGCGTTGTACACACTCATCGCGACCCACGGATCTTTCTCCAAGACCGACGTTTTAATCAGCAGGGTGTGCATGATGGGGAAAAAGCCCGTTCGTTTGAAGTAATCCCGCTCCAACTCGGCGTAGTTCGGAAACAGAAAATCGATATTCGGGTGAACGTTCGGCGCCCAGGTTCCGGTAGTAATGCCGGCGTCGATCTCGCCGGCGGCGAGCAGATCGAACTGAGTACGGCCCGAGGCGATAAGCTCCATTTTGAGCCAGGCCGGAGGCTTCCACTCTCCCACGCCCCGCATCCGTTCCGTGAACCAGGTCACGGATTTTTGGTCGAGGCCGTACTCGTCTTCGAGCAGGCCCCTAGCCCAAACCGCGGTCGTCGTCAACCAGTTTTGGATGCCGATTCGCTTGCCGTTCAAATCGCCGGGGGAATGGATGCCCGCGCGCTTATTAACGTAAATATAGGAGTGGCGAAACATCCGTTTGACGAAAATCGGAATGGCCGTATAGCCGAGGGATTGGTAGTGCAGGTCGGCGATATAAAGGTCGGAATAGAACTCGGTGATGTCGAATTCCCGGCCCTCGATTTTTGTCTGCCGGCCTGGATCCGGATTAACGTAAACTTCCAGATCGATTCCTTCCGGCTTGACCGTTCCGTCGATCAGCGCCCGCGCGCGATCGTAGGGACCGCAGGTCATAGAGAGTTTTAATGCCATATTATTGAACCTTGAAAACTTTGTTGAATTCCTTTCCGAGCTGCTCGTACTCTCCGGAGTTGACGTGAAAGGTGAAAACTTTGGCCCCCTTCAACCGAGGATTTTTAGGTCCCAAGCCGATTCGCCCCGGACTTCGTCCTCTATCCTGAAGGAGTTTTTGCCCTTCGACCGAGAGCATGAAGTCGATAAAGATTTTCGCCGCACTGGGCCGCGGCGCATTTTTGAGCAGCGCTATTCTGTTTGGATCGCCGCCGACGAGGGGATTCGGCGCCACCCACTGGACCGGAGCGCCTTTATCAATGTATTCATCTACCCGGTGCTGGTAGAGCGAAACTGTCACAGGAAATTCTCCTGCGGACAGGAGCTCAGTGATCAAGGTATAGCCCTTTCTAAAGTTGACTTGTTGTTCCGCGAGCCGGCGCCAGAACTCCAACCCTTTTTCTTTTCCTCTGGCTTTCATCAGGGTGCCGAACAGGTAGTACTCTTCCGGATCCCAGGCAAGCTGCCTTTTCCAGCGAGGATTTAGCAGATCTTCGTATCCTTTGGGAACCGCGTTGGCAGGAACCAGCTTTGAGTTATAGCCGATGACGTAGATCGTCTGATGCAAGCCCACTCCGTATCCGTCGGGGTCTCGCCACTCGGTCGGAAAGTAGACCGCTTCCTTGGATTGGTAGCGGTCGAGCGCACCTTTTTCTTTCAAGATTCCGGACTGAATTCCGCTGATGGCGACTACGTCGCCAAGAAACCTGTTGGCTCGCTGTTCGGTCAGAAGACGATTCAATGTTTTTTCGCTGCTGCTCCTCGCCAGTTCGACTCTTAA
>VBKE01000502.1 GCA_005879605.1 Deltaproteobacteria bacterium
CCGGATCAACTGGCACGTCGACGGTGATCTGCCGCAGGAACTTGCCCTCGTCGTCGAACACCTGGATGCGGCGGTTACCGCGGTCCGCCACGTAGACACGCCCGTGCGCGTCCACCGCAATGCTATGCGGAGTGTTGAACTGTCCGGGGCCGTCCCCGGGCTCGCCCCACGACTTGAGCCAGTTGCCGTCTTTATCGATCTTAGCGACGCGAGAGTTGATGTAGCCGTCACTGATATACGTATTGCCAGCCGGGTCCCAGGCAATGTCGGTCACTTGCCTAAACATCCCGTCCACCGGAGGCAGGGGTGGCTTCGGATGGCGCAGCGGCTCGGTCCCCTCGTCCGAGGCTTCCTGTTTGCGCCCCAAGACCATCGCCACGCGGCCTTCAGGATTGAACTTGATCACCATGTCCAAGCCCTTGTCTGCGACCCAAATGCTGTCATCCTTGTCGACCTTCACTGAGTGTGCGAACGACCAGGCATACGGCGGGGCCGGTGGTGTCGCCACGCGAGAAGACGAAGACGTGTCCTTTGGAGTTCACCGCCACACCTGCGACCTCGCCGAAATAGATATCCGGCGGGAGTTTCAGAAAATCGGGAACAGATTGGTATCGGATCTTGGGCGGGTGTTGAGCGAAAAGCGAAACACTCATGAAGAACAATAGAACAAGCATCGAGCGTCTCATCGTAGCCTCCTGGAGGACGAGCGCAGGCCCGCCTTACCGTATTTGCGTCGAAAATGCTTCAGGCGCTCAATTGCTATATACCCTTTGCCGGGGCAATCGCAAGTCGGGGCTTTAGAATACCGCTACGGGGAGAGAACCCTAAAGCGGAGGCGATCATGCACGGAAACATAGGCGTCGATAAAACCTGACTCAGGTGACCGTGTTGATTCGGCGTCATGTCGTTTGTCGTCGAACAGCAGCCTCTTCCCACGAGCCCACTCGGCCGGGAACTGATAAACGACCCCTCCGCGCTGGAATCCAATGCACCGGGCCACTTGACGGCAAGGCCATTTTTCAGGCCGAATTCGCTCGCGGGGCCATCAATCACCTGAAAATCACTGGCGGGAGGGATGGGGATTTATCGCCAACAATCGGCGGCCAAGGCAGTTGCTGAGGACCTATCGTTCTTCCCACTACGATTCTTGTGGGGAGCGTGCCGAGATGATCGTAAACGGCTTCCACTTCAAATCGGGTACAAAGGGATAGCTCGGAATACGATATTTGTTCGTAGGCAAATGGACGATGTCCTGGTTGACGGCGCCGGGAGTGAGCGCCATCAAATTGGGATTCGCTACCCTGGCAATTGGTGGAACGAGATACCCGGCTTTCACGACCACAATCCTAAAGCTCGTGGGATCGAGGCCCAGCGAGGTGAAGTCCTTAATCTCATGGAAAGGACGACGCCGAGCCGTGAGCACCAACGAGATCCCCTTGACGTCCACCACCGCCTGGCGTTCCGGCAAGTCGGAGGTGGGCAACAGGAAGATGACTTTCGCGGGAACCTCCACCGGCTGGCTTGCCTCGGGATCGAGCGTGGCGCCAACTTTGAGGGTGAGAGTTGCGCCTACTCCCGCCCGGTAGCAGGCTTCGGTGGCGGGGCGGTCAGCAATGCCGGCGAAGAGACAGTTTGAGACATGATACTCGAGAAGTGCGGCGAGCGCGTCTGCCCGGTCGGCGCTTCCTCCGGCTGTGGGATTGTCGCCCGAATCTGAAATCACGACCGGGTGCGTAGTCAGGCGCTCAGCTTTTTCGATGCACTCCGCAAGCGTGCCCGTGGGCACTCCAAATTTAAACTCTTTGCGCGCGTCCCAGTATTGCCGTGCCAAGCAGAGCGCATCCTTCTTCAGCAGCTCCGGATGGGTGCCGGTCATCACAGCGCTGGCCGTGGCGCGTGGCTCATCCGCCCAAACGTAGCCCACCAGCAGAGATGCATCCAGCACTCCGGGCGCAGCGTTCAAACCGGGCAGTTGTCCCCAGAGATGTTTCGCGGGCTCGTAAACGGTACTGCTGCGCTCGCCCGGCATTAAAGCCGGGATTGGCGCCCAAACCATCGTGGGGCGAATTTTATGGTCCAGGCAGCGGACCAACATGTCGCACGCGCGCTGCGCGGTTTGTTCGCGATCGATATGCGGCGCGGTACGAAAGGCCGAGAGCATGTCCAGGCTATCAATAATTCGGCGGCTCAAACTTCCATGCAGGTCAAAGCTCGCGGTCATCAGACAATCCTTGCCCACAACCCTGCGAGTCGACTCGATCCAATCGCCGTCGGCGTCCTGCATTGTGGGTGCGCAGGCGGGACTTGCAGATTCCTACGCGGCAATGGGTGAGCTGGAAAAGGCGGCTAGAGCGATGCAACCCGCGCTCGCGGGTGACGCGGACGGTTCATTTCACTACCGGCTGGGGCGCTGGTACCAGAAGCTCGGAAAGCAACGTGAGGCG
>VBKE01000232.1:0-456 GCA_005879605.1 Deltaproteobacteria bacterium
TGCGCTCTCGCATGATTGTTGAAGAAGACGACGGCCTTTTTGAGATTCGGCCTCGCTTCACTAACACTTTTTAACTTCTCGCCGAGGCGCTTGATCTCCTGCCAGCTATAAAGATAGTCATACCGCTCCCAGCCTTCCTTGTGCTGCCACCAAGACTGCGCATTTCTTCCGTGCGCCCGGAAATAAAGCATATCTCCCACCGCCTCGAACCGCTGTCGAATTGAAGACGCAAACTTCGGCTCATCGATCAGCGCGAGACTGGCGTTGTGTTCGTGGAGAAGCGCTTTGGTTTCTTCAATCCGATCGCTCCAACTTTTATGCCGGACTTCCACAACTTTTGGATACTCGGCAAAGGATCTGAGCGTCTCGCTCAGCTTTTCCATGTTTTCAGGCGTGCAATAAAAGCCCGCCGGATACTGCAGCAGCAGCGCGCCGAGCTTTCCCGATTGAGCGAGC
>VBKE01000232.1:560-10159 GCA_005879605.1 Deltaproteobacteria bacterium
ACCCAAGCCTCGGCCATGGCGGGCGCGGGCGGCCGGTAGAAGCTGGAATTAATTTCCACGACGTCAAAAAATCGCGAGTAGTATTCCAATGCGTCAAAGCGCCTGCCTTGAACGGGATAGAATGTGCCCGCCCACCCCTTCGGCGCAGGGCCCGGATAAGAATACCCTGAAGTCCCGATTTTAATCTTTGGATCAGTCATCTTGTGCCTTAATGATTTTTAGGTCTCAATGCCGAGAAGCGCAAGCGAGTGACTCGAAAATTGACGCGACGAGCGGCGAGTTATATGTATAAGAACACTGAATTTCGCCTGGAGGTATGATCTATGCGTTATGTCGATGCCGATGGTCACGTAGAGGAAAGTCCGGCAACTTTCGACGATAAATATCTCGATCCGGCTTTTCGCGCTCAGCGTCCGCGGGTCGTCGGAGTGGATGGAATGGTCTACTGGGACATCGACGAGCAGTTGTTTCCCCGGCGCGTGGGGCGTGGCTGCAACAATCTGGGCACGCCGACGAGCTACGAAGGAAAACCGGCGATTCACACCGCGGGCAAACCCGAAAGCATCGGCTGCATGGAGCTGACCGATCTCAAGGCGCGGCTTCAGATCATGGATGAAGAAGAGATCGGCATCCAGGTGCTTTATCCGACGCTCTTCCTCGCCTATCCGCTCAGTTCCAATGCGGCCTTCGTGACCGCGCTCTGTTCTTCTTACAACCGCTGGTTGGGCGATTCGCTGTCGGCTCACGAACGGCTCAAATGGGCCGCCGTCGTCAATTTAGATGATGTCAAAGCAGCCGCTCATGAAGTACGCGAGGCGAAGCGGCTTGGCGCGGCGGCGGTGATGGTCCTGGGCACCGCCGGAGATCGTCAACTGGACGATCGACAACTTTTCCCGCTTTACGAAACGCTATGCGAGGTGGAGCTTCCGGTCGCGATTCACGTCGGCTGGGCCTGTCCTTCGATTAACAACCTCTACGATCATATTTATCCTTCCGGCGTGGTCGCTTTTCATTTTCCCGTGCTCATGGGATTCGCCGCGCTCATCAGTGGCGGCGTTTTGGATCGCTTTCCAAAGCTCAGGGCGGTCTTTCTCGAAGCGGGCTCCATGTGGGTTCCCTACATGATCGACCGCTTGAACCACCGGTTTCAAAACCAGGGAAAAACTTTGGCCAAGTTCCTCCCGCAGACCAAGCCGCTTCAAGCCCAGCCGGTCATGGAGTATGTCAAACGGAGAAATCTCTTTTTCAGCGCGGAACTGGAGGATTACATCTTGCCGCAGGTCATGGAACTCGTGGGCGAAACACAGATCGTCATGGGAACCGACATGCCTCACGGCGACCGGGAACGTTTCGCCGCGCGCCATCTACAGGAGCGAAATGACCTCAGCGCCTCAGCCAAGACCAACATCCTGGAGCACAACCCATCACGGCTCTACGGCCTTTAGACGCGCCTATCCGTATGAAGCGGAAGGATGAAAGGTCCTCCAGCGGGAATCTGTTTTGTCATCTGGAATTTGCGATCTCATATCCCGAAGAGCATGAGACTTCATCGCGCGCTGTCCAAAAGCCCGATGTTTAGAGCTCAATACTCGAGCGCTTTGGAGCTCGGCAATTACTGGACCGTGGCGGTGACGACTAAGCTAGCTTCGTTGTCACTCGTCCGGTTGGAGAAGCCAAGCATGTTCCGGGTGATCTCATGCAATTTGGCAACGGAGCCGCCCAGGGAAACGGGCTGGCCGTTGGGGACGATAAGCTCCGTCTGCTCCTCAGCGAAGTCGATGGCGCCCGAACGCTCGGATGAAAAGTAACTGATGCGCGGCGTCAGCCGCAACTGCACCTGATTGTCCGGCAGGATCGTGGCGCTGACCTTGAGCGATGTGCCGACGTCATTGAACACCACCCCGCGAGCGAGGTAACCCGCGCCGGTGGCGTAGTCGCGATAGAAAATCACTTGATTGTAAGGAACCCGCGTCGCCACGGTGAGAATCGATTCCCCGCCGTCCCGGACCAAGGTGAAAATCCCGGTGGAGCGCCGCACTGTGGTTTGCCTCTCGACAGCGCCGAGCCGCCCCGCGGGTTGAACACTGCCTTGCCTTATGATCACGCTCCCGCCGCCCTGCACCGAACTTCTGTCTGAATTGCCCAACTGTTGAGATTCGAGCAGCACTTTGACGTGCCGCCCCGCCTGGGAAAAAAGTTCCGTCGGCCAAACAAACAGAAGCGCCACGAGACAAAGCAAAGCCGGGCCCGCGATTCGGGCCAATTTTTTATCCTCGTATATCTTCGGTACACAAATCATTCTATCGATTATAGGATGCTTCGTGCTCCCGGCCAAGGGTCGAGATCCTGGGCCGAGGCTGACCGCGATTGCGCGGCATCGTTACTGCACGTCCAGCGACTCAACCAGGATGAGCTCACAAGCCCCGGCTTTTTTAATACCTTCAAAAATCTCTGTAGCGCTAGTTTTTGCGTCCATTTCAGTTACCTGTACATTCGGTCAATCCAACCGCTCTTCTCGAGCTCTTGCACGAAGCTGACATCGACAAAGGCTCCCGGCTCGGCTCTTTTTGCATCCGGCATGACAGTCTCGGCTAGAGAATCGAGAATAGCCTTGACGCCGTTTTGCGTCGGATAAGGTGCCCTAGGTAAATATTGAAGAGCGTAAACGCGATAGGTTTCCTCCAGCACTTTTGGATCTCGACTCTTGATGTATTGTTGCATGATCTTGAGGGAGCCTGGTTTATCGCTTTTAAAACGATGAATGGCCGCCGTGAGGGATCTGATAAATTGCCCAACGATTTCCCTTCGCTCACGAATGAAACTACGGGTTGTGCCATAACACGTGCTGGCGTATTCGATCCCGGTGGCACCCGCATCTATGAATTCACGGAAGCCGAGCGCCAGCGCGTTGAGATTGCCCGGAGGAGAAAAAACACCGCCGTCCAGTATTCCCGCCTGCATGCCGCTCAATATTTCCGGATAACCGCCCATTGCGCGAACTACGACATCTCGCGTGGGATCGAGGGACCATCTCCGTAACAGAGTCCTGAGGGTAAAATCTGAAAGGCTTCCAAGCCCTGTCACACCGAAAGTCTTGCCCTTGAGATCTTTTGGATCCTTGAGAGTCGCGCGGGTCATCAATGAGAAAACCAAAGTGTTGTACGTAGTCGCGATCAGAACCGTGTCTTTGGCTCCATTGAGATTTGCGGCCACCAGCGCGTTTCCGCCGGTTCCTATAATCTGCAACTGTCCTGACAAGAGGGCGGCCATGGAGCGCGGGCCGCCGCCAATATAGACCAAGTCCACCTCGAGCCCGTTCGCGCGAAAGATGCCCGTCTCGTTTGCGATCCACAAAACGGCCTGCGCGCCGCTAATCGAAGGATAGCTAATCACTAGGTGATTCGGCTTCCTGTCCTGAGCAAGGAGAGAAGAGCAACAAAGAAGCAGTCCGGCAAGAACCATAGCGCTTCGCAGAGTGCGGCAAAAGTCTATTTGAAGCGTCTGATTCAGAGCGTCAACGATTTTGCCTCGAACAAACCATCGGCATAAGAAGGACTTGGCACTGAGAATCTCGGGGCGATTGTGGGGGCACGCCAAATTCTTCGTCGCGCTGATCGACTCAAGAATTTGGCAAGAAAGTAACAATGAAGAATTTAGACCCTGCCGGTACTCGAAAAAGCTGAACGTCCCCTTTGCCCGCTCCGGGCTAATCCAACCAATCTTCCTCTTTGAGCTTTCTGGGAAGGTAGCTCTTGGTGAGGTACTGAAAATCCTTGTTGGCGAGGGCGTCCAGCTCGTACTTGAGACCGGTGGAGAGCATCCCCTTGATTTCATTTTGCCACTCCTTTTTCTGAAACCACTTATATTTCAGGAGCTCCCGTGCCCGGTTGATGTCTTTGTCGTTGAGCTTGATGCCGACGTTACGCGGGAGCCCGTAGCGATCGGGATCGGCGCTGGAGAACCCGATGAACTTGGCCTTGGGAATGGCCATGCGCTGACTTTCAAAAGCGAGATTGATCGATCCCTGCTTAACGACCGAATAGATGTAGTAGCCCCACGGATCATTGTCCACGAGAACATAAACGGGAAGACTGTATTCCTCGTTCAGCCTGCGCGCCAGGCGCCTGACACCGCGGGGCGGCTGGCCGTTCCCCGTAAGGAGGATGCAGTTGTATCTCCGCCAGAATTTGTCTTCTGAAAGGCGGTTCCACTGGGTGCCTTTCTCAACGAGGAGAACGAAATCGGCCGTGCATCTAGTGATCTGAATGTATTCCGGCTCGACGATCGACGGAACCGAATAACCGCCTTTGCCGAGTCTGGTGCAGTCCACCCGATCGCCGTCATCGACCAACACCAGCGGTCCCACGACGGTACCGGAGTTCTCCGCCCGCACGTGGAGCTCCTCCCGCAGGGCTGCCAAGGTGACTTCAAGGTCCTCGATCAGCGGGTCGGATTCGTTCTGGCCGTCGAAGGTGTTTTCGTGCGAGTTCTTAATCGTATGCTTGGTGCGGTAGTAGATCTCCCGCAGAGAAGTCGTCAGGTTCGCTCGCTGAAGCTCGGCGAGGGCATCGGCCACGAGTACGGTCTGCATGAACTTCTTGGCCATCCCCACGTTGAAAAACGAGCGCGCCTGCTTCCTGCGACCCATCTCGATCGTCCCCCTCTTCTCGTCGAACGTGACATTCGCGAGACTGCGCACAGGAATCGAAAGAGTCGGGTCCTTGCTGCGCTGAGCGGCCGTAATGACGACGTCGGCCACTCCGACCAGTTTCTTTTCCACCGCTCCGTCATTTTTTGGTTTTTTTCGCGCCATGTTTTTTTCCTGTCTTTTGATTACGCTTTATGCTGGTTCCCGTCTTTTCAAAACCCAAAGTCATTTGCGTCGCGCTCTCGGGCTTTGATCCGCTTCGCTGCTTAACTTTCGCCGCTTCCTTCTTGCCCTTCGTTGTAGGCTTAGCTTTTCCTTTCGCCAGCGTCGGCAAAGCGAGTTCCGCCTCTTCTACCGCAGCTTCTTCGGTTGGCGCGACGTCGCTTCGCGCATCGTCGGGTATATCCGGCGCCTCTCCTTCCGTTCTTTCGGGGGTAACGATGATCGAATGAGGCAGACCTTCCGGGCCGCTTCCATCGTTGTCGAGTAATTCATTGGTCTTCTGGCCGCCGGTCCGTTTCATGGCGATCTTTTGAAGCTGGTCTTTGAGTTTTTCCTTGGGCAGCTTTCCGCCCTTGAGCCGATTGCACGCCTCGACGACTTCCTCGATGTAGAGCTCGAAGATATTGCGCCGGCGAAACTCGCTCTTGGCATGCTCCCGTCGTCTCAAAAAGACTCCAAGACGCCGCCCGCACTCTTGCAGGGCGAGCTTGATTTCCTTCCGGATCTCGTCGTAATCGGCGATCGCTTCCTTGGATTCGCTGGTAAAGGGAACCCAGACCGAGGCCATGTGGACGAAAATCACCATGGGACCGGCTGGCAGAGCGCCTCTCGATTGGGGAACACCGTAGTTACGCCAAGTGGTGTCGAGCGCGGCCTTGAACGTTGCGCAGGCAGATTGCTGATAGAGAAGCGGCACGCGGTTGGCGTAGCGAATGACGCGGGCCAGCTCGTTGTCGTCATTCTGCTGCTCGCCTTCAGCGAGCGGCAGCTTCGGATGTTCCGGCTTGTCCGCCGCCTGTTCCGGTCCCTTGCCGTAGGCCAAACCCGCCTCGATCACAAAAGGGTTGCCGCGGTAGACCGCCGGCGGCCGAGTCACCGCAGTATAGAAATCTCCCTTGATCTGCTTATACAGGCCATGGAGGATCGCCTTTTCACTGATGGGCGAGATGCAGTTCGACGGTGGCGCCATGATCTTGGTGGACTGGATCGTCTTATAGAGGTTTTCGGCGGGAGCTCCGTGAATATTTCGCGGCCGCATCTGCGGGGAAATCTTCGCGGCCTTGCAGATTTCCTGCGCGAGCTTGGATGAAACCCGGCTGAAATCACTCGATAGAAACCCCACGAGCGAGTGGCTCTTGGTGTCGTGCAGCATTTTGAGCAACATTCCAAACTCGATGCCGTAGGGATGTGGCTTGATTTCACGCGGCTGAGGCGGCAGCTCGTGAATCGTCCGGGAATATTCTCTGACCTCCCCCTCCGGGGTATGGTAGACGAGCTTGACGTGCGGATTGGCGATGGCGACCTGTTCGAGATACTCGTCCACGGAGCCTCGCCCCTTCTGGTAGCGGCCCTCGATTTCTAGGGTCACCTGGGTTCCACGATGGTTCTCCCAGTCGATCTGCTTCCGCTCGAGAATCCGCGGCTCGTTCTTCTTGGTATCGATCTGGACTTCGAAGTAGTGGGCGGGCGTCCGCGCGCCGGTGCGCGAGGTGATCTGCACCGGTTTGCCGGTCGTCAGTTGCCCATACATGCCGGCGGCCGATATGCCGATTCCCTGCTGCCCGCGGCTCATGCGCAGCCGATGGAATTTGGACCCGTAGAGAAGCTTCGCGAAGATCCGTGGAATCTGTTGGCGGACGATGCCGGGACCGTAGTCGATCACCGTCACCCGAAACCGGTTCGCCTGGCTGGGCGGCGGCGGAGTTTTCTCGTTTGAAGCCACTTCAAGCCTGACGACGACTTCGGGCAGAATCCCCGCTTCCTCACACGCGTCAAGCGCATTATCGACGGCTTCCTTCACGCAGGTGAGCAGTGCCTTTCTCGGATTGTCGAAGCCCAGCAAGTGACGGTTCTTGGTAAAGAACTCGGAAACGGAGATCTCCTGCTGGCGCGCCCCCAGCTCGGCCGCGGATACCAGGGCCTTTGGCTCGAGGGGCTGGGTCTCGGCCGTCGCGGGCTTGGACTTTAGCATAGCTTTAGACATTTCTTGTTTGTATCTCCATATTATCAGATTTCGACCAGCTGGGCTGTCTCTTCCCTCATGAACGTCTTTAGCTAAAATGTGCCCCTCGTATGTGTTTGCAATAACCCAAGTGGAATTGTTTGCATTTTCAATCTAAGTGCCGCTGAGAAAGGCTCATTGAGGAGTCACGACGGAAGGCGCGCGACTTCCAAAGAATTCCAAACCTGTCTTTGCTCAGGGTTCAATTATCTGACGGTCAATTCCGCGTACTAGTGACGCGTCCGTGACGCGGACTTTGACTGCTAGAAGAAACGATACGATCCGGGTTTTGATCAATTGCGCTCTTCCGGCTGGATCGCGCTAAGCCATTCTTCGTGCACATCGACCCAGATGGAATCCTGGTCGTGGCAGATCGAGACTTCACTGAGATCGAACCTGACCGTGTAGAGTGGATTATGAATGCCGCGATGGTCTCGGATATTTTCCAGAACGCCATGGACTAAGCCGACGACGCCGCGTTTGCCGCGGATGTACCGCGGTGTGCGCGGGTTGCCGGTGGGATTTTCTCTAGCGACGACGACGGGATCGCCGACTTTGAATTTGCTGTTCATCGATTCCATCGATTCACTCAATCCGGCCGGACGCGTGGGATTTCCGGCGCGGCTCCGGTTCTCTCTACTTCATTCAACTGATCCGGCTCCAGCGCGTAGCCCGCACCGATCAAACTATCGGCGGTGACGAGCTTTGCCAGTTCTTCTTCCGACATCCCCTCGGTTCCGGCGGGGCGCTGCGGCAGGACGAAGTACCGAACGTCGGAAGTGCTGTCGTACACTCGGACCTGTTTACCGGCGGGAATCTCCAACTGAAACATTTCCTGCGCGCAGGCGCGGGGATTTTGCACGATCTTCGTCCGGTAGCTCTCGTGCTTGTACCACCATGGCGTGTCGCCCAGGATGTCGTAGGGATAACAGGAACATAGAGTACAGACCACGAGGTTGTGAACCTTATCGGTGTTCTCCACCACCACCAATTTGCCCACCTTGCCCTGGTGCACGCCCATCTCTCTCAGCGCTTCTCTACCCGTCGTCAACAAAGCTTCCTTGAATTCAGAATCCATCCACGCCTTGGCGACGATGATGCCACCGGCCCATTCGCGCTCCTCGTGCAACGCTTTCCAGCGCTGCTTCAACTCCTCGCGGGTCGACCAGCCGCGCTTGATCAGTGCCTGAACGAACACCTCGAGCAATTCCTGGTAGTCTCTTAAGTCCTGTTCCAGGTTCGCCATGCGCTCTTCGAGCGTGCCGTGGTGTTGCTTCTTTTGAAACTTGAAGAAGTCGTCGTAATCGCCGCGCTCCTTGCGGTTGTCCTCGGTCACCATATCCATGGCTTCCACGGCGCGCGCCGAAACCAGGGCGATTCCCTTCACGTATTCATCGAGCCATTCTTCCAGATAGCGCACCCGCGCTTCGATGTTTTTCCCCTGCGGTTTTTTGAGCTTGAAGAACTGGTCGCTGCGCTTGAGCGCCACGCGCGCTTTGAGCAAATCGTAGAAGGTCACGACGCCGCGCCGAATCAAATAAAAGATCCGCGGCTCGAACCGTTTGGCCCGGTAATATTCTAGGTCTTCCTCGACGGCTCGAATGTGAGCCTCGAAGTCATGCATGTGTCCTTCAAATGGCTTGTGATCATGTTTTCCTGACATGAATTTTCTCCGAAACGACCGTGAGAATCGCTGAGTCAGTGCGTATCGAAAACCTCCTGGTACTGCCCCAGCTTCGCCTTGACGGCATCGATTTCAACTTGCGTCGGATGCGCGGGATCAGCCGCGCTCGGAAGACTGCCGAACTTCATCAAGCAAGCCATCAATAACAAGCGCGCTTTGGTAGCCGTGAGATTGCTTCCCGGGATGGCTAGGGGATGGCGGCTCTTATCGACAAAACCCGCAGCATTGCCCCGGCTCACGTTCACCACCGGTATGCCGGAGAACGTCGCCCATTTCAGAGCGGCGTCGACCGCATTGCTCATGCTACCGAAGGGTGCCGACCCTTCCGCGATAAAACCCGCCAACGGTGCGTCGCGCAAATTCTTTTCAATCCGCGCGAGGATATCGACTTCGCTGCTGGCATCCCCGGAAGTGTCTTCCGGCAGATAGCGCGCGTGCTTTACAATTGTCACCTTTGGAATAGCCGTGGACAGCAGGTTTCCCGCGCTGTCCTTGATCGGCACCGCAATCGTACCAGCCGTCGAACCTTGAATTCTCGAGCCTTGAACTTCCTTGGGCAGTTGGCTCAAATTAACCGCCGAGGTATAGGTGTGCCGCTTGACGGTCTTAAAGGTGAACTGCGGCGCGCCGGGATGTCCCATTCGGCCGATGATGCCGCCGTGACCGCCGGTCGCGACGTAACCGCCGGGCCGCGCGTCGGCTTTCTGCACGTCGCGCGCGGTGAAAATCTGCTCATCGAGAATCGCAACCGCGCCGATAAAGTCTCGACCGCTTTCGTCAGCCCAGATCTTTGACGTGATGTAATCGACGGAGTCGACAATGTTTCGATCGCCGTCGTTGCCGATGGCGCCATGGGGCCGCTGCGACGAGTTGCCGACGATGGGCACATGAGTGTCGATCAGCAGATTGAGCCAATAGATCGTCTCCTCGACAAACGGGCTCCCTTCAAGCCAGATCCCGCCCAAATATTGGCCGCTGCGGAGCGCTTGTTGCACGACATTGGTGACCCGCGCCAGTGCCGCCATCGGCGGCTCGTTGCGGAG
>VBKE01000233.1 GCA_005879605.1 Deltaproteobacteria bacterium
CGCCGATGAACCCGGCCAAATCCTTAAAGTCGACCAGGTTGGAAACCAGATCGGCCTTCATCGCGGGACGTTTCGGTTCCGTGTCAACGCGGATGGTGCCGGACAAATCGCTATCACCCACCCGTCCGGAAAAATTGGAAAACGACCAGACTTGGCCCTCGTGTTTCAGATGGCCTTTAAGCCTGTAGGGCGGCGTCGATGGAAAAACAAGGCGGATGAGCGGGAACAGATTCGCCATATCGTCTCCTTGAACATCAAGAGTGACGTCTTCCCCTTTCATCGCCAATGGCTCGGTTAGATTGCCGTTAATATTTACCTTGAGTTTTCCGACGCCAACGTTGATCTGCAGAGGGTAGGGGTCTTTAGAACTCCTCAGGTTTTCATAAGAACCTCCGTCCAAAGATAAACTCAACGGCAGTTTCTGATAGGTGCCTTTCACCTTGAGCTTGACAGGCTCCTCCAGAAATCCTGCAGCTTCCGCCTGAGTGAGCTTCAATTCAAGCTGTGTATTGGTTTGTTGATTGTTAAATAAGAATGTGCCGTCCTCTATGACGACCTTTTCGATGATCGGAAATTCGGTGCGCTTCTGCGGTACCGCTGGCTCGGTGACCGCGGGAGCCGCTTGAAACTCCCAGTTCGCCGCGCCGTCGGCATTTTTTTCGAGAATTACCTTGGGTTGGGAAACAGTTATGCTGGGAAGAACCAAACGAAACTTACTGAGGAGCTGCCAGACGTCTATCTGAACGTCGAGGAGTCCGACTTCAGTCATCTGTGGGTACTTGCTCCAACTCGCGTTCTCGAATTGTATCTGGCTCGCGCGAAGTCTGGAGATCCAACCGAAGTCTACTTGAAGATCGCCGCCGATAGTTAGCTGGCGTCCCGTGGCCTTGCTGACCGCTGCTGATATGTATCCTTTGGCTCTGTTCGCATCCAAAGTCGCAAAAAAGATCACCGCCGCAATGACGATAATGCCAAAGACAGAACCAACCCAGATCAAAGCGCGTCGTTTTCGCTTAGTCATAGCGCAACTCCTTATCTTTGCTCAGGGATAATCTATTGCTTGTGCAAAAGACGTACCGTTAATTGCTTCCGGATAATCCAGAAAATGACGGTTGCTTACAAACGAATTCCCAAAGGGATGATGTGAAAAGCGGCTGTTCTGTCCTAAAACTGAGTCAAGTGAAGTTTTCCAAAGATCTCGATCTGTGCTTTTTACATACGCGCCATATCGAATATGGATGCATGTGTCGGAAATTCAAAAAAGTCGGGAATCACCACAGCAGAGAATCGTATATTATGATGTGGCAGAGTTCACTCCTATCCCCTTGGCATACAGCGCAGGTCGTGACGAGCGGGGTCCAACGCCGGAGCGCCGAACCCGCAAGACCGATGGAGAAAATAACTCAAGCCCGACGCGTCACCCGACCCCGGCCCAGGCATTCGATCGGACTTTCGCAAGATGTGATTGTGTTGAAATAACCCAGGCTCAGCATTCATGAACCCGGGCTTTGGTCTTTCATCCTTTCGAGCAACTCCTTAAGTGAGGATTTGGCGATTACACGTTCAAATTGAGCGCGAAAATTCTTGGCGAGATCCACGTGATCGATCACCATGTCGTACACCTTCCACTGCCCATTGACGCTATGCAGCCAGTAATTAATCGGCAAATCCTCACCGAAGCGGGTGACGATTCTGGTCTCGACGTACATATCCTGGCCGTCCTGAACTTCACGCCTGAATTGAACTGTCTCGCGAGCGGAGGAGCGCACGGTTTTGCCATAATAAGTCAGTTGCCGTTGCGTAAAGGCCTCGACAAATTGCTGCTGTTCCCCCTGGTTCAGCGAGTTCCAGTGCCAGCCCAAGGAGCGCCTCGTCATCTCAGAAAAATCGAAACGAGCGAGGACCAATTTACGCGCGCTCTCAGGCAGCCCGTTCGCCTGAAATTCCGCGCTCGGAATGTTGGTGATGATAGGCACAAAATCATCGATGGTAGCGCTTAGCTGGTTAGTGGCGTCGCCGGCGGTGAGAAGCGAAGGCGCTAAAATCAAAAACGCAAAAATCCACGTACCGAGTCCAAATCTGAAGATTTTCATGAGTCTCCTCCTTTGTAATTCTTCGTCTCTAATTCTATGGTTCCGTCGAGCCAATCACAAACCGATCAAATACAAGGAGTTAAGTACGTGTATGACTTTGCCTGCGGTTGGAAGATGATTAGTCAGAGGTGCAAATGCCTTGCACAAATCACTATATACCGAAGCGTCGAGCCATAAACTCTAGCGGGCAAATACGAGCAGTAAAATACGTGTATGACTTTGCCTGCGTTGGAAGATGATTAGTCACCGGTGCAAATGCTTGCACAAATCACTATCATACCGGAAAGCGTCGAGTCGTAAACTCTAGCGGGCAAATACGAGGAGTAAAAACGTGTATGACTTTGCCTGCGTTGGGAGATGATAAGTAAGAATTGCAAAGGTCATGCCCGTCAATACCTCGACTCTCGAACCATCCGCTTCGATTCGAACTTCTTCGACTCAATCATCCACGCTTTAACGGCGCGTGGTTGACCCGCTTGTTCTGCGTATAATAATAGGAATAACAAGGGATAGGCTGAGAAATTCTTGTCCATGGAGAAAAAAAAATTCATCTTGGACGAGTTCGCTGCACGATGTGCTGCGGCGAGTACCACACCAGCCGCATAACGTGATAAGGCTCTCGTGTCGAAGGACCCAGACATCATGGCGGGCAATCCGGCCAAAAAGACCCCGGTGCAAAGTTTTATCAAGGGAATCTTTGCTGCCACTTTTTTATCGGCTGTGTTTTTAAGCGTAGGCTCGTTCCTTCTGGCCGTTATTACTATCGTACTCGGCCCTGTCGCTTCTCTTACTCTAGCCACGCAAAGTTACCGGGGCTTATGTCCGCATTGCGGCAACGACGTCTGCGGCCACGCACCGGTATTCCAATGTCATCTTTGCAAGAATAAAATTTCAGTTCGGGACAACTCTTTTCACAGAATTGTCTGATTTATCTGCTGCCATGCGCCTCGGTTGTTTTCCTATATGGTCGACTCTAATTTGCGCAAGCAGGAGCCTCCAACGGTTCGGTAATTAAACTGTCAGAATCATTTTTTGGAGGTGAAGAAATCATGAGCAAGGTCAATGTCCGATACATCGTTAGCGATGTCGATAAAGCGATTCCCTTTTACATCGACATGCTCGGCTTCAAACTCGACATGCATCCGGCGCCGGGTTTCGCGAGCTTGTCGCGGGGGGATTTGCAGCTACTGCTCAACCGACCCGGGGCCGGCGGGGCCGGACAAGCGATGCCGGATAGTCAGCTTCCTGCTCCAGGTGGCTGGAACCGAATCCAGATCGAAGTTGCGGACCTGGAAGCCACTGTCGAGAAACTGAAACGTACAGGAGCGCGGTTCCGCAACGAGATCGTGACCGGCAACGGAGGCAAGCAAATCCTGATAGAGGATCCGTCCGGCAACCCGATTGAGCTGTTCCAGCCCTTCTGAGCACAATCAAGCCGCGTCCGAAACTGCGGCCTATCAGAGCACTTGCTTGAGGCCCTGATCTACAAAGCGGCTGGTCATGATCGATGAATCAGCCGTCGTCATATCACCCGGCGTGCAATCCGCATGAAAAGTTTACTATGATCGCGCCGCCTGAGTTCAAGACTCGAGAGCGCGGATAGCGGGAACCCGCCAGGCAACGATCATTGCCAGAATGATAACGATGGCTCCCATCGTCGCCACGGTCGACGGCGCGCCGATGAAGTGCGCGGTGACTCCGGCAAACAAGGCGCCGGCCGGCATGAAGCCCCGGTCCAACATGTAAAGGCTCATCACGCGGCCGCGCAACTCATCGGGCACGATGAGCTGCAGAAGGGTATTGGTACTTGCCAGAAAGAGCATCTGAAAAACACCGGCCGCGACTAAAGAGATCAGCGCGAGTGGAAACGATTTGATCTGAGAAAAAAGGATGAGAAACAGGCCCAGTATGATAATGCTCCCCACCAGGAACAGCCCCTGCCGTCTGAGTCTGTTGAACAGCGAAGCCAGGATAAGCACCGCCAGCACAGCTCCCACTCCCGGCGCGGCCATCAGCATGCCGAGGCCCTCGGGACCGACTTTCAGTACGTCTTTCTGGAACACAGGCATCAAGGTCTGGTAGGGCACGGCAAAAATGCGCGGAACATAAGCCAGCATCATCAGCGCCAGGACGGCGGGAGTCGACCAGACATAGGCGAATCCCTCCTTGAGATTGGCCAATGCGGAAGAGCGGCGCGCCTCGTCCGGCGTGGGCGGTATATGCATCATATAAATCATAACCAAGACGCCCACGTAGGCGGCGCCCTGCACAAAAAAGTTTCCCCCGGCCCCGAACAAAGCGATCATCGCGCCGCCCAACGCCGGGCCGATGATCTTCATCAGATTGAACCCACCCGAGTTTAGCGCGATGGCATTCGCGAGATCTCTTTTAGGAACCACGCTTGGGATCATGCTTTGCCTGACCGGTTCGCTGAACGTCCAGGCGATTCCGGTGATCAACGTGAACAGAAAAATATGCCACACATGGAGCAGTGCAGAAGTTACAACGGCACCCATGATCACTGCGGTCACTATCAATACCCACTGCGTGCGCAGCAGTAGTTTTTTTCGGTCCATGCGGTCGGCCGCCACTCCCGCCATCGGTCCGGTGATCAAGAAGGGCAGAGCGCGCAACCCGTTGAGCGCCCCCAGCAACATGGAGTTGCCGGTTAGGTCATAGACGAGCCATCCGAGAGTTACCTGCTGGATCCACTGCCCGGCACTCATCATGAACGTTCCGGTGCAAAGATATCGAAAATCCAGGTAGCGAAGAGAGGAGAAGGTCTGGAGTCGAAACGGCGGAGAACTCGCTTCAATCGGTGCTTCGTCAACTAATGATTCGACGTGCTCTCTCAGTGGTTCTTTCAAGAAATTCGTTTCCTAAACCAGAAGCAATGCATTCCAATCGTGATTAGTAGCAAGATTCTTCCTTGGTTGCCACCGAACTTTGATTATTATACACACGTCTTCAATCGAGGTGGAAAAGGAGTCCGAAATCCGATCGATGCACTGGCGGTAACTGACCCGTCGCAAGTGTAACAGCCATACACTGACCAGTGTATTAGGAAACAGCTTATCTGAAAAAATTTGACAAGCCCTTGGAAGCATTGTAGGAATCCGACACCATGAGATCTCATAAGAATCGTCATACACTGGTCAGTGTACTCAATAGCTAGTTAGCTGGATCACGAAAAAACAGGGAAAATCAGTAGGGTATCGACGTGCGATAATGGTTTGGTTGCAGCGCAGGCCAGAGTTCTGCCGAATCCTAGCGGTCTGCTTGAGCGGGAGCGTCATGGCCGTTGCCGCGCTTCTCTTTTTGCTCGCCTTTGTAAGAGGCACGGACGCCGTTGCTGCCATCCCTCGCGGGTTGTGGTGGTGTATTATTCTGTATTCGGGAAATGCGATTGGGATTTGTACCTGGTTGCTAAAGGCGGCAGCTAACAACGGCGCTCCACCCAGACCGCGGCCACGCGCACGGCAAGCATAAATGTGACAGATTTTATCTTGGGCCGCAGCTGGTCAGAGCAAACCTAAGTTGGCGATGGATAATCCTGTACTTTCCCCTCGTTGGGTTGCTCGACTCTCAGCCGTCCTTCTTGGCTGGAACATTGCTTTGATTTCAGCCTTTCTTTTCGTGATCACAACGGTTGTTCTCTTGCGGAAAAGCGGTGTCTCATTTCAAGTCCTCGATGTCGGGGCTTGGTTCATGGGCGGTTTCTGTATTCTACTCGCGGCTTTCGTGGGCTTCTTCGTAGGAAAAATCGCCTACCCTTGGTTTCAACGAAGACCGGAGGGACTTGGGTATGTGCTACTTCTCGTTCTTATCCTTGTCACCATTTTCTCGTTTCCTGCCCGCTTCACGTATGTGCTATAGCTGTACCCGTTCACCAGCTAACTCGCCGCTGGAGCCGATGATGACATTGCTGCGGAATTTTTTTTCTACTAACGGCTCACTGGCGGGTTATGGTTGATTCACGATTCAGTGCACTGGTTGGAGTCGGCATCCTTATATTGGCTGGATGTGATTGGGGCCACTCAGTACAGTTTCAGGTTCGCCCCAGCTCTGAGGACCAAGCTTTGCGCCCGCCCTCGAATTTGGTGCGCGGAAACATGCGGCTTGAGACGGACCTTCGGACCCGCTCGCATGGCTCGGGGGCCGCGGCTGCGCAGCCTCAACGTTAGCCTGCAACCTTGCTGGCCTGAGATTTTCTCTCTGCTTGCCAAGCTAGCCCGGCGCGTGATTACAATGTAAGCCCAGAAGGATCAAAATGAAGAGCCGCATTGTTCGGATTGGAAATTCACGGGGTATACGCCTGCCAAAGGTTCTTCTAAAGGAAGCCCAGCTCGCTGACGAAGTTGAACTTGAGGCCGAGCCAGGTCGCATTGTGATTCGCAGAGGGAGCCGACCTCGCGCGGGGTGGGCAGCTGCAGCTCGGAGAATGCGTGAGCGAGATGAAGACCGGCTTCTTGATGCGACGACGCCCACACGGTTTGACGAGAAAGAGTGGAAGTGGCGATAGGACACGCGGTGGCAGCCCGAGGTGATGTCTACCCAGTTCAGCTTGATCCGACGCGGGGTAGTGAAATCCGTAAGACACGGCCATGTCTTGTCGTCTTATCAGACGAGTTGAACGAACATCTTCGCACAGTGATCGTCGCGCCGATGACGACCGGGGGGCAAGCTTATCCATGGCGGGTCCAGTGTCGCTTCCAAGGTCGGACTGGATTTGTTGCGACGGACCAACTTCATACGGTCGATATTGAACGACTAGCGAGGCGACTCGGGGGCTTGGCTCCGAACTCTCTGACCTCTGTATTGTCTGTCCTGGAGGAGATGTTTGCGCCTTGAACAGGGGCTAAGATGACACTTCAGACCGACGCGGAGTACGCGCGGCTGAGCACAGAGTTAGGACATGAAGCACACAGAGCCATGAAATGGACGCGGATCTTCGTGCTGGTCTCCTGCGGCTCACTCGCAGGCATGGTCATGGGTGGTCTGTTCGGTTTCGGAGCCGGCAGTATCGCGCCGACCTTCTTCGCTCACCTCATCCCTTGGAGCGACGTTGAGCCGAGAGGCGTCGCCACAGTGTTCGGCAGCATTGCCGGAGTCTTGCTCGGCGGCGGTTTGGCCACTTTCGGCATCATTGTTCAGATTTTGATGCAGAGAAGAAAGGACAAAGCCTAACAAAATCACGGGAGCGAACCACGAGCAACGATGAACGTTCCTTCTCAAAGCGAGGCCGTTTTGGCGCCGCCCGTGGTCTCCCAGTTCCGGCGCGTTAGACCGTACAAACAAATTTCCATGCACAGGAACTGTGAATAATGAGCACTGACGACTCTGATGGGTTCTCATCCGAACTCCTTGATGCCGTGAGCAGGTGTACGGCAACGATCGCAGAAGGACGGATCGTGCCCGCGCTTCGGGACCTCCGGGAGGTCCTTTCTCGTTCGCAAGGTGCGGCGACCTCTACGGAACGCATCGAACTTCTCTCACGGTTTGCTGCAATGGTGCTGGCTATCGAAAACTCTCTTGTCGAAGCAGCGGCGGAACGCTTAAAGGAGATAGAAGCGCAGGTTGTCGAGATGGAACAACGTCAACGGCTCGAACGGCCGAATGAGTCAGGAGTCGATCGCGTCTGCTCGTTTTGTGGCAAGAGGCATGACGAAGTGGTCAAGCTTTTCGAGGGCCCGAAAGCGGTGATCTGTAATGAGTGCGTGGCGCTATGTAACGAAATCCTGAAAAGTGAGGAAAAAAAGGGCAACACAACATAGGGGGGCCTAACTAACTATTGGGTTGAGAAGGACGCTAAGAAGCGCGCCTCTCACCCAGAACGGTTAGGCACGTATTCGGCGAAAAAACCGATGGAACACCCGTGGATTTTATTTGGTTCGGTGGTCGCGAGTGTCCCCTTGATCTGGAGAACGTTTCAATTCATCTTTCCGAATCTACGCGAGGATTTGCAGGAAGACGGGGTGTGGCTCTTGTTAGGTTTTGTTACAGACTTCTCGGTCGTCACCTGGACACTTGCTAAGTTTCTCTGGTTTGTTCTTCTATGCGCAGCCTATGTGTATGTCACCTACAAGGTTGCGTCGTTGTTGTTTATTTGAGACGGAGAGCATGCCTAACCTACCTGGAGCCGTCAAGGAAGTTTAGTAATGGATCAACCCGTCGTTGGTAGCGGCTCAGCGGTATAATGTTAGGTTGCAACCAGATATTGGCTTGACTCGCACCCTGGTATGAAGTATTGTCATACCACGAGGTAGAGCCATGGCAAGATCCAAAGTTGCAATTTCCTTAGATGAGTCCACCCTTAATCGTCTCGACAAACTGGTTCAGAAACAAGTTTTTCCCAATCGTAGCCAAGCCATAGAGGAAGCGGTGGCGGAAAAACTTGCCCGTCTCGAACGGAGTCGTCTAGCCCAGGAGTGTGCGAAGCTTGATCCGACGTTTGAGAAGGCGTTCGCGGAAGAGGGTCTTTCTGAGGATCTAGCAGAATGGTCCGAATACTAAGGGGTGAGATCCGCTGGGCCGACTTAAATCCGGTACGGGGGCGAGAACAAGCAGGACAACGTCCGGTTTTAATTGTGAGCCAGGATGTTTTCAATGAACGTTCCGGAACTGTGATTGCCGTTGCTCTCACAAGCCAGCCTCAACGGGCGGGCTTTCCCTTGACCCTCGAACTTCACGCTAAAGGACTGCCGAAAAAATCATGGGTGAAAATCAGCCAGATTCGAACGCTTGCCGTTGAAAGAATTGGGAAGGTGATTGGTAGGGCGTCTCCAGAGGAAGTAGCTCAGGTTGTTGAAGGATTGAACGAGATTATCGGAACCTAACAAACGGCTAGAGCCATTCCGGGCAGCCTTAACGTTAGACACTCCTTAGGAACAGCGGTTGGCAAGAAAATGAGAACGGTCCTTACTCTGTTATTTGTCCAGGGTTGCCTTGGGGCGCTCCACACACTCTGGTATCACGAGTTTAGATTGCATCTGCCACGCAATCCTGCAGCTCGAAACGAACTTACTCTCCACTCATTCCCGACTTGATCTATGCTGTGATCTTCAGCTCCCTGGCATGGACAATCTGGGATGGCTTCTGGGTCTGGATTCTGGCTGGTTTACTAATTCTCGAAATCATTATTACACTGCAAGACTTCATCGAAGAAGATCGGTGGCGGAAGGTTCCTCCAGGTGAGCGGGTTATGCATGCGCTTATGGGTATAACGTACGGAGCGTTCTTGGCGTACTTAGTTGCCAGAACTTATCATCTGGTTGCAGAGGCCATCTGGTTTCACACATAACGACTATGGATGGCTCAGTTGGATCTTAAGCACGATGGCCCTGGGAGTAATGATTTCGGGTGTAAGGGATTTGACT
>VBKE01000234.1 GCA_005879605.1 Deltaproteobacteria bacterium
CTAGTTCTTACCGGGGCTCTGGTGATTCCTCCTTTTCACTCGCATGAGTACGCAACAAACGCACAAACAAGGGTGAAACTATGGCTGAGAAACGGCTGGGCAGGCTCTGATCCTGAAGAGGTCAGAGTTGTGGACTATGTATCGAATCAAATTCGCTCCGACGGCAGAGATCACGCGGCAATTGGCTATCAGATCTTCATCTATCCATTCATGGCCAAGTACAACATCATTGACAGGCAATACAAAGTAGGAGCCGAGTTTGATCTCCTTTTCAAATATCGGCACGCCATCCGGAACACAGATCAGTGTGCCGAAGGTCTCTCGTCCGCCGACGAATACCGTATCGTCCAAACGCGACCCAAAAGTGGCCCAGAGGAGCCTAGACATTATTTTGATCTGCCTTTGGATAAGAGTTACCACCTATTGCGGCGCTTTGATTTGTATCAGGTGTTTAAACGCGACTAAGGGTTAGGTCCCTGGACTGGGACAGGAATTGCGCACCCATGTATCACGACCCTGGAGACGCATCGCTCCTTACATGAATCTCTCAAACAGAGTCGGCCGATTATTGAACAATTACGGTAAACAAAGTCTGGAGACGGTCCAAACGAGCAGTCGTTCCGAAATTCAAGCTGTTGACGTGTTTACTGAACGCGATAGAGAAGCAATCGAACGACTCGCGCTTGGAACCTCCATCGTTAAAAATCCTCTCGGAACCTAAAACCCAAAGAAACCTAGACCCAATCGGGTTCCAACCTTGTAAGCGGCACTCGACTATGGTCTTGTGTGACTTCGGGTTGGGATAAATCCATTGCCAACAGGAGGCGCTTGACCTGCTATTGATCGAAAATGCTCGACGGGCGGGAAGGTCAGCATGAGCTCTGCAATTGTCTATGATCCGAACGGTCGTACATTTTGTCGATAGCAGCACATTCGGAGGGAACGAGCAGGCCCTCCTGCATCTCCTTGCCGGTTTAGACCGGCGGCGTTGGCGCTCTGTTCTTCTTCATCATGCTGATCCGGGCCTCGCGCCCTTGCTGGAGGGAGCACGTAGACTAAACGTAGAGACCAGGATTGTACCCAAGTTGTTACGGATGCAAACGATCGCCGGATTGCCACGGTTCTTTCAGCAACTCCGGTTGGAATGTCCGGCTATCTTTCACGCTTATCTCAATTGGCTGTTATCCTGTAAGTATGGTCTCCTTGCGGCAGCTCTCGCTCGGGTGCCCGCGATCATCGCGACCGCATCGTGCAGACGAAACCCCAGAACGGAAAAGGGACGCCAAGATTGTATTTCGACACCCCGCTGAACCGCGACTTTAGGCTATTAGGCCAATTCGGTCCATACCAGATTTTCAAGCGGCAGTGAAATCGCGACCAGCGTAAAAGCAAAATGATGAGGTTTGGGCATGGTCTTGTCCAGCGAGCGCAATAACTTCAGAACCGCTTCACGCCTCACGTAATTATCCTTCTGTAACATTGGGTCGTTGATTTAACCGATGTCGGCTTGGGCGTCGCGCCAGGCAGCATTTGACAACACTGTTGACTTCCGCGCTTTCCTCTCGTTGTCTCAGCCGCTTTCTCAGGACATCACCAGTCGCGCTCTTGTAAGTTAAAAACGCGAAAGCTTATTGAACCCAGCCTCGGGCCAATATGAAAATGCTCAGATTCACGCCAATAAGGATCGGAAGGATGCGGAGATTACAACAAGCGGGATGGTGGCTTAGATACCGGTTCGCTTCGCCAGGGCTGATTTTGATGTACCACCGGGTGGCTGAGCTGACTAATGCATCACGGATACAACAACCCCATAGGCAACGCGTCACACACTGGCTACCGCAGAGACATTGATGGTCTCCGCGCCTTGGCAGTTTTGGCTGTGCTGGCTTTCCACGCGTTTCCACAGATTCTACCAGGCGGATTTGTGGGGGTGGACGTGTTCTTTGTCATTTCCGGTTACCTCATCTCAAGCGTCCTGTTTTCTGATCTTCAGCGGGGGCGGTTCACTTACCGGGAATTCTATGCGCGTCGGATGCGGCGCATCTTTCCAGCGCTGGCTGTGGTGCTGGCAACGTGCCTGGTCTTTGGTTGGCTGGTGCTCCTGGATGCTGAATACACGCAGCTTGGTAGACATGTGGCGGCGGGCGCCGGCTTTGTTGCCAACCTGGCCCTATGGCGGGAATCTGGTTACTTTGACAGGGCGGCGGAACTGAAGCCACTCCTGCACCTGTGGTCCCTGGGCATTGAAGAGCAGTTCTACTTTGTGTGGCCCCTGGTGCTTGCGGTAGCTTGGTCGCGCCGCTGGACGGGTGCTGTTCTTACGGCGGTGACGCTGGGTTCCTTTGCACTGGGAGTGTGGTGGACCAGGCATTCTGCAGTTGGCGCGTTTTACCTTCCCATGCCGCGTTTCTGGGAACTAGCGTTGGGCGGGCTGCTGGCGTGGCATACCAGAGCATATGGCCGCGAGTCGCCTTCTGATGCCCGTGGCATCGAAAAATGCACCGGCTGGCGGGCGCAGTTTCCAGTCTCGATGTTCGAAATAACCGAGCGTGACGGTGGCCGGATATCTTTCACTATGTCCGCGAACTTGCTGTCTGTGGCGGGGCTCTTGCTCCTGCTCCTGTCTATGACCTGGTTCGACGCGACCACACGTTTCCCAGGTGTCCGGGCGATAGTGCCAACGCTGGGCACGGTTTTTGTGATTTTGGCGGGAGAGCAGGCGTGGCCGAACCAGATGCTGCTCGCGCGCCGATCGATGGTGTTCATTGGGCTTATCAGCTATCCACTGTATCTCTGGCACTGGCCATTGCTTGTGTTTGCGCGGACCCTCTGGTCAGAAGTTCCACCAGCCGTTATCAGACTGGCGCTTGTTCTCATCTCTGTTGTCCTGGCGTGGGCAACGTACACATGGTTGGAGAAACCCATCCGTCGCGCGGTGGAGGCTCACAACCCCAAGCGCACATTCATGCTTGTGGCCTTGGCTAGCTTCATGATGCTGACAGGGTTTTTCGGCGTTGCTGTCAAGAAGGGTTATATTCCGGTCCGGTTGCATACGTTGTCCAGTCTGAGCGAGGCCGCATTGGATTGGGATTACCCTGGGAATGACAAGGCCCAATGGAAAGGCACTCAGGAAGGCACGGTTCTGTTCTTTGGAGACAGTTATATCGAACAGTATTTCCCGAGAATCCGGTGGCTGGTGGAACACCACGCAGGCACTCACAGAACGGTGCGCTTCTATACAGAGGAAGGATGTGCTCCCGTGCCGGGGATCACCCGAAAATCGACACGTATGTGCGGAGCGTTTGCATCCAATGGTTTCCGTCTGGCGCAGCAAGAGAATGTCGTCCAGGTGATTGTGGGCGGCTCATGGCTGGGCATGGTGAACCGTGGGGATTATTTCTTTGAAGGGGATCCTCAGGAACACGTCATTGACTTCAACGGAAGGGAGGGTGTCCAAGTTTTCTCAAGGCTGACAGAGGAATTGGCACAGCTCAAAGCAATGGGAAAACGAGTCCAACTGGTCCTCAATCCTCCAGGTGGAAAAATGGCGGACCCCACGAACCTCATCACGAATCGCGTAGTCGCTGCGCCTAGACTGATATTTCGCTCTATTCCCATGCAGGAGCACGTGGCGACCACAGGGGTCATCAACGCCAAGATGAGAGCCGTAGCAGCACAGGCGGGCATCCCCGTGCTTGACCCGGCGGAGTGGATGTGCTCCGCGCTGGAGTGCCCCGTGACGGATGCAACCGGCATTCCCATCTTCTATAATAGCACTCACCTCAGGGCAAGTTATGTGGAGAAGAACATCCGGGTTTTTGATGATTTTGTGGTTCCTCGGAGCAAAGGCGCAATTTTTGGCGGTGGCACTGCCAACTTGATTGCTGGAGGGCAGTAGAGATAACGAATGGTACCGCGAATGCAAGGTATCAGGAATAGAGGGATGCAAAGACTACGGCAAGCAGCACGGCGCCTTAAGTACCGGTTCGCTTCGCACGCCCTTATTTTGATGTACCACCGCGTGACTGAGCTGCCTAACGACCCATATTTGCTGGCGGTCACACCGAAGCATTTCGCTGAGCAGCTGGAAGTGATCCGGAGGTATGGTGTCCCCATGCCGCTGCGACAGATGGTCGAAGCCCTACAGAATGGAAAGGTCCCTAAGCGGGCCGTCGTAGTCACGTTCGATGATGGTTACGCCGACAATCTTCATCAAGCTAAGCCCTTGTTAGAGCGCTATGAAATCCCGGCCACGGTCTTTGTGACGGCTGGCCAGGTAGGAAGTCGACGTGAGTTCTGGTGGGACGAGTTGGATCGATTACTGCTGCAAGCGGGAACACTGCCAGCTAGGCTTCAATTGAACTTGAACGGAAACGCGTACGAGCGGGAGTTGGGCGAGGCAAGCACGTACACCGAAGAAGACTGCCGGCGCTATCGAGACTGGCATATTGAGCGGGAGGATGATCCGAGCCCACGCCATCGTCTTTTCCGTAGGTTGTATGCCGAGCTTAGCGCTTTGGTGGGAGGCGACCGACAAACAGTAATGGACGAGTTGCTGGTATGGGCCGGGGCAGAGCGAACAGGCCGGCGGTCGCATTATGCTCTCACGACTGAAGAATTGGTCCTCCTCCAGAAAGGTGGCCTTGTCGACGTGGGCGCTCATACCATGACTCATCCCTATCTAGCCGCTCTAACCGGAGCAGAGCAGAACTGCGAAATCCGTCAGTGCAAAGAATGCTTGGAGGCAATCTTGGGATGTCCGGTGACAAGCTTTGCTTACCCTCATGGCTCGAGCACTCCGGAGTCGGTTGCCATCCTCAATGAGGCTGGCTTCGTCTGTGCCTGCTCCAGCCATCCTGATGCCGTTTGGCGGGACGCGGACTGTTTTTATTTGCCTCGGGTTGTGGTGCGAGATTGGAGTTACAAACCATTCAAGCGTTGGTTGCGTTGGTGGAAAGATGGCTGAGCCAAGTCTACGCGTTCTACAGGTCAGCACAGTCGATATGCGCGGTGGCGCTGAGAAAGTTGCCTGGGATTTGTTCACCGCTTACCGTGATCGTGGCTATGGCTCCTGGCTGGCCGTCGGTGAGAAGCTCGGCAATGATCCGGATGTGTTGCTCATTCCCAACCTGGAGTTACGTGGTTCTTGGATTCGTTTTTGGTGGAAGATATTTCCGAATTCCCCATCGCCGACCGGATGGAGGCGCCGCACAGCGAAATCGTTGAGAGATCTGGGAATGTCGTTAGCTGAACCAGGCAGGGCACTGGACATTCTGCGCGGACGTGAAGATTTTCGTTTCCCGGGCACGGGACGCCTTCTTACGCTTACTTCAGAACTACCTCACATTGTACATTGCCATAACTTGCACGGAGGTTATTTCGACCTGCGGATGCTTTCGTGGATCAGCCAAAAGGTGCCAGTGATTCTCACGCTTCATGACGAATGGCTGCTGACCGGCCATTGCGCCCATTCATTTCTATGTGAAAAGTGGAAGACGGGTTGCGGGCAGTGTCCTGACCTAAGCATTTACCCGGCCATTCGGAGAGACGCCAGTGACTACAACTGGCGGCGGAAGAAAGAAATTTATGCCCGTAGCCGACTATATATCGCAACGCCGTCGCGATGGCTGATGAACAAAATCGAGCAATCTATGCTGAGTCCTGCAATAGTGAACACCCGCGTCATTCCAAACGGGGTGGATCTCGACATTTTTCGCCCAAGCAATAAGCAGGAAGCTCGAGCTGCTCTAGGGATTCCTCAACAGGCAAGGGTGCTTCTTTCCACCGGCGTTATGATGAGACAGAACATCTGGAAAGATTACTCGACCTTGCGTGCCTCTGTTGCTTTGGCCGCGAAGCGGCTGAGTGGTGAAAATCTATTACTGATTGTGTTGGGCGAAGATGCTCCTGTGGAACGAGTGGATAAGCTAGAGATACGTTTCGTCCCTTATCAGGAAGATCCAACAACTGTGGCTCGATATTATCAGGCCGCCGACGTCTATGTGCATGCGGCCCGCGCCGATACAGCGCCCATTAGTATTTCGGAGGCGATGGGCTGTGGCACACCCGTCGTGGCGACGGCAGTCGGTGGTATACCGGAGCAGGTTGAGGACGCGCGTACAGGATTTCTAGTGCCGCTGGGCAACGCAGAGGCGCTAGCGAGCAGGATTACGCAGCTACTTTTAGATGAAGCTCTAAAAAGGAGTATGGGGATGCAAGCGGCAAAAAGCGCCCGATACCGCTTTAACTTTGACCAACAAGTTGATGGTTATCTCAACTGGTATGAGGAAATAATTAGGGATACAAAAGCAGGCAACTCGAGGAAATCGGTTTATGCGCTGTCCAACCCTATATGATCTTCCCCCACCACCGCCGGGAAAACGGGGATGGCCGTGGACCGAGGCAAGTGTAGAACTGCCGGACCCAATGCCTGATGGTCAAGAGTGGCCTAGGGTCAGCATTGTCACTCCCTCGTACCAACAAGGGCCGTTTATCGAGGAAACGATCCGTTCGGTTTTGCTGCAGGGATATCCGAATCTCGAATACATCGTGATCGATGGAGGTAGCACAGACGAGACTGTAGCAATCCTGCGCAAGTACGAAAAGTGGATTGCCTATTGGGTCAGTGAAGCAGATAAGGGTCAATCGGAGGCTATCAATAAGGGATTTGCCAAAGCTAGTGGAGATCTCTTTGGTTGGCTGAACTCGGATGACGTCTACGAACGATGCGCTATTGCCATTATAGCCAAATACTTCACCCAGGATGGCGGGCGCAGTTTGGTGTATGGAAATGGCTGGTACGTGGACGAGCAAGGCAAGAAGACCCGGCCTTGCCACTGGATCAAGCCGTACAATCGCCGGCTTTTTTCCACAACGAATTTTGTCCTTCAGCCGGCTGCATTTTGGCGCCGGGAAATCTGGGAGAGGACCGGAGGGTTGGATTCGGACCTCCATTGGGCGATGGACTGGGAGTGGCTGCTTCGGGCAACAGCATTGACTCAGCCGCATTACCTCCGGCTAGATCTCGCCCGTTGGCGTTTTCGCTCGGGCATCAAAACGGTATCAGGAGGATGGGCCCGGCGCGCCGAAATAGCCGAGATCAGTAGAAGGTATGGGGGTGTTCGGCAACCGACCTATCTGTTGTATCGGCTCGATCGGCTCATATCGTCAATGAAGACGGGGCAGCTTGGAAAGCGGTCTGCAGTTCAAATGGCAGGTTATCTTCTCGCTCCGATGTCGTGGATGCTCAAGATGACACTTTGGAGAGGGCGCCACCTGACATGATGATGTCAAATAATGTCTTTGCCCATCGAAAAGTTAAGCTTCGTCTCTGCTTATTTATACGCCTTCAATCCAGAGCTAAAGGTGATGACGGAATTCTTCCTTGAGCGTTCGTTTGCAAACCCGTTCCCAATTCTGCACATTGCTGACCTGAAAAACATGGCGTAAGCACTTTATGCCGAACATACCAATCTCAGGGCTGGGCCATCTTCCGGGCCACGATCGCCATAATGGCGATTCTCGCTGTGCTGAAACTAGGCGACGAGTATCGGCGTTTGGTTTGGGCCGCGGATACAAAAGGGGCCATTGATTTAAAGTTGCGCTATGATGAGATGCCTGGGAATCTTCCATGCGTTGATCTCAGGCCTAGTGGCTTCAGAACGCTTCCAACGCAGGGACTCATTTGACCCTATGCTGTTGAAGAGGACAGGTTAAGGGTACAAAGAACCACTTCAGTCGTGCGACTGATTGTTGGGATAGTATCCAGCCTGACGAGTCCTGGTAACTAAATCCTGGTCCATGGCGCGCTCTTCTAGCGAACCATATTCTTCAAAGCCATCTAAAGACTGCTGTACAAACTCAATTGCAGTGACTCTCCCATCAGGCTGCGAGCGTGACGGGACTGTGAGGGAGCAAAGGCAGCGCGGACCGCCTATCCTATGAACGTCCCGACCCTCCACGTTCACTCAAGACCCAAGGCGAATCCTACGTTAGAAGTTGAAGTCCTGTGCGTTTCTTAGGGAAGTGATCGATGCGCTTCTGCATGGTCACCACCTTCTACCCACCATATTCGTTTGGGGGAGATGGTGTGTATGTGCAGCAACTGTCCAATGAGTTAGCGAAGCGCGGGCACCAAGTAGAGGTGGTCCATTGCAGGGATGCCTATAACCTTTTGGCTGGCCGAACGTCATCAACGACCGACCACGATCATCCCAATGTAACTGTCCATTCGTTGAAAAGTCCGTGGGGTTTTTTGTCTCCCTTTGCGACTCATCAGACCGGGCGGCCGATGTTAAAGTCTTCAAGGATCAAGGAGATTCTTGAGAGACCTTTTGATGTCATCCACTACCACAACATCTCCTTGGTTGGAGGGCCCAAGATTCTCCACTATGGGCAGGCTGTCAAGCTCTACACTCTCCATGAGTATTGGCTGATCTGCCCAACCCACATGCTGTTCAAGTTTAACCACGAAGCTTGCACCCATAAGGAGTGTTTATCTTGCACGCTCGCTTATAGGCGTCCGCCACAGCTCTGGCGGTATACCGACATGATAGAGCAGGCTGTGAAACACGTTGATCTCTTTATTGCCCCTAGTGAATTCACCATGAATAAACACCTTGAAATGGGTCTGAAGATTCCGGTTGTCGAACTACCTTACTTCACCTCCCGCTGGGAATGGCAGGAGACCACACCTCGGCGGTCTTCTATGGGCGAGACCCCGCATTTTCTTTTTGTTGGGCGGCTGGAGAAAATTAAAGGCCTTCAGGAGCTTGTCCCATTGTTTCGCCATTATGAAAGAGCCCAGCTATGGATTGTCGGTGTAGGTCATTACGAACCGGTTCTTCGCCGAATGGCTCAGGGATCTCCAAATATCAAGTTTCTGGGATATCAGTCCGGTGAGAATCTTCGCATCCTATACAGGCAAGCCCTGGCAACCATCGTTCCCTCCTTATGGTATGAAGTCTTCGGGCTTGTCATTCTTGAAGCATTTTCACAAGGGACTCCTGTGATTGTGAGAAATAGAGGAGGGATGCCCGAGATCATCAAAGAAAGTGGTGGCGGGTTTGTATTCAACACAGATGAAGAACTCCTCGATGCCATGGAGCAATTAGTGGGCGATCCGAATTTGCGGGAGGAGATAGGACGGCGTGGCTATGAAGCGCTCCAACAAAAATGGCGCGCAGACCTTCATGTTCAGCGCTATTTAGAACTTGTTGAGCAAATTGTCAGTCGAAGAGAAGAAAAGCTTGGCGGAGAAGATTTTGTAGCGCCTGTGTATAAAGACAGTTGGAGCAGCATGTAGCCATATTAGCCAGCCTCTTTAGGCAGTTCGCTGGCTTGTTAGGATTCGGGATCGGGAATCATGCGGTCGCGTGGCGGAGTTTGGGTATTTACCGGCATTTGGGCAAGCGCCGGCAGTAAAGCTCGCAGGCGTTGCAGACGTTAATCAATCGCGCTGCAAGGGGATCGCGGCCGGAGTGCCGGCCCATAAAAGCATTCGCGACCTAATCAGCGCTGGTGGGCTCGATGCGCTCGTGATTTCAACTCCCACCCGATTTCATCTGGCCGATGCGCGGTGTGCCGCCGAAGCAGGCCTACCAGCCCTGGTGGAGAAACCTCCAGGCCTTAATGTGGGAGAAGCCAGTGCGCTTCAGGCTCTGAATCCCTCGCCCTGGATTGCGTTCAATCGCCGGTTTGAGCCAGGCATCGCTGCACTTAAGGAGGCATTGCCGCGCGATGCCAGGCTTCATTTGCAACTGGAGTTACATTACCGGAGAGATTCCTGGAAATCTTTTGATATGCAGGATGATGTGCTCCTGGACTTAGGGCCACACCTCATCGATCTCGCGCGCTGGCTCACTGATAGTGAAATCCTATGGGCGCGGGCTCTCTCCTTAAACGAGCGTCGCGCTGAATTTGAGCTTAGGCTAGAGCGAGGACATGCCACCATTTCGTGCTCGAACAACAGGCCCCACTATGAGCGCGTTGAGGTGAAAGACGTCCTGGGACATGTGAGCGGCTCGTATAGACGTGGGGGACTTCTTTCCGGAATAGTGGCCAGACTCCAAGCGAACCGAGAAAATCCCCTCGTGAGCTCGCTGGTTGCCCAGCTTGAGGCCTTTGGACGTGCGGTACGTGGGATGCCAGGCGGATCACCCCTGGCGAAGACAGCCGACGGGCTGGCAGTCATGTCGGCCATCCATGCGGTGCGGCGTTCAGCCGTTCAAGGCGGCGCAGAATGTTCCTTGCAGATCCTTCACCAAACCAACTGAGGAGACATTCATGATCGCTATCTTGCAGTTCGATGGCGTGAGTCTTCCTCATCTTCATCAATTTCTGGAGCAAGGCCGTCTCCCTGGCTTTGCCCGGCTTCGAGGACGCGGCCATTGGTACTCGCTCCAAACTCCTGTCGCGAGTTGGGAGGGAGCAACCTATTTTACGTTGTACAGCGGAAGGGGAGTCGAAGAACATGGCATCTACTTCCCATTTATGTGGTCGGCAGCAGAGCAACGTGTCCGACCACAAGACTACTACCCGGCTCCTGAGCCGATTTGGGACAGAATCGGAAATGTTGGGCGTCGTTCGCTCGTCATAGATCCGTATGAGGGCAGGGAACCGAAGTCCATCAAGGGAAAGGCTCTCGGTGGGTGGCAGTTTGAACACAAAGTTACTCTTCATAGGTGGGCTGTCCCTCGAAGTCTTGATCGTCAACTCGAGCGCCGGTTTGGTCGACCTTCGTTGGTGGAAGAAGTCTATGGCCGCCCTTCCACTCAGCACCTCTTCAAAATGCGCAATAGGCTGCTTGGCGCACCGAAGCGTGCCGCCGAAGTTGCAGCGACACTTCTCTCGGAGGAGAGCTTCGACTTGGTTTGGATCACATTGAGCTCGAGTCACATAGCAGGACACTGGTTTCTGGATCCGTCGAGGCTTCCGCAAGATCAGTTGGACGCAGGAATGAAAACCGACTTGGATGCCACACTATGCGATGCCTACGCTGCCGTGGATGAGGCTCTTTCCCGGATTGTCGATGTGCTTCCACTGGGGACTGACATCATTATGCTTTCGCCCAGCGGCATGGGGCCTAATGCGACTCGCACTCATCTGTTGCCTGGGATGCTGCAGGCGGTATTGTCCGAGAAAAGTGTCGCAAAGAACGCGACAAGGGCGGCCGGTAATTCTCTGTGGCGTCTACGGGCCGCGCTTCCAGCGGATTTTCGGGCCTGGGTCGCTCGTGCGCTGCCTGATCGCATAACACTTGAGATTACCTC
>VBKE01000495.1 GCA_005879605.1 Deltaproteobacteria bacterium
CATCATCTCCAGGATAATTGTCTGTGCGGCAATTTTGCTTCCTGACCAGGCGACGGCGAGGTTAGGCGTAACTACACACGTCTTTTGAGCTAAGCTAGTGATCGAATAACGGGTATCGGCATCACCTACGAATTCCACATCCTGTATAGGCAAATGAACCTGATACCGAGCGGGTGTTGCTTGGATAGAGATCATAAGGTCGCCAAGCAAAAGAGGGCAATTCCCTGCCAAAGTTGAAACGATAAGTGTCACAAATGTGTCTGATACCACCGGCGCCGAGAAAGTCAAAAATGGGCTTGAAATGAGGGTTGACTTGATAGGCCCTGGGACTTGTCATAGTTCATCGTCTTGGAGTTCAGCGCCCGGGCTATTATCGCTTCTCTGCGCTGATCTCGGGTGGCTTCGTACTCCCCGTACAACCGGCTCATCATCGAAGGGTCACGCTTGAGTCGTTTCCCGAGTTCCTGCATCGTCATGTTCGCCCATTCACGACCCAGGTACACCAGTTGTCGTTTCGCTTGGACCCAATCGTTCCGCCTCCCAGAACCCATCAGCGCCTCTTCGGTCAGCCCATGCTCCTTTAAGATCGCTGCCAGCAACCGATCAAAGCTCACTCTCGGTCCGCTCAGCCGCACATCTTTGTTTTTTGCCTTTAACGCAACCTTTTCAACGAAAGCCTCGTCTCCAAGAAATCTCTGGTCGGCAGTTTGATAGTACTTCTCCTCATGCCCCGATCCTAACTTGTGCAATTTCCTTTTCAAGTTGCTTGATCCGCTCTAACGAATCTTCCCGAAAGAGTCGTGGCGAATCATAACCACGCACGATTATAGGGTCGTGCCTTTTTGCCGGGGTCTAATCTACCGAAGGATTCCGTTCTCCGCTTCTCGCGTTCGCGGCGCTCTGACCCGCTCTGAAGCTCAGTCATAACGATATCGTGGACGAACCAGAAGCCCGCCATTAGGTTCAATGTGAAGAGCAAATAGAAAATATTCTCAGGTATTTTGGCGTCGGGAGAATTGCTTTATTGTCTCCTTAAATACGGGCGGGTGTCCTGCTTCCGCAGCTTGTTTTAGCAGCTCCCTTGCCGCCTGATCGGCCAGGTGATTTAGAACCATCGGACCTAGACTAGTACAACGAAGGCGATCATCAGCTTGGATCGTCCTGACTTGTTCATAGCACTCCATGTCTTTCAGATAGACTACAGCCGCGATGCTTTTGGGATTTTCGATCTTAACCATACCTTCGGTTACAAATGTTTCAAAATTCTTACGCATCACAATTGCCAACTGAGTATTCAGCAGAGAACGGCGACCCCGAACCAAAATAAACATCTTTATGTTTGAAGCAATTTGTTCCCTTAGAGAAGAAACATCGGGGCCTCGTATCTTCTTTTCTCTCCGTCTGAAAAACCTGCCGATTATTTCCATACTTGGCGTCTACGATTAACTTACCCGATCAAACAAGCGTTAGAATATGCTGCGCTCGCGCTCCACCGTCTTCTCGCGTTATTAACCCTTTCTCGAAAAAGTCTTGTTAGCGCATCCGCTCGGGCCAGGCGGGCTTTTCTCTCGATGCCATTAATGATTTGCTGGCTGATCGCTTCTATACTACTTGAGTGCCTCATTAAGCAACCACGTCAGCCTCACACCTGCCTGTGCCAGGCGCTTGTGCAAGATGGGGAACTGCACGTTTCGCGTACTCCTCGCTGATCTCGTGGTTTTCAGGCAGCGGATAAACGTATCGCGTATTAATTGCGATCGATTCGTTGGCCCAATCCTTCGGCGTCCCTGATTGCCACGCTTTTCGGTCATCATCAGTGACCTTTTCATCCAACCGTTTCGCGATCTGCTTGGCAGATCCTTCCTCGGTTTCCAGGATTCCGCTATCCCATACTTCGTGTAAGGTCTGCCCTTTGCCACAGAAGCTAACCTTCTCGCTGTCGCCTTTATCGATGTAAGGCAACAGAGAACTAGGTGATATTACCCTGCGAGTTCCCTGCAAATTCAATTGACCGTCAACGTCAATGTTTTCTGCGCTGTTCCGCGAAGCGAGTCATCGACTTGAAAGGTGAGATCCGTGGTGCCGGGGGAGAGGGGCGTGCCGGTGATTCGCCCGGTCGTGAGATCGAGCGCGAGCCCGGCTGGCAGGGTGCCGGCCAACAGTGACCAAGTGTAGGGTTTCTTCCCTCCAACAGCGGCGAGTCGACTCGCGTATCTTCGTCCAGTCCGGCCCAAGGGTAGGGCTTTTGTGGAAATGCTCACGCTCCTGACAACCAAGAGCCTGAACCGCTTCGCAGCGGACGCACCGACTTGATCGGTTACTCCAAATCTTATCGCTGAACTTCCCGGAGTTGTCGCCGTGCCGGAAATGTTTTCGGACGCGAGAGCGAGTCCCGGCGGCAGCGCGCCGGAGATGATGCTCACCACGTAGGGAGGGGTCCCGCCTGTGATATCAAGGGCGGCATTGTAAGCGACCCCGACTTCGCCAACTGGAAGTGAAGTCGCGCCGAAGCCAAGCGGCCCGTTGCTGTCTCCCGGCGCAATCGCATAAATCCTTCCATCGCCAAACGAAACAACGTAGAGAAGCCCGTCTGGGCCGACTTTCAGATCCGTTATCCCGTTAAACCCGGTCCCAAAAATTACTTCGTCCAACTCCGTGCCGTTGTCCGCCACGAGGTCGGCGAGACCGACACCACTGAACACAAAGCCATCTCGCGTTGGGTTTGGCTTGAAGTGGTAAAGATTGCCGTGGTTGATGTCACCGACGAAGAGATCGAATTGATATTGTCTTGAGCCATGAGAACTTAGGATCGCTGTAATGTGAGCCGGTTAGAGAAAAAAGATCACTGACATTTTGCGGATCACGGCTATCCGGACCCATGATCTTGTTCCAACCGCTGTTGAATCCTGGATCGACCATGTTGATTTCGTCGTAACTGTTTGGCCCATTCTCGGTCATCCACAGCTTGTCGGTGACCGGGTCGAAGGTCATGCCGAAGGAATTCCGAATCCCATAGGCGTAATATCTCGCAACGTTTCCTCCCTGGGCGAAGAAAGGATTGTCGCTCGGCGTCGAGCCATCATCGTTAAGCCGGAAGATCACCGATGTATCATCCGGCGCCGCACCGGTTGAATTATTCTGCAGCTGGCCGTTGCGGTTCAAGTCGCCTATAACGACGTACAGTTTTCCGTCAGGCCCGAAAGCGATAATTCCACCGTCATGATTGGGTCCGGTCGTGACCGGCAGATCTAGAATTAACGATGGGCTAGTAAGACCGTTTCCATCCCACGTGTACCGATAGACCCGATTGCCGGCAGGCGAGCCACTGCTGTCACCTGCTGTCGTGCTTTCGGTGTAATAGAGGTAAACAAAAGGCGTTGTCGGAAAATTCGGATGAAGCGCGATGCCGAGGAGTCCGCGCTCGGACTGGTTGTCGACGTTTACATCTAAAACAGAGCTCGGCTGCAACACTCCATGGATCACGCGGCGTACCTTTCCATCGTCTTTCTGAAGAACCAGGATGTCATCCGGGCCGATGAACGCCATCGTCGTGGGCGAACTTAGTCCGGAGACGATCTCGGTTACTTGGAGGTCTGGATCGTTGAGCGTTGGAGCTGCATTGGCAGTGATGCCGCGGAAGAGACAAACGGCTAGGATAAGAAACAGCTTCATCATACTATTTGCGCCTCCCGAGCAGCGATATTATAACCGCCCTAAATAAGCTAGCCAATGTCTTTTCAGCGCTTTTAGCCATAGGCCAATTGTGTTATTCGTCTTTTCTGACAGAAGTTGCCATCTGTTGTCGCCCATGCGCGAAGAACGAGTA
>VBKE01000496.1 GCA_005879605.1 Deltaproteobacteria bacterium
CCGACCAAATGGCAGCGTATCGCTGATTAGATCAAAGCCGCGAGGGCAAGAGCGTAGTGTTTAGGCGAAGATAAGTCGTAATAGGCAACTTAAGTTACCTTGTGATCGGTGCGCGATAGTCGACGATTAAACAAGGAAAGGACGAAGCCCTCGCGCTCGGCGTCGAGGAGGAGTTTCAGGTCGTCGCGGTTGGTTTCGGTCTAAGCAAGTTTCGCAAAGCAAAAAGCCAAGCCGCGTGAAGTCTTGCGATCGCGCCGGCCCGTAGGTTCGCCAAGCAAAAAGGGAGTAACTGATGAAAACAATTCTTTTGTTACATGACGAAAGCGGATCACCTAAGCCGAGATTGCAGAACGTTGCAGGTAGTAAACTGACACAACGTCCGAGCGAAGGGACGCCCGGCTGCAATTGCGATCGCTGGGGCCACCCGTCTCCGGACTGTGTCGAATACAATGTCCAAGTGCAACCGAAGTTATCGACTTCAGTACCTGCCAAAAATGAGGTAAGCGCATGGAATACCTGATTGCATATGGCGGTTTATGCGTAATCATCGCCGCCTGCTGTCTAAGGCACGCATCACAGCGAAAAAGAGGGAAACTCACCGGGGGTTTCTGATTTTTTGGCCAACAGATTTTTGATGCCGATGTTCCCATTTCTGTGATTGCCCTGCGAAGAGCGGCAGTCGCACAAAGCATCGCGTCAAATACTGGGAAATCAGCGTCAAGCGGTGAGGCATCCCACCCTTGTAAGATATTCCGACGATTCACTGGACAATAGGTGACGCTTTCGGTAAAAATCGGAGGCGCATGAACGCATGAGTTAGTTGGCGACCTTATTAGGATTGGCCGTGCTCCCTCGAACGACGTAGTCATCGACGACCCGACAGTGTCGGCGCAGCACGCTTTACTGACTAAATCGCCGTATGGGTAATCGGCTTAAAGACCTGGGGTCAACAAATGGGACGCAAATTGGTGGCGTTTCTATTACCGACGCTGAGCTGAACGGCGGCTCTGAAATTCGATTCGGCTATGTCACGGGAGTTTTCCAGGATGCGACTGCAAACAGTCATCAGGCCTGGGAATTGCAAGCTCCTGATAAGCGCGACCGCCCGGGGCAAATCCGACCCTCCGAAACGCAGCCAATTCTTAGTCCGCGCGCATAATCGACGCTGGTATCTTTTACTAAATGACAGCCGACGAATACGAAAAACGACCGCCTGAAGAAAAGGAACACTTCGCGAAGTGCGCGGAATGCGGCGAAATCTTTGATCGGCGAAGCTTGGACGAAGTGCTGCTCCATACGGACCATAAGCATCGCCCGGACATTCAGTATTCCGGCTCCACAAAGCTGTAAGCCAGCAAACCGCACGTGGCCTTTCGTGCCTCCTGACGCGCGGCCAAGCTCCAAGCAGGTAGGGTCGCGCGGGAAGGAAACACGTCCTCCCAAGCTCGTTCTACGGAAACGGCGGGATGAAGTTCCCCAAGCTCACGACTGCGACGGCTCGAGCCTCGTTGGATACCCTAGAATTGCTGCCGTAACGAGCGCTTCGTCAAGGTGTGCAGAGTGAATCCGAAGAACATTTTGTCTGAGCTGAAGCGGCGCAATGTTTACCGCGCAGCGGTCGCTTACGGAGTCGTCGCATGGTTCCTCACGCAGCTTACCACGCAGGTCTTTCCATTTTTTGAGATTCCGAATTATGCGGTGCGTTTTGTTGTCGTTGCGCTCGCGGTCGGATTTCCAATCGCAATGCTGCTCTCCTGGCTCTACGAATTCACTCCCGAAGGAGTTGTGCGGACGGAGGATCTCGATCCAGCACAAGCGAGATCGGCTCAGCGCGCCACGGGACGGATTCTCGAGTTCGTCATTATTGGGGTACTACTGCTCGTTATTGCACTGCTGATCGTTGGGCGACTTCCGTTTTACAGGCAGGCAGGCGAGTCGATCTCTCGGAAAAGCATCGCCGTTCTTCCCTTCGAGAATTTTAGCCCGGACAAGGAAAACGCATTCTTCGCCGACGGCGTTCAAGATGATATTCTCACGAGTCTGGCACAGATCGGCAGCCTGAAAGTGATCAGCCGTTCCTCCGTAATGCAATTTCGGGACGTTGCCTCGCGCAATCTGCGCGAGATTGGGAAAATTCTTGGTGTGGCAAATGTACTGGAAGGAAGCGTACGTCGCGAAGGCCCTCGCATTGTGGTCAACGTCCAATTGATTGATGCGCTGCATGGTCAACACGTGTGGGCAAGCCATTACGACCGCACGCTCGCAAATTCGCTTGGCCTTCAAGGAGAACTGGCTGCCGAAATTGCCGATGCCCTTCGCGTTACTTTAAGTCCGGAGGAAAAGGCGCGGGTGGAGAAGAAACCGACGCTCAATCCGGAAGCCTATTTGGTCTATCTGGAGGCGAATCAGATTGAGCGCAATCCCGATACACTGCTCGGGGATTTTAAGAAAGCTGAGCAACTTTATCTACAGGCGATTGCACTCGATGCGAATTTCGCTCTTGCCCATGCACGCCTGGCCTCGACTTGTGCGCAAGTTTTTCATTTTTATGAGCCCACCGAGAGTTGGAAGACAAAAGCAAGGGGCGAAGCCGATACTGCGCTGCGATTACAGCCGAATCTTGCGGAAGCATATGTCGCTCTTGGTCAATACACGTACTGGATTGATGGAGACTACGATCGCGCACTGCAAGAATTCGAGCAGGCGTTGCGTCTTTCGCCAAATAACGCCGACGTCGGTGGCTTAATTGCGGCGATCAGGAGACGCCAAGGGCGCTGGCAGGAAGCGCTGGAAGCGTTTGAAAGGAGCCAGACGATCAATCCTCTAGATCCTAACATCGCGCGCAACATTGTCTTCACCAATACCGCGCTGCGGCGCTGGCCTGAAGCGTCGCGGGCGGCCGAACGAATGCGAGCGATGGCGCCCGCCTCGCTGGTCGCGAAGGTCCAAAGCGGCTACGTCGATTTCTGGTGGAAAGGCGATACCAAGCTGCTGAAGTCGCTCCTGGATCAGGTGCCCCCGGATGTCGATCCAGATGGCGTTATTACCGGAGTTCGATGGGACGTCGCGATGCTACAACGGGATTATGCAGCGGCCAGGAACGTCCTGCAAACTTCGTCGCTGAGTGAGATTTCGTATACGAACGCCGGACTAACTCCAAAAATCTTTTTGGAAGGCTGCATCTCTCTCGCCCAAGGCGACACCGCGAATGCTCAAAAAGCGTTGGAAGTAGCCAGACCTGTTTTTGAGGCTTCGATGAAAGAAGCGCCAGGGAGTGCCGATCGGCACGCCAACCTTGGATGGCTTTACAGTTTCATGGGCCGAAAGGACGACGCGATCCGGGAGGGACAACGCGCAGTTGAGCTAAGGCCGGAATCAAAAGACGCGTTCGATGGTGCGATTATGAACTGTTACCTCGCGCTCATCTACGCTCGTGTCGGGCAAAAAGATCTGGCAATCCAGCTCATTGAGCGATTGCTCAAGACGCCGGGCGCTGTCGATAGCGTCGATTACAGCATCACAATCAGCGATCTGAAATATCGTTGGGAATGGGATCCGCTGCGGGACGACCCGCGTTTTCAAAGATTGCTCGCAGGGAATGCGCCGTAGCCGATGGCTCCCTTCCCCCTTACGCCGACCTTCCATCGCGCGAGACGAGTTGTCGGTCGTCCACCTCATGCGCGCAACAATCGTGATTCCAACGGGCAAATAATCTGGATTGCTGATGCGCACCGCGATGACGGGAAGCGTTTTGTTGTGCGAGCGGATGAAATACTGACCACGTTTGTTGAACTTGAAGCGGCGATTCCAAGCCGCTCTTTTTCATTTTAGATCGGTCGTGTCAGGACTGAGACTTCGTAATCGCCATTGATTCCGTAATCGGGCCGCTTGCAAATGAAAGCGAACATTGTTGCCACTACGTGAGATGAATTGGACCTGCGTTACCGGTAGGAAGGGTAACGGTGTTACTGGTCTGATCCTGCGCGACACTTGTCTAACACGATGCTCAAGCCAGGAAGCTTGATATTGTATGGTAGATCATCT
>VBKE01000235.1:0-12500 GCA_005879605.1 Deltaproteobacteria bacterium
TGAGCTATGAGTCGCCGATTGAGGCAGACGGCCCAGGGAAGATGAGCAGCGACCCAGTTAAGGTCATGAGCCGTGATCACGATCGCCACTCCGTGGTGATTGATCTCGTGGAGGAAATGAATCACATCATCGCGGGAACGAATATCCAGTCCGGCAGTGGGCTCGTCCAGCAGGATAAGCTCCGGATCGCCCAAAAGTGCGCGCCCGAGAAATACGGCTTGCTGTTGGCCGCCGGAAAGTTCTCGGATATGCCGACTGCCGAGTCCGGTAAGATTTAAGCGCGCCATAATATTTTGCAGCTTGCGCCGCTCTTCGTGACCGATGCCACCAAACCAGCGGTTCTTGTTAAAGAATCCCATTGAGATGACTTCCTCGGCCGTGATCGGGAAATTCCAGTCGATGGTTTCGAGCTGGGGAACATAGCCCATTCGTTCCATAGAGGATCGATTCAGTTCTTGACCGCGTAACAGCACCTTTCCTTCTGTCGCGGGAATCATCCCGAGAATCGTGCGCAGCAATGTGGTTTTTCCGCCGCCGTTGGGCCCCACGATGGCGATAAATTGTCCGGGCCAGATCTTGAGCGAGACGTTTTGCAGCGCCGGGGTAGTCCCGTAGCTGCTGCTCACTTCAACCAGTTCGACGAGCGGGATACCCCTGACGCTGGAGACTGGGGGTTCTTCGATTCCGTGGGGATGAAGACTCCCGTGCCCCTGACCCGATTGATGATTGTGATCGTTCATATTGCACCCGTTGTTTAACTTCTTCTCCTGTAGTCAGCGTGCGCCCCCGCGACTGGGACAGAATCGACTTTCTTCAAAGCCTCGGTGGAGCCTCCCAGAGCCTCGAACATGATCGTCATGTTTTCAACCATCATTCCGATATACGAATGCTGAGGGTCTCCCGGCCTTCCCGGCAACTCGTCGTCCCTCAACTTGTCGATATAGCGGCTCTTGGTCTCCCTCGCGATTTGTTCCAGCACGGGGCTCGGAAAAACCTCCGAACCGAATACGGCAGGAACTTTTTCTTTGCGTATTTGATCGATGACTCGCGCCACTTCGCGCGGGCTGGGATCGGAAAAATCCGACGGTTGCACGGCGCCTATGACTTGGAAGCCGTAGCGGCGGGCAAAATAGGGCCAGGAGTCGTGATAGGTGAGTAGGCGCCGGTTGTTTTCGGGAATAGTTTTGATGGCTTCCTTGATAGCTTGGTCGAGCGCTTCCGCCTTCTTGAGAAATTGCGCGGTATTCTGCTCGTAGGTCGTTTTGTTCTTCGGATCGAGACGAATCAGTTCGTCACGCACCAAGGTCGCATAGCGCATCGCATATTCAGGGTTCAGCCATAGGTGAGGATTCGGGTGGCCCCGCTCCCGGGGAAAACTAAAGTCAAAAATGTAATCAGCTTCGTTGAGGGTTTTGTCACCTAAGGAGTAGATTGACGCTTCTTGTTTTAAATTGCCCTGCGCCAATTTCTGCGTGGGCGTCTCAAGATCGAGACCATTGAGAATAATTAAGTCGGCGCTTGAAAGAAGTTGACTGTCCGACGGAATCGGCTCGAACGTATGCGAGTTAGTCCCTTCAGGAATAATGCCCGCCAGATCGATTTTGTCGCCGCCGACGTTTTCCACGATGCTGGTGATGGGAGCCACTGTGGTAACCACCTTGAGCTTTTGCTGAGCCGCCGTCTGGGGTTTTTCTTCTTTTCTCTGACAGCCGGCGTTGATGAAAAGCCAAGGCAATATGATCAGGAAAATCGGGAGGCGATTCATTATTATTTTACTCTTTCTTAAATCCGCCAAAGAGCGCTCGGCTTTCACCATTCCAGAAACATTTGACGTCTTTGAATCCGGCTTCTCGCAGCCACTCCATCTGATCATGTAATGGGGGATTTTCCCGGTCGAAATTGAGGAAACAACCGCCGCTCTTTACTAGTGGAAATATCTCCCGATAGATGCTCCGAACGGTTTCCGGGCGGCGAACGTTGTGAATTGCAATCGAAGATACGATGGCTTCGAATGGCCCTTCCAACTGTTGGCTCCAACCCGGCTTGGAAAAATCACAGAGGACATAAGTATAACGTCCTTTAAGATGTTCCATTCGCTCACGCCCCAGCTTGGCCATCTCCTCTGATCCGTCTTGACAGACCGCCGTAGCGTTTGGAAATTGCTTGAGGAGAAACTGCGTCAGGGCGCCATATCCTGCGCCCACATCTAAGATCTTGATCGGTAGCTGTTTGTCATAGGGAACGGTTTTCGCCAGCAAACGGAACTGCTCTTGACGTTCTTTTTCTTTCGGATCCTGACCCTCCGCCCACTTGGAAACATAGTCGTGAGAATGCCAGTCGTGATGATCACGGTAATGCTCTCGCGAGCGAGATGTTGTTGCCATTTGTGAACTCCTTCCCTCTATGTTCTGTCCCTAGCTAGTATTAAACCCGGCTTGATACTGCCCGTACCCGTTTTTGAATGTTGATTACTTTGACAAACGGAAATGGTAGACATAGGTGAACTCAGCGGGAACATTCCTCCCATCTTTTTGCGCGGGCTCGAAGCGCGATTGTTTGACCGCCTTGAGCGCCTCTTCGTCGAAAACCGTGCCAGCGCCTTTAATGATTTCAGCCTTGGTTACTTTGCCTTCGGTATCAACCTCAATTCGCAGTGTGACATCGCCTTCTAATCCCATGCGCAAGGCCATCGGCGGATAGGAAGCACGGGCAGTTTGCGTCGGTTTGGCTTCCCGATTGGTTTTTAGCACCGTAGTCGGAGCAGGAAGACCGGCCGCACCGGAGCCTCTTCCCAAGCCAGAAGCGGCCGTGCCGCTCCCTTGTCCCTCAGTTCCCGGTCCCGGCACAACGCCGACATCGCCCCTATCGAAAAGATTCTCGGCGCCCGCTTTACTGCCGCCACCTTCGACCGGTGCTGTGGGTGCAAAGCTGGGGGTATTCTCGGGGTTGGGGGTGACATCGGTTTTCCCTTCCATCGGGTTTGTAGGTTCCACAGCAGCCGTCGGCGGAGCCGAGCGTGGAGTCGGCACAATCTCATTCTTCGAAACCGGCTTCTCCACTTTGCGCTGAATATGTGGCAATGATTTCTTGACTTCGGATGGCGTTTCCTCTTTTTGGGCTACCTGGGGAAGTTCGATAAGTGCGATCGGAATGAAATGTTGCTGAAGGGAATTGGGACTATAGTTTATGAGTGTTGGGATTAGAAGGGTCGTAGCACCGTGGATCAGAAGGGAAGCGAGGAATGCTACGCTGAACTAGGCGTTCTTGGTTGAGGTCGAAATTAAGTTCATCGGCCGACAATTCCTTGCCGATAAACTGGATATTAACTTCATGATCTTTGAACCGGCGTTCGTCGGAGAAACGTGAGCAAACCCATGCCGAGAAGATACGAAATTGAAATCACGCTGAACGCAGGCCCGAAGCCGTATTTCGTCATGATCCCGCCTGTGATCACGGTCCAGAAGGGAATCGACACGAAGCCGATGAAGTAGTAAAGGCTGAACGCGGCGTCGAACAGCTCCTCGCCAACCAAATCGCTAAGCAGGGCCTGAGTCAGGGTTTGTCGCGATGTGACGGAAGCACCATAGATGACAAGGTTAACAAACAGCGAGGCAGAAATGGCCTCCTGCCAGGCGAGCCAAAGGGTCGAAAGCGCAGAAACCAAAAGTGACATTTGGATGACGAGCTTTCGGTCGAACCGATCCGATACCCAACCCCAAACGAAGGGTCCGCACAAGCTGCCCACTTGAATAAAAGTAAAGAGAAAAGCCCCGTACGTAATGTCTAGGTGAAAATCATGCACAAAGTGGGGAATGATGTAGACTTCATTAATGTCTTGCCCGCGTCCGGCGGCGCCGGCCATAAAAACGAGAGAGACGAGAAGAATATCTTTGTTCTTCAAGCATTTCTTGTAGGCTTCCCAGCCAAGCGGAGTCAGGCGCGATGTAGCCTGATTTGCAGACGAGGTGTGAAAGCTGTCGCGGAAAACGAAACAAATCATTCCTATGACTGTCGCTAAAGCGCCGACCGTCCAAAACACGCCTCGCCATCCCACCCATGTGATAGCCAGCGCGGCCAGCAATGGCGCCAATAAGCTACCCATCTGTCCAGCAGTCGAATGAAAAGCCAACGCCCGCCCACGAGCGCTGCCGAAGTAACTCGCCAGCATACTTGAGCCGATTGGATGCTGTGGGCTGGAACCGACGCCGCCGAGCAATCGAGTGGTAAAGAAATGCTGATAGCTGGAGGCAAAACCGCTGGCCACGACCGAAAGGCCGAGCACGCAGTTACCGAGGCCGAGGATCACTCCCCGTCTGACATAGGGCACGATAAAGCCGTATAAGGCCTGAAATACATTTCCTAAGGTGTTGTAAACTGCCGCGAGCGAGGCAATCGCCATGTAGCCCATGCCCAATTCTTTCATCATGAGCGGATAAATGACGCCGAGCATGGCAGACTGAAAATGATTGATGAAATGAGCGCCGCAGACGATTCCAAAGATGGCTTTGCCGCCCAAAGTATTCTCTCTAACAGTTGACCTTGTCTCGTTCATTATTTGTTTGTCCAAAGCTTTTTGGCTGCATTTATCTTGCACTGTTCGATGTGGCGGAATCTTGTTTCATGACAGGTAAAATTTGTCACCATAAGTGCACCGTCATACCCGCCTTGATCGTCAGCGGCTCTCCGGGGGTAAAGTGGATGTCATTGACCGGAGTCCCCTCGGTCTTTAACCGCGATGCATGAAAGAATTGCGCGGCGCGCCATTTCTTATTGGCGAGGTTGGCGATCGAAAAAAGAAATTCATATCGGTTCCATTTATATTTGGCCAAAAGATCAAAGATGGTGTAGCCGTGAATCGTAGAGACACGCTGCTCATCGCCCCACCGATTTCCCACTGAACGCAACTGGACCCGCCCTTCTAGCCCTGAGGAATGTCGCCCTGTGATTCCGCCGTAGGCCAAGAAACGGGGCGCGAGTGGGACGGCTTCACCTGTTTTCACAAACTTGGCCCAAGTATATGAGGTATCGAGATCGGCGCTCAGCCATTCGAGGATCTGGTAGCGAAATTCTCCCTCGATCCCTTGCCGCTGGGTTTTCCCTTTGGGTTCGGTGGTGCCGTCGTCACCTGCCCAAACCAGCTCGCTATCCAAATGCAGCCGCCAATAGTCGATCGCCATATCGAGGCGATCGAAGAGCTTGGTTCTAAATCCAAGTTCTCCACCGAGGGCGCGGGGGAGCACGGGCTTGTTACCGGTGTCTGAGACCACGTCGCGGGCGTCGTTGCTGTGGTAGCCGCCGCCGAAGTTGACATATATCTCCGAGCGCTTGGCCCATCCGTTATCATTGAATGGAGAAAGAATGACATTGACTTTGGGGTTCGCCATAAAGCCCTGATCACTCCCGGAAATCGGGTTCGCTACGGCTCCGGTAGCATCGTCGTGCACACTAAAGAAAAATTTATCGAGCCTAAGGCCGATCTGGGTTCGAAGCCAGGATGTCGGCCTAAACTCTTGCTGGGCATACCAGGCGAAACTGTTTTCTTTGATGAACGAATCGGTCGTCGTGCTTAATCGTTGCCGTCGTTTGTCGTGAAAGAGGCCTACGTGTGCGAGATCACTGCGGGTGGAAAAACCCACGAGTGTCTCAGTCGGAATATCAAGAAGACTGTAGTTTCGCCTGTAATTAAGATAGCTTCCTCCGAGAATACGCTTGTCAGTTTGTTCGATCTCGTCTCCGTTCACCGGGTCGTTCAGGAAAAAAGTGAAATTGGAAAACAGATCGAAGCGATAATATGAAAACCAAGCCTGGGCGTTGAACAACTGTCGCGCGTCGGCATAGTTGTACTGGAGATTGACGTTGTGACGTTCGGTTTTGCCGCCCTCACTGTTGTCGATCGCGTCCCATCGTCCGAGACGACCGGCTCTCACTTCGCGCGCTGGTATTTCTCCTGAGGCATTCCAGTAGCTTTTGAAGAAGGTGCCGAGGAGGCTCAAATTGGAGTTGGCCGTGGAGAGAAGTGAAAACTTCGACATAAGATTGAAACGGTTAAAGTTCTCCGGATTCTTGAAGGGACCCAGATCGTGATAAGCTTCAAAGCCGATATACGGTGTTAGTGGAGTGCCTTCGGGCGGAGAGAGGATTCCTAAGTAGCGCTGCTGATTGTAGCTGCCGCCTGTGATGGTGAAGGTCGTGTCTTTGTCTCTCCTCTTGGTGACGATATTGACCGCGCCCGCCGTGTTGAAATCGCCAAACTGGACGAAGTACGGTCCTTTATAAACCTCGACGTGATCTACCATTTCCGGAATGAGCCAGTGCATGTCCGCGTATCCCTGGCCGTGGCCATGGCTTACCATGTTCACAGGAATGCCATCTATGAAAATGGCGACATCGGTTCCGTGGTCTGCGTCGAAGCCTCTGAGAAATATTTGGTCCGCTTTCCCGCCGCCCTGATGCTGAGCAATGAAAAGGCCAGGAACGAGTCGAAGTATATCGCTGGGCGTCGTAGTTGGCCGAAGCTCGAAGTCTTTTTGCCTAACCGTCTGCTCCGTGGCTGTAGAAACCGGTTGTTCCCCCCAAACGTAGACTTCAACAGGCTGGGATGAGACCTGCGCCTGTGTGGTGGGCTGAGCTCGTGATCCCTGGGTGTCTTGCGCGAGCGTGAGTCGTGAATGCAGGCAGAAAAAAGACACTGAGATTAATGTCGTGATCCTGCGTAAAATCATCCGAAGAAACTTCCTGGTAGTATGAATCGAGAATTCGTGTTACAAGGCAGTAAAAAAATTTTAGCGCTTGATCTCGGTGGTCGTCGTAATAAGCCGACCGTTCTGAACTCCTTTGGTGGCGATCAGCTTTCCAGCTACTTCGTGCACCTTGTCTGCCGCTCCACGAACGACGATGACTTCCAGACAGTTATGCACATCGAGATGAATATGGAGGCTCGCGTTCACCCCGACGCTCGCCTTGTGCTGCATATCCGCAAGAACATCGCTCAAGTGATGCGTCCGATGATCATACAAAAGGCTGATAACGCCGACCACTTCTTCATTTCCCTTGCCGACCTTCTTCTGAATCAGGTGATCGCGAATCAGGTCGCGAATGGCCTCCGAACGATTCTGATACCCCTGTCCGCCGATGCTTTTGTCGAACGCCTCAAGGAGATCGTCTTCTAGCGAAACACCGAAGCGAGATAACTGGGCCATCTGCTCTCTTCCAATTCTGTCGGTAACACGAATTTGTTGTTCGTGTCAAATCGTCCTGGCTGATTCTTGGAAGGACCAAATGTGTATGCTAAGCGTGAGTTCGTGAACCTGATGCGACTTTTATTGCTCGTGGCGATCTCTTTCGCGGTGACTGGCTGCGGTCGCAACCAACGGATGGACCGGCTTTACGCGGAGCGCTGTCTGGGTTGCCATGGCTCCTTCGGGCGCGGCGACGGTCCGGTTACCGTATCATTGCCAGCGCGGCTGCCGGATTTTAGGGAAACGGTCCAGCGAAAGAGCACCGGGCAGATCCGCAGGATCATCTCGGAAGGGCGCGGCATCATGCCTGGCTTTGACCCGGCCTTACGACCAGCAGAAATTACCGACATGGTGGAAATGGTTCGATTCCTAAGCCGCGAGGGTCGTGATGTGAGTTGGTGGGAGAAATATGACACGTTGGTTGTAGCTCACTGTAGTGTGCCTTGGGATCTATTTCTTGGTTATGACGATGCGCCGGAGGAAAAGCGTGTTGAGAAACCTTAAATCCCGGTTTGGTCGTACATTATTCTTTCTCCCTTTCATGGCTCTGGCAACTTTGAATCACGGGTTTAGCCATGAACCTACAAATTCAAAAAAGATCAGTGGTCCTCAACGGCGAGAGGTTCGAATTCCAATTCGCGATTTCCGCTTGATCGACCAAAACGGTCGCTCATTTGACTTCAAGACAGTGCGGGACAAAGTCGTTGTGTTGGCATTCGCTTACACCACCTGTCCGGATGTTTGTCCATTAACTACTGCGGCCATGAGGCAAATTCAGATGGGTTTCGATCGGATTGAGCGTAGCTCGGTCTATTTTATAACGGTCACGACTGACCCGGAGGTGGATAACCCTAAGGTGTTGGCAGTCTATGCGAAACGCTATGGGGTGGATCTCTCCGACTGGGCATTTGTTACTGGCGAAGAGGTTGTTTTACGAGGGATTTGGAAGAATTTCGGTGTCCGAGTTGTAAGAAAAGCGCGCGGTCTTGTCGATCACACTTCGTTGACGGCAGTAATTGATCGGACCGGAACGATGCGCTTCGCCTATTACGGGACAGCGCCTGATCCCAAGGTCGTTATCGAAGACGTTCGATCGCTTCTTGCTCACCGGTCAAATAGCTGATTCCACGGCCCGGGGCTGTTCGTTAAAGATGGACAAATTTGGTTGATTCATATCTGAGTCTACTCCGGCTCGAAGTGGCTATCCCTCTGCGGATGATTGTATGGGCCCACGGGAATCGCCAAGCGAATTTTCCAGTTTGATTCAAGCCAAAGGCTGTCCAGGATTAGTTTTTCAAAGAATTTTACCAATTACCGCCAGAACACATTAGCTTGACAAAACAGCGCCTTAAAACTAAACTTTAACATGAAGTTTTATCATGCAGGGTGCTATGGCTCTCGACAACATTGAACAATTAGAGGCCAAGATTAATCGCCTCATTGAAAAGCATGAGCTCGTGAAGAAAGAAAAAGAGACTATTGAAAAAAAACTACAGCAAAAAGAGGGCGAGTGGCATCATCTGCAAGGACAAATACGGCGATACGAACGGGAGCGTACCGAACTTCGCGAAAAGCTGGACAAAATTATTGGCCATTTCGCAAGCCTCAATCTCCCTGAAGAGGGGAAGAATTTATGAAAAAGGCACTCGATGTCGAGATTTTAGGCCAGAAATTTACCATCAGCAGTGATGCCGAGGAAAGCTACATGCTCAAAGTAGCCGGCTACGTCGACGAGAAGATGCAAGAATTGTCGCACTCGTCAAAACCGGTCGCAAATTCGAACATAGCCATGTTGGCGGCACTCAATATTGCTGATGAATATCATCGCCTTAAAGATACGCATGAAGCGATTTTGAATAGGCTGAACCAATTGTCCAAGAGACTGTCGATGACTTTGACTGAGGAGGGTTAGCGATTTTTAAGTGAGCCATTTCCCCGCTGTGCTCGTGATCAGCGGAGGCAACTTGGAATCAACGATAAAGGACCGGGAGCTGTCTCTTGCCGTGGCTGTGAGCCTCGAATCGAGGAGGTAGGCGAAAACGGTAATACGGCGATACGGCGACCAGCGGTAAACAGGTTCAAGTTGAACCGTTGAAACGACACGATGCGGGGGGAACCTTAAAAGAGGCGGTGTTAGACAAGATGAGGTTCTGGGGAGAAGTAACACTAATAATGGATCTGATCTGTTGGTTTCTTGTATTCGTATACGGCATGAGAGTTTGGCGACCCCTTGAGGAAAGCCTGGATAAAATTGTAGAAATTCCGCTGGGTATAGGCACCCGCGCTCCCATCCTTGAAATATGTGGGGAGCGGCTGTCCAGGGGACCCACTCTTTGCAACCGTAGATCAGACCTTTAGTCAGTCATTCCTTTTCCTCGCAACTTTTCTCTTCATCTCTCGCCCACCTCCGGTGATTCTTATGTGGGTAGCCCCTAAAGAAGAGAAAAAGCGGGCGTTGCGCAACGCGACGTTACCTCGACGTAATTCGCTTTCGAAATCTGAACGGTTCTTGTGGAGTCGTTTGATTCAAGCCAAGGCGCTCCAGCTTCCGCCATATCTCGCTTCCAGCTCGGTCCTGCTCTACAGCCCGGTACAGAACGAAGTTTGCACCGACGATATTCTGGAACACTCATTGAGCCAGGGGCGCAAGGTTTTTTATCCAAAACTACGATCCGGCTACTCCGTTGATCTGATTCAGGTACTTTCGCTTGTCGAGATGCGGGCGGGTCGATTTGGCATTCTCGAGCCGACGGGATCGACTCTTCTAGCTGAAACCGATCGCGCGGGACTCGTTGTATTTGTCCCGGGGGTGGCATTTGATCCGCGAGGCAACCGCCTGGGACGCGGAAAAGGTTGGTACGATCGACTGCTGAAGCGCTTAGGCGATGCCATGTTTGTCGCTCTTGCCTATGAATTTCAGATCATCGAAGAAGTGCCGACAGAATCATGGGACCAGAAAGTTCATTACGTTGTGACTGAGAACAGAGTTATTGACTGCGCAGAGTCATCGGCGCAGTCGAATCAAATTTTTTAGAGCAACCATGTGAAAGGGGGTGTTTTATTTGGATCAGAATCTGATCTTTGGTTTTGCAGGGCTAGTGGGAGGCGTTTTAGTGGTCTTGTTGGTTTCTTGGTTTCGAAGCCGGCAGCAGCGAGTACGAATCGAATTGGCAAAAAACGCCGCCGCTCGGATTATCGAAGAGGCAAAGAAGGATGCCACCACGATCAAGAAGGAGGCCGAACTCCAAGCCAAGGACAGCATTTTAAAGGAACGACTGGACTTTGAAAAGGAGGTGCGCGAAACTCGCCGAGAGCTGCAAAATCAAGAGAAGCGGTTGATTGGTAAAGAGGAAGCTATAGACAAACGTATCGAGGCTATAGAGAAAAGGGAGAACGAACTAGGAAGGCGCGAGGCCTCGGTCAAGTCGAGAGAGAAGACCATCGAGGAAAAAGGTGCGGAGTGCGATCGTCAGGTAGATGAAGCAAGAAGACAGCTTGAACAGGTCGCGGGGATGACCCGTGAGGAGGCTAAGAGGAGCCTGATCGATCAAATGGTCGAAGAGGCGAAGCACGAATCCGCGAAGCGAATTCGCGTCATCGAGGAGGAAGCTAAGGAGGAATCAGTTCGTAAAAGCCAAAAAATCGTCGCCTTGGCTATCGAGAGATTGGCCGGCGACTTCGTTGCAGAGCGGTCAGTGACGGTGTTTCCGCTACCGAACGATGAGCTGAAAGGCAAAATCATCGGTCGCGAAGGTCGTAACATTCGAGCCCTGGAAGCGGCGACCGGGATCGATCTCATTGTCGATGATACTCCCGAGACAGTCGTTATTTCGGGACACAATCCAATCCGACGCGAGATTGCCCGCTTGTCATTGGAGAAACTCGTGTCCGATGGACGTATTCACCCCGGCCGGATTGAAGAAGTGGTGCGGAAATCGGAGCAGGAGATCGAGGAGGCGATTAAAGAAGCCGGTCAAAAAGCCATCTTTGACGTGGGAGTCCACGGGGTCCACCCTGAGATCGTCAAGTTGCTGGGACGGCTGAAATATCGTTATAGCTACGCGCAAAATGTGCTTCTGCATTCCATTGAAGCGGCATTTATCTGCGGCATGATGGCTGCTGAGTTGGGCCTAAATGAAAAACAAGCACGGCGTGCCGCGTTGCTCCATGATATTGGCAAGGCGGTAGATCACGAAGTGGAAGGGTCGCACGCCATCATCGGCGCTGAGCTGGCGCGGAAGTATGGAGAGTCGCCAAAGATCGTCAACGCCATCGCAGCTCATCATGAAGACGTAAGGGCTGAAACGATTCTGGCGCCATTGGTCGATGCCGCCGACGCGCTGTCGGGAGCCCGCCCCGGAGCCCGTCGGGAGATGATGGAGACCTATGTGCGGCGCTTAGAAGAACTCGAGCGGATCACCAACTCCTTCAAGGGGGTGGAGAAGTCCTATGCGGTTCAGGCGGGTAGGGAGATCCGAATTATGGTGCAGCATGACATCGTATCCGATGATGAAGCCGCACGCATGGCTCGAGAGATCGCCCGCAAGATCGAAAACGAGATGACCTACCCGGGTCAGATAAAGGTTACCGTAATCCGTGAGTTGCGGGCGGTCGATTACGCCAAATAGAAAGGATGTGTTCGTGTTCGTGGAACCGTGCTCTTAAACGAGATGAAAACGAGCACGAGAAACGAGCACGAGCACGAATCGCATGCGTATTCTAATTTTGGGCGATGTCGTGGGCCGGCCGGCACGCAGGGCCATCAGAGATCTCGTGCCGGCTGTGGTTAAAGATGACCGGATCGATCTCGTGATCGCGAATGCAGAGAACGCGGCTGGGGGAATGGGGGTGGACGTCAAGAGCGCTGGAGAACTCTTCTCGGCCGGTATTCACGTCCTTACCTCGGGCAATCACATTTGGAAGAAAAAAGAGATCTATCCGTTTTTGGATGAGCAATCCTATCTCCTTCGTCCGGCGAATTATCCTTCGGGTGCGCCGGGACGGGGCTGGTGTGAGTGGCGGAGCCAGAACGGTTTGAAGGCCCTGGTTATTAATGTGCAAGGACGCGTTTTTATGCCGCACCACGTGGATGATCCTTTCCGTTCCGTAGATCTGATCTTGCGAGAACATGGTCATTATTCTCCGGTGGTGATCGTGGACGTACATGCGGAAGCGACCTCGGAAAAGAATGCTATGGGCTGGTTTCTCAACGGCAGAGCTTCGGTTGTCTACGGCACCCATACGCACATCCAAACAGCCGAT
>VBKE01000235.1:20000-27573 GCA_005879605.1 Deltaproteobacteria bacterium
GACTGGGCTTGCGGGGTACTGGCTGACAAATCCATGAATAATTCGGGCTAGAGCAGTGATCCGGGCACTTCGAGGAGAGATCTCAGCCCATTAGTCCCAAGTATCTCCAATACGGTATGGCAGCGAGAAGCGCGACGATATACGCGAGCGCGTAAAAGGGGTTAATCCGGTACATGTAGGGATAGTTAAATCCCTTTCCATCGGTGGTTGAATAAGCGAGCGTGTGCCAGTCGACCTGAAAGGTAAAGAACCAGACTTCCGAGGCCATCAACACGATCATGGCGACAACCCAGGGACTTATATTCATGTCCGTAGCTAGAGGCAGGAGCGCGACCGTCAACGTTACAACGGTCAGAAAACTAGTAAATACCAGCTTCACTGCGTAGGTGATTAGGACGATGACAATGATCATTAACGCAGGGCTATGCAACAACGGGAGAATCAGCGGCGAAATCAAACTCACCATCCATCCGTCGATTTTTAACTGGGTCAAAAGCGTCGGAATACTCAGTGTCGCACCCATGTAGATCAGCAGCTCCCAATCGATTCCTTTCTTTAACGTTCCCCAGCCCAACACGCCGGTGTTGATCAAAACGCAAAGCGAAATCAGCGAGATCCACGCGCCATCGATACGGTGGTAGGAAACGGTCAACCAGCCACCCAACGTGAAACAGAGCACCCCCAGCGTAATCCACTCGTTACGAGACAGCGGGCCGAGCACGTCGAGTTGATTCTGAACCATTTTGTAGGAGATACGAGCCTGGGTCTCGGGCTGATAGAGGATGATGGCGCTAAACAAAACGATTGCGGTGACAATCAGGGTGGGAGGGAGAGCCGCCAGAAACCAGTAGCCCCAGGTAAACTGGTCGCGCACGTCGGGCGGCAAAAGGCCCCACGCGATCAGGCTGGTGGTGGAACCCGTGAGGAAGAGGAAACCAAGCTGGCCCAAGCCCAAGAAGCTCGCCACAAAAAGTCCGGTCGATGCTTTAGACGGATTTTTGTAACCCAAGCTATCGGAGAGGTTGAGTAGCATCTGGCTAATGATCGCGGTTCGCGCGCTTTGCTGTGGGATCAAAGCCATGACGATAATTCCCATGAAGCCCAAAGCGACGAGCTGCCAATAATAGTTCAAGGGAAAAAAACGGACGAGCTGAAGCGAGAGGCGGTAAAAGAGACCAGAGCCGGTGATCGCCGCGCCCAAACCCAACACGCCCAATGTCATGAACCATGTCGTGCTGGCAAATCCGCCGAAAACCACGTCGGGTTTCGCCAAGTCAGAAAGAATCAATCCCAACGCAAACATGAGCGCGACGCCGTAATCCGGGAAGACCCAAAAAACCCAATAAATGAGCGTCAGACAAAGCAGACCGAGCAGCTGGGTACCTTGCGGCTCGAGACCGATGTCCGGCTGTCGAAACCAGAGGTAAGCCCAGACGGCAACACCCAAAATGCCCCCAAACCAACGGCTAATGGACGATTTTTGATAGAAGTGCGAAAGCAAAGAGGCCAGACTCGAGCCGATCTGATTTGTTTCAGAGGGCTGATCCGGTCCGTGCGGCTCGTCAATCCTGCCCGCCGTATCGGAGGCTTCCTGCTCCGCGAGATTCAGCGCGCTGCGCAGGCAATGGAGCGCCTGCTCGTACTCTCCTTTTCGCACCAGGGAGTCCGCCATAGATTGGTAGCGGGTGATAGCTTCGGCACTCACAGCTCCGGAGATTCTTTGAGCCAGGACCTCTCTGTATACCCCTACCGCTCCGCGTAGGTCGCCGAGATGGGCGAGCGCGGTTACTTTGATGTGGATCAGTTGCGGGTCTGCGAACCAATGTTCGGTCGGCATCCGATCGATCGCGTTTTTGACGAACAGGGCGGCGCCATCGAGCAGTTTCTCTTGCTGGGCGAGGAGTAGCTCAGTCGCGTGGCTCCAATCTTGTGCCTCCAGCGAGTGGTCAACGGCTTGCTCGAAGTCGCCCAAAGCTTCGTAGTGCGCCGCGATTTGAGAATGCAGTTGCCGCGCCGTTTCCTTGCCTTCGACCTCAAATAGTTTCTCTCTAAGGAATTCACGGAAAAAGTCGCGGAGCTCGTATTTGTTTCCGTCCAGAATCCGAACGAAGGGGATCAAGCTTTTTTCCAAATCGGCCAGAAAAATTGTCGCCCCTTCGGTCTGGAGGAGTCGATCGGCGGTTTGCGGATCAACGCTGTTCAGCAGCGACGAGCGGCGAAAAAACCGCTGCTGCTCAGCGCTCCTGGAACTGTAAAACTCTTTGGCCAAAGCGGTGAAGGCCTCCTGCCCCTGGGAATACTGGTGGTCTAGGCGCGCGAGTCTTTTGCTCAAAGTTGCGCAAAAGTGGAGCAGCCAGGTGGGGTGTTTTTCTATGAGTTCGTCCCACGCGGCCCGGTTCAGCCGCCACACCGTGGTCTCTTTCACTGTAATCACGGTTGCGGCACGCGGCTCTCCTGATAGTAGCGCCATTTCGCCAAACCAGTCCTGCGGACCAAAAACCGCAATGGTTTCTTTGCGGCCGCCGGCGCTTTCAAGCACCACCTGAACGGCTCCGGATTGGATGAAGTAAAAAGAATCCCCTTGATCTCCCTGAGAGAAGACTGTGGCGCCGGCCGGAAAGGATTTTTCTTCCAGCTTCCCTAATATCTTCGCTATGTCCTCGCGTGAGAGGCCGGAGAAAAGTGGAATTGTCCTTAGCGTATCCGCAAGATCGGCCATAGGCTAGCGAATGACTCTATCCGCCTTATTGAGCGTTTCGGGAGCGATATTGAGCCCGATAATATTGGCGATTCTGAGATTGATCACAAGATCAAATTTGCTCGCCGATCGCACCGGAACATCCTTTGGCTTTGCCCCTTTAAGCAGCTTGTCAATGAGCGCTGCAGCCTGGCGCCCCATCTGAGCGTAGTTGGGGCCGTAAGTAGCCAGGCTACCTTTGGTTGCCCAATTCTCTTGATCAAACATCGTCGCCAATTTAAGTTTTTTTGCCCCGTCGAAAATTAAGTTTGCCTGGCTCTCGATCAAGTCGTCGGGAATCTGAAAGATCGCCCCGCCATCTCGGGCTTGTATTTTGTCCAAAGAACTCTTGAGTTCGTCGTCAGTTTTAACCCCATGGTCGGCTACTGTTAGCTGAATTTTGGTCGCTGCCTTCTGAACCGCGAGTAAATTGTCCATTGAGTATTTGCTATTGGAGTCGTAGAAGATATGGACCCTGCGGAGATTTGGCACGATCTCTTTCAAAATCTCCAGGCGTTTCTCGCTCTTATCGGACGAGAAAGCCGCCACGCCAGTGACATTTTCGTCCGGGCGCTTCATGTTTTTGAGTAGGCCCATCGCCACGGGGTCGGCGGGATGGCGAAACACAATCGGAATCTGTCTGGTCGCTGCCTTGGCTGCTTCCGTCGCTCGGCTGCCCGTCGTGAAGATGACGTCGACCTTCTTGCTTACAAGATCCGCGGCCCCTGTCTTCAACGCGCTGCGGTCTCCCTTCGCATCCCGCAGCTCCACCACGAGATTGTTTCCCTCTATGTAGCCAAGATCTTTAAGCCCGTCTTTGAGTCCTTTGATGGTCTGAGACTCACCCGGTGCGGACTCCGGAATGAGAATTCCGATCCGAGAAATGGGCGACGCCGCCTCTGCATAAAGTCCTGATGGAATCGCGCAGTATGACGTCGCCGCCGCAAAAAACATGATGAAGATTTTTCTGGTCATCGCTTTAGCTCGCAACTGATCTCAATGAAATTTTGCATCACCCATACATCTTTTTTAGACCTTCCGCTAGTGCAACGAGCCCATCGGAGAGTGGTGTAGAGGTGGGCAACTTATCTTGATTTTACGATATTAAACGCCGGCAACGGTCGTGAAAAACCTTTTAGCTGGAATTCTCCCAGCGTCTCAACGTCGACAAGCTCTTCGATCTTGCTCAAAGTTTTTCGATCGATGAGAATTTGTCCGCCCTTGGCTTCGCCGCAGAGCCGGGCGGCAAGATTGGTGACGTTGCCGATGGCGTCATAATCCATTCGGCCCTCGAACCCGATATTGCCGATGGTGGCGTAACCCGCGGCCAAGCCGATACCCAAATCCAGATCGTAGCCGTTCTTGAGCCAACCCTTGCGCAATTCTTGCACTCGATTTTGCATCTCGATGGCCATCCGCACACCCTTCTCAGTGTGATCGGCACAGGGAATCGGATCGTTAAAGAAAATCATGATCCCATCGCCGGCAAACCGCACCAGGGTTCCGTCGAACTGGAATATCAACCTGCCCATTTCCGCATGATAGCCGCGCAAGACTTCCATCACTTCCTCGGGCTCCGTACTATCTGAGAAAGCCGTGAAGCCTCGCAGGTCGAGAAAAACGACGGTGATTTCGCGCCGGTGACTCTTAAAGAGATTCTTGTCGTCTCCCAATATAGTTTCGGCGATTTGCGGTGACAGGGGCGAGATTGCGATTCCATTCCTCCAGCGTGTCATGCATCTCTTTGATGCGCATCATGGCCCGGACGCGCGCCAGAAGCTCGATGGAATCAAACGGTTTGATCACGTAATCGTCGGCGCCGGCGTCGAGGCCCCGGACCTTGTCTTCCTGAGTCGCTTTCGCCGTGAGAAGAATCACCGGAATGCCCTTGTGTTGATCGTCTCCCCGGAGCCGTTTGAGAACTTCCAGCCCGTTCATCTTGGGCATCATGTAGTCGAGCAGGATTAAGTCCGGCTGAAACGACGGAACTTTCGCCAATGCCTCCGTACCATCATTAGCCTTTTCGATCACGTAACCCTGATCCGATAATTCCTGCTCCAAAAGATCCAGATTAAACGGTTCGTCGTCGACGATCAGAATTTTGTTGGACATAGGCTCACCTATTTTAGATTTTGGATTTGCGATACCAGAATCATCTTTTGCCAACAGACGACCGCAGTCTTCAGTTATCTGAATGCCGGGCACGGAGAGGCTATCAAGCGACTCTCAATCTTCATGGCTTGGTCCTTGCCATCGGGAGATTTTCAAACTCATCGAGTGCAAAGAAATCATCCTTAAGCATATTTTCTTGGATCTGCCGGTAGAGATCCGTCAGATCCCGGCGGCTCACATCCCTTATGTCCGCAACTGTCTTTTTCAAAATCGCCTTGGCCTGGGGTGGAAGCGTCTCGGGAACCTCGGGAATCTGTCCAGGGAGGCCGGAATCAAGAAGGAATATAACGTCGCTTAGCCGATAGAGATATGAAATCAGGGTTTGATTGTCACCAAATGGCCCTTTATAGACGAGCTGATGCGAGGCATCGGCCCATAATGTGCCTCGATAGGTATGAATCTGAATTTCGACTGGCCGGTCCTCCACCCATGCAAGATAGTGAAGTGCGCGATAGCGACTTTCGCGCACATCCCTAAGGAGATCTTCCTTCTCGCGGATCACAAATTGATTTTCGATGTTTTGGGTGACAAGCGGCAAGGCGGCGTAGTTCGGGATAATGAGCCGGGTCCCGGCAATATCTGTCAGCTGTGAGAAGCAGAAGTATTTCTTGCGAGCAATCTTTTCCTGAATGCTTGCCGCAGCTTTCAGACGTCCGATCACCTGAAACGGCGGATTTCCGTGGGCGGCCCGCAGCGCCTCCAAAGCCTGCTTCCAGGCCGATGAGTGTTTTTGTCGATAGGTCTCGACAAACTCGGCCTGTTGGCCCGGGCCCAGACGCTCATATTCCGCAACCGAATAATCGCCGACCTTGCAGGCTTGCTGAGCTCGGTTCGGCTTTTTAGGTTGGGCTTCGGCGGACGAGCAAAGCGCTAAGAGCAAAGCGCAAAAGAAAATGGGAAATTTCGGATTGCGGATTGCGGATTGCGAGACCCCGGAGCTGGAACTCAAAAATCGAATTTTCATGTTCGTTTTTTCCTCAATTTCGAAATTCGAAATGCGTCTACTTGATCACCTTAATTGCCCGCTGGACGATCTCAGGCGGAATTGTGACGCCGATCTGATCAGCGGTTTTGAGGTTGATCGACAGATCAAATCTCATCGATTGCAACAGAGTCAGATCGGCGGGCTTGGCGCCTCTGAGAATTTGATCGACGTATTCGGCGGCGCGCCGGGATAAGTCCGGCAAATTGACGCCGTAGCTCATCAGTCCCCCGGCTTCGACAAAGTTCGTGCGATCGTACACCGCCGGCAGCCGGTTCTTTATGGCCGATTGTGCAATCTGCGAGACGTGACTGTTGAACAGGGCGTCGGTCATCACGAAGAGAGCATTGGCGCCACCTTTGGCGGCCGCTCCAACCGCGCCGTCCAGCTCGTTTGCGTTGTGTGCTTTGACTGATTGAAACCTCAGACCCAAAGCCCGGGCGCCAAGCTCGGCATCTCTCAGGCGCTGGTCGTGGTCAGGAGTTTTCGGATTAGAGAGCGAAGCCACCTCAGTCGCCTTGGGAAGGATTTCCTTGATGAGTTTTAGCCGCGCCCCAAAAAAATCGGCGGACATTCTCGCTACGCCGGTGACGTTACCTCCCGGGTACATAAAACTTTTAATGAGCCCAGCCTCAACGAGATCGCCGGCGCCCGCCACCACGATCGGAATGGTGCTGGTGGCTTTCTTGGCGGCAACGGCCACGGCGGTGCCGCCGACGACGATGACGTCGGGCTTTTCCTCGACCAGCTCACGGGCGAGTTGAGGCAACCGGTCCACTTTTCCTTCAGCGTACTTGTACTCCATGACGATGTTCTTACCCTCCTCGTAGCCAAGCTCGCGCAGACGTTGGCGCAGGGCTTCGTCGCGTGGGGCGTTCACGGATGGTGTGCTCGAAACAAGGTTGCCGATCTTCCAAACTTTTCCCGGAGGCTCCGCTGCAAACGCGGGGAAAAAAGGGATAAGCACAGCTACCAGTGCAAACAAGACGATCTGTCTTTTCATTCCTGTCTCCTTGTCTATCGTCGTTTTGGTTGCATTTACCTGATTACCTTATCCGCGCGCAACAGCATCCCAGGTGGCATCGTGAGGCCGATCTGCTTCGCCGTCTTTATTTTTTTCCCAGATTGAGTGGTTCTCCGAAGCCAAAATTTGAAAATCGGCAATCTAAAATGATTTCATCGCCTCGTCTACTAGACTGTTGTCATAAAACTGTTTGGGGTCGGCCTGCTTGGCCTTGGGGTGTTCGATAAATTTCAGTGCATTCGCCATTTCCTTCTCGGTGACTTTGAGCGTGCTGGAGAAAGCGGATTTGTAAAATTCAAAGCTGCCTTGCAACAGCGCATCATCGCTAACTCTGGTATATTTTCCGAGCGCTCTCTTACTCACCGTCGCGTTTCCCTTGGCGAGCTGTTGTCCTTCATTGAGTGCGCGTAAAAAGTCTATTGCGACCTTTCGATTCTTGGCGTCCCTTACCCACGATTCCCGCGCGGCAATCACAGCCGTAGGAAACAAACCATATTCGGTATCCGAAGGCCGGAAGAGCAGGTTAAAACCTGCTTTCTTGGCTGTCAGGCCAAAAGGGTATCCGATCATCGCCACGTCCACCCTGCCACCCATTAGTGCAGCCATTGACTCGCCGACGCCGCCGTTTTGGATAAAAACCACCTCGCTCGGTTTAATA
>VBKE01000497.1 GCA_005879605.1 Deltaproteobacteria bacterium
GCTCGGACGGTTTAATCACCACGGCATTCCCCGCCATTAGCGCCGGAAGCGCTTCCCCCAGAGTCAAAGTGAGCGGAAAATTCCACGGGCTAATGATGCCGATAACTCCGCGCGCCGAGTAAGTCGTAACGACTTTTTTCAACCACATGAGGGGAAAATGAGGCCGGATTTTTTCGGGACGAAGATATCCGGCACTTCGTTTCGCCCATAAGCCGATGGCATCGCAGAGGTAAAAGAGCTCATTGCCGTAGGCTTCGGCCCTCGGCCGACCGGTCTCTGCCGTCAAAACGTCGGCGAGCTTGTCTTGCTCATCCAGCAAGAGGTCGCGTAACCCGTACAGTAGCTTCGCTCGTTCGGCGAAGCTCGTGCTTTGCCAAACCGCTTGCGCTTTTCGGGCTTGGGCGACGGCATGAGCGACATCGGCATGGGAAGCGACAGTCAATTCAGCGATCTGCTCCAAGGTCGCCGGGTTGCGAACTTTGATAGTTTGAGCAATCACGGCGTTGTCTTTCATGTGCGACAATTTGAGTAATCGGGAACCGCTCGTTGGTTATGATGTCACTAATGGCTACGAAACTCTATGGAAGCTCAGTGAAGCGAGACTGCAAGATGCTATACCATCGTCTGGCCGCCGCATATATTAATGGCCTGACCCGTGATGCCTCTGGCGAGATCAGAAGCGATATAGCAGACAAGCCCGGCGACCTCATCGGCTTCTAAGAACCTCTTGATCGGCACGGCGGCGACTGCCTGTGCTTTGAATTCCTCCAGCGTGATTCCCTGAAGGGCCGCAGTCTCCTTAATTCCTTGCGTCGCCATCTCGGTATCTACCCAACCGGGGCAAATCGCATTCACGGTAATGCCGCGGTCGACGACTTCCAAGGCTAAAGCGCGCGTGAACCCGATCATACCGTGCTTCGTCGTGCAGTAGGCGGCGTAGCCGGCGACGCCAAATTTCCCTAGAACCGACGAAATGTTAATGACGCGGCCGCCTTGGTGCTCCGGCATGTGCTGAAGCACTTCCTTGGTGATCAAATACATGCCGTTCAGGTTCGTATCGAGAATGTCGTACCACTTCGTGTCATCAGGATCATCCGTCGTGATAAGCCCGGAGATGCCCGCGTTATTTACCAGAATATGAATCTCCCCCCACTCGGCCACGACCTCACTCACCGCGCGCTGGACATCCTTTTTGTTCCTGACATCCATCTGCACAGGGAGAACGAGGAGACTGAGCGACCTAAACTCCGCGGATGCGGCGTCCAGATGCGAGCGATTGCGGGATGCTATGGCGACGCGGGCCCCATTTTTGGCCAATTGCAGGCCAATGGCTTTGCCGATTCCGGTTCCCCCGCCGGTAACGAGTGCTACTCGACCTTTGACCATCACAGAAAGGTAATTCTTTGGAATTTATGCATAAGTAGCGGCTTTCTCGGGAAAAGACAAGAATTCTAGAGGATAAGGTTGGTTGCGTAGCCTATTTCCCAAGGCCAGAGAATCATTTTGCAATAATGTTTCCAGATTTCGCGGCGATATATTAGAATACTGGGTTACGTAACGCGTAGGAGATCATTTTTATGGATATCACACAACTTCTGGCCTTTGGCGTTCAGGAAGGGGCATCGGATTGCCACCTGAGCGCAGGCGAGCCGCCGATGCTTCGAGTCAATGGTGACTTGAAGAAGCTGGAACATCCGGCCCTCACTCGAGAGGAAGTTCATGGTCTTGTCTATGACCTCATGGGCGATGCGCAACGGAAGTCGTTTGAAGAAACCCATGAGTGTGATTTCTCTTTTGAGCTGGGGGAGATTGGGAGATTCCGTGTCAACGTCTTCATGCAGAGAAAAGGCGAGGGCGCGGTGTTTCGTACGATTCCATCGAAGATTCTTTCGCTCGAGGAGCTGGGTATGCCCCCGATGCTCAAGCACCTCTGTGACAGGGAGAAGGGGTTGATTCTCGTCACCGGACCCACCGGATCAGGCAAATCCACGACGCTCGCCGGGATGATCGATTTCCTGAATAATACTTTCGAGGGGCACGTGCTTACCATTGAGGATCCGGTGGAGTTCGTTCATCAATCCAAGAAATGTCTGGTGAACCAAAGAGAACTCGGGCCCAATACGCAGTCTTTCGCCAACGCGCTGAGAGCGGCGTTGCGCGAGGATCCGGACATCATCTTGGTCGGCGAAATGCGCGATCTGGAGACCATTCAGCTCGCGCTGACGGCCGCGGAAACCGGCCATCTCGTGTTTGGTACTTTGCATACTTCCAGCGCTCCGAAAACCGTGGACCGTGTGATCGGCGCAATTCGCCGAGTCGATTGAGGCGGTTATTACACAGACGTTGCTCAAGAAGAAAACCGGCGGGCGAGTTGCGGCGTTGGAGATCATGACCGGAACCACCGCGATACGAAATCTGATTCGCGAGGGCAAGATCCACCAAATTCCCGGAACCATGCAGGTCAGTCAAAAAGACGGCATGCAAACGATGGACATGGCGCTGCAAAATCTGGTTGCCAAGGGCATCGTGACAAAGGAAGAGGCGCAATCGAAGAGCATGAATCCCAATCTGTTTGGCCCTTCGGTCGTCGGAGGTCGCATCTAAAGATTCTTGAAAGCCCTCAGCGGAGGCGTAACCCCAAATGGATGTCCAGGAGTTTTTTAAGATGATGGTCGAGACCGAGGCCTCGGATCTGTATCTCACCGTAGCCCGGCCGTTGATGTTTCGGATTGACGGGCAAATTCGGCCGATGAGCGACCACAGCTTTACGCCGCCGGAGCTCGAAGACCTCGCGGCTGCCATCATGAACGAACGACAGCGAAAGGAATTCGCCGAGACTTTCGAAATGAACATGGCCATGGCGCTTCCGGGAGTGAGCCGCTTCCGTGTCAATGTTTTCCGTCAACGCGGTTCGGTGGGCATGGTCATTCGGCGAGTCAAGGCTGACGCTTCTACCCTGGATGAGCTCCGGTTGGCTTCGATCCTCAAAGATATTGCGATGACCAAGCGTGGATTGACCCTGGTGGTTGGCGCGACGGGTTCAGGAAAATCCACGACTCTAGCAGCCATGATCGATCACCGTAATTCGTCGGAAGCCGGACATATTATCACGATAGAAGACCCTATCGAGTTCGTTCATCGGCATAAGAAATCCATCGTCACTCAGCGAGAGGTCGGATTCGACACCCAATCGTTCCAGGCTGCGCTGAAGAACACGTTGCGCCAAGCGCCGGACGTTATTCTCATCGGCGAGATCCGCGATACCGAGACGATGGAGGCTGCGATCACTTTCGCCGAGACCGGCCACCTCTGCGTGGGGACGCTTCACTCGAACAATGCCAACCAAGCGATCGAACGCATTATGAATTTCTTTCCAACCCAGCGACATGCGCAGATTTATCTGCAGCTCTCTTTGAATCTACGATCGATTGTTTCCCAACGGTTGATTCCTTCATTAGATGGCAAGCGCGTGGCCGCCCTTGAGATCCTCATGGATACGCCACGCATAAAGGATCTCATTAGAAAAGGCGATATCGATACGCTCAAAGAGGGGATGGAACAGGGCGTTCAGGAAGGATGCCAAACCTTCGATCAGGCACTATTTACGCTTTACATTGAGGGCAAAATCAATCTCGATCAAGCGATTATTAACGCGGACAGCGCTAATAACCTCAGATTAAAGATTAAGCTGGCGGGTTTGAAAGGTGACGACGAGACAGAGCGGATGCAACCGGAAGCTGCGGACAATCAGGGTGCCACTAAAGCAGAACCACTAAAGGGTGCAAACTCTTTTCGCTTAAGTAGAACTTGAGCCACCCTCTCATCGAAGCGATCTTAATGGCAAATCTCAAGTCTCAATACCGGGACACTCTAACCCCGCCATAAGGGCACCCCTTCAACGAATCAAAAAATAATTGACTTCTCACCTAGTTGCGAGTAAAAGACAGTTTTACGGGCTGTTCCACTTATCATCACGAGAATCCTTCAACTCGATCTAAGCCAACGTTGTCTTAAGAAAGGCGGTCCATGTTTGGAACGGCAAACTACGCGCAGCCTCTGCGTGCCATCGGTCAGGCTCTAGAACTGTTGAATGTTGAGAGCTTCGACATGGAGCCTGATGGTGAAGACTTTCTCGTTCGAGGAAAAGCAACTTTACCTGGGAATTCTCCTGAACAGCCATCGGAAGAAGACAAAGTCCGGCATATTTGGGGAGTTCTTCCCCGCCAGAGAACCTTAGAATCAGGAATGAACGTCCCGGCGAGGCCTGTAACCGTGACGCAGCTCGAACTCCGCTATACTCCGAAAGACGTCGATCGGCTAGAAAGCGAAGGACGAGCCAAGCGAATGGATCCTCGGAGAATACCCGATGCCGGCAGCTTGTCGCAACTGTTTCGAACCATCGGCGCCTATATCGGTCAAAAGCGTGCCCGACTTTTGAAAGTCTCCTGGAACGGCAACTCTATTGTTCTACTTTATGAAACGTCTCCGGGACGCCTGAACGACGAAGTGCTGACCGTTTCAGATCTCTATGACGTCTCGGTAAGAATGTATATGAAACGGGCGGATCGCAATCCCGGTTAAACCGAATTTTTCAAGCATCAGATTCATGGTTTCGGCTTGGTCGGCGTAACGCGGCAAAAAAACCTTCGATGTCTCAGGGTTCCAATTACTCGCAATTGCTTCGACCCATCGGCCAGATGCTGGAGTCCCTCGGCGTGCAATCTTTTATTCTCACGGTCGAGGGCGATGACTTTTCGGTGCGCGGCCAGAAGCCGAGAGAGAATTCAAAGCCCAACGAGGTAAAATCTCTTCGAGCGATCTGGCAGTCAATGCGTGCCCCAAAGCATGGATCTGAAGGGAGTTCCATACCTTCATCGGGTGTGGTGGAACTCCATTATGCGCCGGATGACATTGAGCGCATGGAGATAGAGGGGCGAGCGAAGCGGAAGGCCGCGGATTCCGGCGACGCTCCGGAAGCCCATGCTCTCTCTCAAATTCTACGCGCGTGCGGGGCGTTTGTGGATCAGAAAGAAGGGCGAATGTTAGCGGTCAAAAAGGAGGATCAGAACATCACCATTGATTACGAATCAGCCATGAAGCGAAAAATTTCTGAGCAGTTTACCGTCGCTTCGCTATACGATTATTGGGTCAAAATGTACTTGAAGAGACGAACGCGCTCTCAAGAGCGCTAGGATTTTCTGACGGACCCCGCTAGATCGAGGTTCTTGGAAGCTAAAGTGATAATAAGACCCACAGGGTCGCCAGGGTGCCGACGACAGCGCCGCCGTAGCAGAGCGCCGCGACCGGCTTGCGTGGAAATCCAAGCTTCATATCATTCAAGGCAAAATAGAAGCGGTGGGCCCAATGATAGAGAGGCAGCGTGATGAGCACGAAGAGGTAAATTTTAATCAGCCAGTTGTGGTAAAGCATGCCGCTGTCAGAAATCCACCCAAGAGGCACCGCAAAGCCGAATATAATGATGTGAATAGGAACCAGGAAGGCAGCCACGACGCCTCCGGCTGAGAAAAGCCCCCACCATAGGGGTTCGCTATTTTTTTGTTCGGTCACGTTCAACCTTCCAGCGTTAAGAAGAGCACCAAGATGATCAAAGATACGACTCCCAGGGCAGCCACGTTTAGTGCGACAAATAAATTGCGCGGGAGTTCGCGCTCGCCGATTCGCACCGGCAAAACAATCGCTGAAGACTGAAACCAGGTGATGCTGTGGTAGAGAGCGAACAGCAACGTAACGAGGTTAAAGGCGAGCCATCCCGGCGAGCTGAGCTTGTGGGCAAAGGCGGCGTAGGCCTCGGGCCCGCGAGTCAGTTGGTAGAGCTGAACGAGAAACACGACGAGAAAGATGGCGATGAAAACGCTCGATAACTCACGCAGCATGAAAAAAAAATAGCTCGGCTTCTTCAGCCACCAGGCGGCTGACATCTTTCTATGGTAGAGCTTGGATTTGTCGGGTCGCGTTCCGTTCATCGTTGCCCCCAGGGCATCAGGATAGACTGAAACCAGCTTTTGGTGGTGTCGACCTTCGAGCGCTGGATGGCCGCGGCGGGATCTACGTCCTTGGGACACACGACACTGCACTCTCCGACAAAGGTGCAGTCCCAGATGCCATCGTGGTTGCCGAGGATCGCGCGTTGCTCTTTGCCTTGATCGCGCGAGTCCATGTTATAGCGGTAGCCGAGGGCGATGGCGGCCGGGCCCAGAAAGTTCGGCTCGAGCCCGTAAACCGGGCAGGCCGCGTAGCAGAGCATGCAGTTGATGCACTGCGTGAACTGGTGGAACGCCTCGAGCTCCGCCGGCGTTTGTCGATACTCGCCTTGACTGACGGGTTTTTCTTCCTTGCGAATGATCCAAGGTTTCACGCTCT
>VBKE01000498.1 GCA_005879605.1 Deltaproteobacteria bacterium
ATCCGATGAATATCGGCTAGGGTGAGACATTGGCCAATCGGTTGAGATTCGGACTATAATCAGAAATTCGTGGTAGCGTAACGCGATCGAAGAGGTGGCCCAACGCGTTGCTGCGGCAAAGAGCAAAAAGCCCGAAGATTTCGTCAACACGCGCTTTATGAAAGAACTCGAGAAAGAAGGTTTCTATAGGCAGCCTACAAACAAATAATGTCCTGTGGTGCGGAGAAACGAATACTCGAACGGATCTCTCCAGCTTCGGCATCGGTCTTAAATCTGGTCAGTTTCAAAACCAGTCGCGCCAGGGTACTCCTTATAAGGGAGCGGCACTTGCAAATTCTTCCTTTCAAACAAGTTGACGTTTTCACGCAGAAACCCTTCTGGGGAAATCCGGTCGCTGTGGTTATCGGAGCAGAATGCGTTGAGCCGGCAGAGATGCAGCGGATCGCGGCATGGACAAACCTGTCGGAGACAACCTTTGTTCTCCGGCCATCGTCTGCCAACGCCGACTACCGCCTGAGAATTTTTTCACCGAAACAAGAGCTGCCTTTTGCCGGACATCCGACCATCGGCAGCGCGCACGCCGTGATTGAGAGCGGTTTCGCTTCGCCGCGAGAAGGAAAGCTCCGTCAAGAGTGCTTGGCCGGGATCCTGGATCTGTCGGTCGAGACTACTGAAACCGGGGCAAAAATAATGGTACAGGCGCCGGCGGCGACAGCGGTTCGCATCAACGACGAACTCCTTCCGCTTCTCATAAGCGCCTTGGGCACGCCGTTGATGATGAATACGCCTGCGTTGCGTGTGGATGTCGGCGTTGTGTGGCTGGTGGTGAATATGGAAAAGGCGAACGCGGTCGCGGCTCTCCGGCCGGACATGGAGGCGTTGGTCACGATTAGCAACGCGGCGCAGGTGACCGGCGTCACGGTTTTCGGCCGGTCCGATGATCAGGCTTCGGCGGTTCACGTGCGCTCCTTTGCGCCGGCGCAGGGCGTTCCCGAAGATCCCGTCTGCGGCAGCGGCAAAATACGGCGCCCGATACTATGGGCGCCAGGGAATGCAAGTGGGACGGGACGGTCAGGTCGCTGTGAGCGTGGACGGCGAGAAGATCAAAATTGGCGGATACGCCGTGACCTGCGTTGAAGAAACATTGCGTCTGAAGTAGTTGGGCTATTTGCAAGGGTGAGGGAGTGAGTGGTCATGGCGAACGACAACAACGACCAAGCGACAATAGCAGCGCTCATTGTGGGCCTCTGTTTGCTGATAGGACTCATCACGGCGGGCTATTTCATCGGCCGGGGCACGGCCCGATTCAAGTCCGAGGTGCGGACCGTCACGGTCAAGGGCCTCGTGGAGCGAGAAGTCAAGGCTGACGAGGCGATTTGGACGATTAACCTTCGCCGGGCCGGCGAGGATTTGAAGGACGCGAATGCGAAGATCAGCGCCGACCGCAATGCGGTGCTCGCGTTTCTAAAGAACTATGGATTTGGCGAAACCGCGATCACACGCCAGCCGACGCGAACCATTGATAGATTCGCGCGCGACTATGGCCCGCAACCGGTTTCCGACCGTCTTCGATACGTGGTGACGAGTTCGATTACCATCCGTTCCAACAACATCGATCTCGTCCAGAAGGCGCTGGGATCAACCGAAGAACTCGTAAAGACCGGCGTCGTTCTCGACGGCGAGCGCGAAGGCGGGGCCGCAAACCCGCGCTACGTAGTTTCCAAGTTCAATGAATTGAGGCCGGAGTTGCTCGCCGAGGCGACGAAAAACGCGCGCAGCATCGCCCAGCAGTTCGCCGCCGACTCGGGGGCTCAGGTCGGTAAGATTCATTCCGCCAATCAAGGCATGATCCAGATCTTCGGGAGCGACGGCAACGACGAGTCCGGACCCTATAGTCCTACAAGCGCGCCGGTGAAAAAAATTCGCGTGGTGAGCACGTTTGAATTCGAACTGAGATAATTCCCGCCTGCGCATCTCGATCATATTGAAGCCTCTCCTCCCGGATCGTATCCTGTTTGTCATGGCCAGGCGAAATTTCGCGACGAACCTGCTCGCGATCCTGCTGAGTTTCAGCCTAACCGGTTTTGCTACGTTTGCGGTCGCGCTCTCCAAACAGGAAGGGGATCAATTGCAACGCAAGATTGACGAGATAACAAAGAATGGCTCAGCCTCTCGCGTCGCGCCGAGAAAGACTCCCGTTACAGAAAGCGAGCTTAACTCCTATCTGGCGTTCAACTTGAGAGAAAAAATTCCTCGCGGCCTGACCAACCCCTTGGTCAACATGCTGGGCGATGGCGGGTTGGCGGGGCGTGTCTATGTCGATCTCGATGAATTCAAGCGTCAACACCAAAACGCCGGCTTCATGGACCCGTTAAATTACGTTTCCGGCCGGGTGCCCGTGACGGCCCGCGGCATTCTCAGCACGAGCAACGGCAGGGGCCAATTCAAGCTTGGATCGGCCGAAATTCTCGGCGTCCCGTTGCCCAAGCCCATCGTCCAGGAACTCGTCACCTTCTTCTCGCGCACGCCTGAGCATCCCGGAGGATTCGATTTGGACTCGCCTTTTGATCTGCCCGCCAAAATCCGCGAACTCACGATCAACAGAGGCGAAGCTATCGTCGTCCAATAGCATTTCGGCCAGCGGTTTTGCATATCACCAAAAACCGATCGCGCCATCCTTCTTCCACAAACAGATCCGTCCATTAGAATTTGCCCGCCAGATAGGATACTCTCAGCCGCTAGCTTTTTCTCTTGCACCAAGATTGAGGCTCAAATCAACGCTGAGTGGTATGATACCCAGCTGTCGTCAACGGAGACTCCTTCGACGAAGAAGAAGACGCCGACGCCCACGTTATCGCGCTCAACAGTTTCGGCGTCGCGACTGAGGATTTCGATCATGTGAGCGTTATCACTAC
>VBKE01000236.1 GCA_005879605.1 Deltaproteobacteria bacterium
TTTCCTTCGTGCATCGAAACGTTCGGATCGGCGATGAGGGACGTCAACTCGTTGACGACGTCGCCCTTGGATAAGCCTTCGTATCCCCAGTGCCAGGGCATGCCGACCTGGTGGATGATTTTCCCGTCGATCTTGAATGGTCGCATTCGCCGTGTGACGAGAGCCTTGGCGCGGATCTGCGTGCGCGGGCTGGAGATCTTGCACCAGTCGAGGTTCTTGATGCCTTTTTCCTGCGCCAACTCGGGACTGATCTCGACGAACAGCTCGGGCTGCAGCTCCGTGAGCCATGGAAGCCAGCGGCTCATGCCGCCTGCCAGGTAGTGCTCGGTCAGCCGGTACGTGGTCAGCACATAAGGGAACTTTGGATCGCCCATCTTCGCCAGCTCATTGCCGGCATTTTTCCAGTGTTTGTATACCGGGCTTGTCTGCTGCTTGTAGAGGGGATTTTGCACCGGCGACTCGACGGGCTCATAGTGCGTCGGCAGCGGCCCGTCCACCAGGCCCGCCGGCACGAAGAGCCAACCGAGGCCGTCCGGCCGCATGATGAAAGGCGCAGTCCCGGGAAGCGCGTCCATGCCCGCCGCGCCCGGTTTCGCTTTGTCGTTGGGCGGTTTGGTCGCGATGTAATCCGGTACATCGTAGCCTGCCCATTTCTTCGCCTCCGCGTCCCACCACACCCACTTCTTTTTTTCGCTCCAGGGCTTTCCTTCGGGATCGGCGGAGGCGCGGTTGTACATGATGCGGCGGTTAGCCGGCCAGGCCCAACCCCACTGAAGTTGCGCGCCGGGTTGGCCAGGCGGATCGGGCGTGCGCCTATCGGCGAGATTTTTTCCCGGTCCGGGGTAGACGCCCGAATAGATCCACGACGCGCACGTCGTCGAGCCATCGTCTTTCAACTCGGCAAAGCCCACGCAGTGGCGGCCGGGATCTTCGGTGAAAAAGCCGTTGATCTCCTTCAGGATCTTCAGCACCGACGGCTCGCCCTTTTTGCGCTCGGCTTCGTTCTCATGCTCGAAGTCCCAGACCAGATTCTTGAAACCCTCGTCGCGCGGCAAAGTGGAATTGGCATAGAGCTTTTTTAATCGTTTGCCGAGATCGTAGCTGAACTGGGTGTCAGACCGGCAATCGCCGGGCGCCTCAGCGGCCTTGTGATGGAACTGCAACATGCGCTGCGTGTTGGTGAAGGTGCCTTCGAGTTCGGCGACCTGAGTCGCTGGCAAGTAGAACACTTCAGTCTTGATGTCGGCCGTCTTCACCTCGCCATTTTTGACTTCCGGCGCATTCTTCCAGTAATTTGCCGTCTCCGTGATCCAGTTGTCCTTGACCACCAGCCATTCGAGCTTTCTGAGTCCCGCGCGCTCCAGTTTGGCGTTAAGCGACGTGGCCGGGTTCTGGCCGATGCAGATCATCCCCTTCACCTTGCCCGCGTCCATCGCCGCAAACATCGCCATATGGGAATGATCGCCGAGAATTTTCGGGTGCCAGTCGTAGCCGTACTGGTTGTCTTTCGTTGCCGCGTCGCCGTAGACTGACTTGAGATATGAAACCATGAATTTCGGCATGTTCGCCCAGTAGCCCGTCGGTATCGTCTCGGCCGCTATGTAATCCTGCAACGTGTCGTGCTTCTTGAGCGCCGTCGGCGCCGCCAGATAACCCTGGATCGAGTGGTAGAGCGTAGGAATATCCGTGGAACCTTGAATCGAAGCGTGGCCGCGAAGCGCCATAACGCCGGCACCCGGCCGGCCGATGTTGCCCAGCAAAAGTTGCAGCAGCGCGCAGGCGCCGATGATCTGGACGCCGTAGGTGTGTTGCGTCCAGGCGACGGCGTAGGCGAATGAAGTGGTCCGCTCCGCGCCCGAATTTGCCAGAATGGTCTCGGCAACCTTGAGAAACATTTCCTTGGGACAGCCAGTGGTCTTCTCGACCATTTCCGGGGTGTAGCGACCGAAATGCTTCTTGACGATTTGGAAAACCGTCCGGGGGTCTTGAAGCGTCTCATCCCGGAGCGCCGGAGGCTTCACCAAAGAAGCCACCAGCGGCACGAATGACGGCACCTCGGCCGACTTGCCGTCTGGCTTCGCGCCCGGCGCACTCGCGGCAGCAGGCGTCGCCGGCGCCTTGGTACCGTCGGGTCCGGTAGATACTTTAGTCTCGCCGGACTGCGCGGTCGCCGCGGCCCCTTGACCCTGGGCCCCGGCCTTGGTTCGAGCATATTGCCAGGTTGCCCCATCGTACTGATTTATAAAACCGTTGAACGGCCATTCGGCTACCCCGCCTTTGGACTGCATGAGGCCGGAAAATACACCGTTTAAATCTTCGGTGTCCTTGAAGTCCTCGTTGATGATCGTCGCGGCGTTCGTATAGTTCACAACAAAGCTCTTGAAGAACGGGTCCTTGTTCCACTTCTCGCTGTTGATGACGTAATTGATTACACCACCCAGAAAGGCGATGTCAGACCCCGCGCGGACCGGCGCGTAGATATCGGCCACCGCGCTGGTGCGGGTGAAACGCGGGTCGATATGAATGATCTTGGCGCCGTGCTCGACCTTCGCTTTCATCGGCCAGCGGAACGCGACGGGGTGGTTCTCCGCCATGTTGGAGCCCATGACGACGACGCAATCGGAGTCGGCCATGCTCCGCGGGTAGAGGGTTGCTGCGCCGCGGCCGAATCGGGTCCCCAGACCGGGGACGCTAGAGCTGTGTCATATCCGCGCCTGGTTCTCGATCGCCACAATGCCGAGGCCGCGCATGAGCTTTTGATGGACGTGATTGAATTCGACCTCGAGCGTGGCGCCGCCGAGAGCGAAAATGGCAGGCGTCATATTGACGAGCTTGCCATTGGGCAGCTTCTCGATGAAAGTCTCGTCGCGCGTCTTCTTCGTCAGCTCGGCGATCCGGTTGATCGCGCGCTCGAGATCCCAGACCTCCCAGTCGGTGCCGCCGGCAGCACGGTGGAGAACCTGAGTCGGGCGATTGGGATTGACGTGGAGCTGAAAGATCGCCGCGCCCTTGGGACACAGAGTTCCCTCGTTGTGCGGGCTGCGGGGATCGCCTTCGATATTGACGATCTGCCCGTTGACGGTGTGGATCAAGGTGCCACACCCCACCGAGCAATAGGGACAGACGCTGGGCGTCACCTTGGCGTTTTTGATTCTGAGCTCTTGGGCCTGGGCTACGACGGGTCCGAGGTTAACGCCGGATCCGACAAGCCCTGCTAGCGCGGTGCCACCGGCTGCGCCAACAGAAAATCGGAGAAAGTCACGCCTGGAAACTTCCATGGACGCACCTCCAATTTAGGGAAGGAATAAATGACCAATAGTCGTACCTCCAACACTTGTCAAGTGGCTTTTTAGGATTTGGTGGTTCTTAAGAAGAACTTTATCTGTTTGGGCACTTACCTGAGAAGGAAATTGCCTCATCGAGTCGGATGGTTTTGTAGGATTTTCCCCTCATTTTTAAGGTAACTCCGCAGCAGTCGTGCTGCAGACGCAAGATCTCAAAGGGGCTGTGGGCGGTGATGACTCGTCATCCATCGTTCTTAGATCGATCCCGTTGCCGTAGCATGCGCAAACAAACGACCAATGAGATAATCAGCAATGTCAGTAGTGCAAGCTCGATCATCGCATTGCGAAAAACACCTTCATTGTCCTTGACCAGCTTTGACAATTCGGCGGTCAGAACAAGAATCCGCCGGGTCACTGCAATCATGCCGACAACCAGGAAGGGTTCTGGCTGCAAGAGGTGTTGGCGAAAGGATACTTGCACGGTATACAAGACCTCCACGAATATGATGATGAGCAGGATTCGATCGAGCAAAAAAACAATGTTTTCCGATAAAGCCCCCGTAATGAGATAATGTCCGAAATAGATCATCTCAGTGATCAACAGCGTGAGCGCGGTGGCTGCGAGGAGCAACCCCAAGCCAATGTATACGGCGTCCTCAGCTCGGTTGAATCCCTGGATAATCCAATCCCGCATATCGGACTTCTTGGTAGGGGTCATTTGAATCGGATCAAGATTATCAGCTGTATTGACTGCGCACTTGAAACGGAATGATGGAAGCTTTGGTGGAGCCGAAGGGAATCGAACCCTCGACCTCTTGAATGCCATTCAAGCGCTCTCCCAACTGAGCTACGGCCCCACGCTATGGCAGCCCTGACTGATGAGTGCCGATTTAAAAGTAAAAGAGCGGCCCCTGAAAGTCAAACTTCAAAAGAGTAATGAGTGACAGGTGTCGAGTGACGGATAGCAGTCCTCGTTGCTGATTACTTACCTCGAACCATCTCCTCCGCGTGCCGGCGGGTTTTATCCGTGATCTTCACTCCGCCGAGCATACGCGCCACCTCGTCCACCCTGTCCTTATCGCCCAAGCGTTTGACGATGTAATGGGAGTCGGCGAGGGCGGCGATTTGCGGCAGGTGTGTCACACAGATGACCTGGTGCGATGCCGCGACCTGCTTGAGCTTTTTCCCCACGATTTCCGCAACGCCGCCGCCGATTCCCGCATCGACCTCGTCGAACAACAAGGTCGGGATGTCTCCCGGCGTCAGTACTAAAGACTTGATGGCTAGCATCAGCCGGGACAGTTCGCCGCCGGAGGCGATTTTACCCAGCGGCTTCACCGGCTCGCCGGGATTAGGAGAGAAGTAAAATTCCACCTGGTTCATGCCCTTTGCCGTAAGTCGATTGCCGGCGATGAAAAACGGCGGCTGATCCTCCTTTTCATCTTGCGTAATGAAGCGAACTTCAAAAGTCGCGTGCGGCATGCCGAGACCTTCAATTTCTTTCTCCATTTCTTTCTTCAGTCGCTTCGCTATCCGCTGACGTTCAAGGGAAAGTTTCTGAGCCGCGTCCCATGCCGTCCTTCTAGCCTCATCGAACGCCTTTTCCAGCGCCGAGATTTCTTCTTCCCCACGATCCAACGCCTGGAGCGCTGCATCAGTTTCAGCATGCAATCTCAGAATATCCTCGACGCTGCCATGGTATTTTCGTTTCAGGCGGTGGATGTCCGCGAGCCGGTCCTCTAGTTGTTCGAGAGCGCCGGGCTCGAAATGGATTCGATCCGCGTAGCGCCGCAGCTCCGCCGCTGCCTCTTGCAACTGTGCCAACGATGAGTCGAGCAGTTCCATGGCGGATTTAAGCGCTTCATCGATGCCCGTTAATTCTCTTAACTTAGACGCATACTTCCCCAAGCGGCTTACCAGCGCCTCTTGGCCCTCGTAAAGCAGCTCCTCGCCTTCGCGACACCCCTGATGAAGCTTCTCGGCATGGACTAAGAGGTTCTTGGTTGCTTGCAGCGCCTCTTCTTCCCCGGGGCTGAGCCGGGCTCGAACAATCTCCTCCGCTTGAGCTTCGAGGAACGCCTTCTCGCGGCGCCGCTGGTCGAGTGATTCTCGTGCCTTCGTGAGATTGCTCCAAGCTGCCGTGAGCGCATCGAAGTTCTGCTTCATCAACTCGGTTTTGTCATGGAGAACCGCGAAGCCGTCCAGCAAAGCTAGCTGGGTCTCCGGCTGCAGCAACGTATGGTGTTCGTGTTGTCCGTAAATGTGAACCAGGCAACTCCCGACTTCCGAAAGAAGGTTCAGCGGCGAGAGACTTCCGTTGATATAGATGCGATTCTTCCCCGAGCGGCTGAGAATCCGTTTGATAACCAATTCACCGCCGGCATCGAAACCCAGCTCTTTTAGCTTGATTTCGAGCGGCGGCGGAAGATCATCGAACAGCGCCTCGACGTTCGCCTCTTCTTCTTTGTGGCGGATGATGTCCGAAGCGCCGCGCTCGCCGCAGATCAAGCCGAGCGCATTGAGGACGATCGATTTGCCGGCACCCGTCTCTCCGGTGAGGACGTTGAGTCCGGGTCCCAGCTCCAGCGCCACCTCGTCGATCACGGCGAAATTCTTGATCCGTAGCTCGCGCAGCATACCAAGGCCGGATTAACGTTCTCCCCACTTCAGTTTGTTGCGCAGGATTTCGTAATAGCTGCGCGACGGCAGCTTGATCAACGAGACCGGCAAACCAAAATCCCGCGCCTCCACCTGATCGCCGTTGTTCAAGCGCACGCCCGGCTGCCCGTCGGGAATGAGAATGACGGTATCGCCGAAAGAACGAAGCGTTACCTGAATGGTCGACTTGTTGGGAACCACGATGGGCCGGTTGGTCAAAGTGTGGGGACAGATGGGGCTCAAAATGATTGCGCCCAGGGCCGGTTCCAAGATAGGTCCTCCGGCGGCCAGGGAATAGGCCGTGGAACCGGTAGGCGTGGATATAATCAAGCCATCCGCCCGGTAGGTGCAAAGATAATCGTCGCCAACATAGGTCTCCAGATCGATGATGCGGCTGCGCGCGCCTTTGGCGATCACGGCGTCGTTGAGAACTCTAAATTTGCGCAATTTACCATTCTTCGTGTTGACCCGGACCTCCAGAGTCATGCGCTTTTCAACTTCGTAATCTCCCTCCAGAGTTTTTGCCAAGACGGACTCCAGTTCGTCCACTGCTACTTCCGTGATAAAGCCGAGGCCGCCCAAATTCACACCGAGAATGGGGACATCGGGCCGCTCCACCAGAGGCGCGATGTTGAGCAGGGTTCCATCGCCGCCCAACGAGATGATCAGATCGGCTTTGGCCGCCAGTTGCTTCTTGGTGCAGGAGACGCCGGCGCCGCGGACCACACCGTCTTCCACCAGAACTTTCTTTCTCCTCTGCTTGAGCCACGGCGCCAACCAACGCACCATTTCGGCAGCCTTGGGTTCCTGGTATTTTGCCACCAAACCAACGACGCGAATCATCGAAATTGTTTCTCCTGCGCGAGATTACACAAGGGGCTAAAAAATGTCCACGACGGCGTTTATTTCCGTTCCGGACGTCAACCCCCAATGGAAGCACTGCTGAGCTGCGGGGCGCCTACTTTCGCAGCTAAACGACGAGTTTCCGCAGACGCGAACTCAGATAATCCACTAGCATCACGAGCGCGATTAAAACAATCACGATGGCGGCCGCTTCCTGATACTGAAACGTCCGAAAGCTCGTATTCATCAGATAACCGATGCCGCCGGCGCCGATCAGCCCCAAAACGGACGCGGCACGAATGTTCGTCTCCAGCCGATACAATGTAAAAGAGATCAGATCCGGCAAGATTTGCGGCAGCACGGCGAACGACAGAATCTGCGAGTAGCCGGCGCCGGTGGCACGGATCGCTTCCACCACCCCTTCGTCGATATTCTCCACCGATTCGGAAAGCAGTTTTCCCAGAACGGTCGCGGTGTGGATCGCCAACGCCAAGGTGCCGGCAAAAGCGCCGAGACCCACCGCCGCGACGAAGAGCAGTCCCAGCGCAAGGTCCGGAATCGTGCGGAGAAAGTTCAGCACGGTCCGCAAGGCGTGGTAAACCAGCGGGTGCGGCGTGGTGTTGCGCGCGGCGAGGAAACCGACTGGAAACGCGACAATCAACGCAAGAAAAGTTCCCGCCAGAGCCATTTGTACCGTCTCTAACGTGGCGCCGACGATGGTTTGCGGAAAGGTATTGTCCCACCAGCGCTGTTTGATCCGCGCCTGTTGCGCTGGAAGCGGCAGCGGAAGAAATAATTCCCGGAGCGAGAATCCTTCGGGTAAAAAGTAGCCCTTGGCATGGGTCACTTTAGAAAAATCCGGCGGCAACATGCGCCCTAACGTGATGGCGATCTGCGGGATGCCTTGAATCAATTCACCCGGGCGGATTTTCGCGCCGTGAAAAGACCACGCCATGATCAGCCCAAAGATGACCAGCAAAACCAAGAATCTTGCGCCGCGCTTCGGCGGCGTCGGTGCCTCGGAAAAAATATCGGTCTCGCTTCTCTTCATGGTTTCCTCAGCGAAGTTAGTTCTCTCCACACTTTTTCTGATGGAGCTCATGGCTCATCCGTGACTCGCCTCAGAGGCTAGCTCACCGACAATGAGTATCAGTCTGTTACTTTCCGGACCCGGAAGACTAGCGCTGGATCGTGTATTGGGATTCGAACCGGACTGAGACCCGGTTTCTTATTCTCTTCGCTGATAAACCGAATCAACAATCGCCTCAGTCAAGTCACGCACGGGGCCATCAAAGAAAACCTGACCCTGTTTCAGTCCGATCACCCGGTCGGCGTACTCTCGCGTAAGCTCCAGAGTATGTAGACTCACCAGCGCCGTAATTCCATCTTCTTTGCAAACCCGCTTCAAAATATCCAAGACGACCCGCGACAATTTCGGGTCAAGGCTGGAAACCGGCTCATCGGCAAGAATGATCGCCGGCTGCTGCATCAAGGTTCGCGCAATGGCCACCCGCTGTTGTTCGCCGCCGCTTAGCTCATCCGCCCGTTTGTACGCGTGATCGAGAAGACCGACCCGCTTCAAGTTAGTCAGAGCCTGGCGCTGCTCCTCCGCCGAGAAGATACGGAGGGTGCTTCGCAGCGCCGGCTGATATCCGAGGCCGCCGGAGAGGACGTTTTCGATGATCGAAAGACGTTTGGCGATATTAAATTGCTGGAAGACCATGCCGATCTTGCGGCGCAGGAGACGGAGCTCCGGTCTCGCGAGCTTCAGAACATCCGCCCTGCCATTGTTGGAACCTCCACCGATCAGCGAGCGGGGCACCATAATGGCGCCCGAGCTGGCATCGATGAGCCGGTTGATGCACCGGAGCAAAGTCGATTTGCCCGAACCGCTGAGGCCGATGATTCCGACAAACTCTCCTTGCTCGATCTTGAGACTGACGGCCCGAAGCACCGGCGTCGTCGCACCATAGGATTGATGCAAGTCCTTGATTTCGAGAATGCTCACGGCTGCTTTTTTTGGAGCGCTTCCCTGAGCTCGATGCCGGCAATGGCGAATGCCTGGCGCACGGAATCGTAGTCTTTGTCGGTCGCCGCCACAAAGCCGTCGATCTGATAGAGATCCCGCAGCATCTCTTTTCCCTTGGGGTCACGGCTGAGATCGAGGAAGATCGTTTGCACTTTTTGGGCAAGGCTCTCTTCGAGATGTGAGTTGATCACCAGATTGTCCGCTGGAATCGGCTCGGAGAAAGCAATCGCGTGAATCTTTTTGACGTCCTCCGAGCTTTTCAAATAACGCATCCACGCCGTATCGTTATTGTCCGGCGAGTTTGCATAAGTTGCGCCGGCATCGACCTTGCCGTTTAGCACCGCCAGCACCGTGGCGTCATGGCCGCCGGAGTAGAGAATCTGCTTGAAATCGCGCGCCGGGTCGATCCCGGCCTCGTGAAACATTTTTCGGGGAAAAACGTTGGCCGACGTCGAGAGCGGGTCTCCAAAAGCGAAGGTCTTGCCGCGTAGATCTGCTAATTTGTTAATGCCGCTGTCGGCCCGCGTGATGATCGCCGCATAATAGAAAGCCGAGCCTTTGCGCTCCGACTTGAGCACCACGGTCACGTTCGCTTCGTTTTTGGCCAGCACGTAGGACGCGGGCGTCAAAAATGCGATATCCAGCTTATTGGCTCGCAGCGCCTCGATGACGCCGGTGTAATCCGTCGCCACGAAAGGCTGCACCTCCATGCCCAACTCTTTCTGCAGGATATCGATAATCGGCTGGGCGTTTTGGATGACTCGTTGGGCATCTTCCGCCGGGACAAATCCCACGCGCAAAATTTTAGGCGCACTCGAAGATCGGCCGCAGCCGACCAAGCTTACGAGCGAGATCAGCAATGCAAAGACTCGTTGGAGCCGGTTCATCTTAGTGCTCATAGATACTGAAAGGCCGCGGCTCGTGCAACCGCCGCGATTGGCGACGATGAGAATTTGGCCGAATTCGCCGCGGTGGAAAATTTGCTGACCCCGTTGGATCGATGCGGGTCAGGAACTCGGATTGTTATTAGGAGTCCCGGCGCTAGCGCTCCTTAATCTCTTCCAGCAGCTGCTCCGCTTTTTGTTTATGCTTGGCGTCGTCGGAGAACTGTATGGGAAGTCCTCGCACGGAGACGAGGAACTTGCGCGCCAGGGTCCAATTTTCAACCGCTACGTAGCTTTTCGCTAACTCCAGTCGGCTAGCGATGACGGTGGGATCGAGAGCGACGGCCTTCCTCAAGTAGTCGATGGACTGATCCAAGCTCCCTTTGGGAACGGAACGACCGTAGAGTACGGCGGCAAACAAGCGCTTCGTCTTACCGATCTCCGCCATCTTTCGATGCCAGATTCCGTAGACATGATAGGCGAAGCCGTTTTGCGGATCGAGCGCAATCGCCTTTTCGATGGCTTCACGAATCTCTCCCGCCAAATCGATTTGCTTGGCCACCGGCGACAAAGCGGCGACATTTCCCAGCGACGCGGCGACATAAAAATGGCCCCAGGTGGAATTCGGATCCGCTTTGACGGATTTACGGGCATAGTCCTCGGCCGTCCGGTATTCCACCATTCTTTTTGCTTGCCAGTCGGGGGACGATTCCGGGATCAGATCAGCGAACTCGATATAAACTCGGGCCATTTTAGAAAGCGCTTCTGCGTTCTGCGGGTCCCAAGCCAGAACCCTAAGAAGCTCGCTTCGCGCCTCTTTGGTTTTGAAACTCGCATACAATTCGTCGGCCTTCTGCAGCGACAGAGATATGGGCGAGCCGTCATTCACACACTGAGGACACCCTGTCCTGCCCATTTTAGCTGGCCCGCCCTGGGAAAAGGCCGCCAGCGCCGTGACGATAAGGATAAGCAGGGTACCGACGAGAATATTGCCAAGCTGCATCATCTCATCGGATCGAGGTGGGTTTGCCTTTTTCGTCCACCGCCACATAAACCACCTCGGCTTCGGTCACGCGGATCTGTTCTCCTGGTTCCCCGGATCGTTCAGCCTCCACTAGAACTTCGATGGTCATCGATGTCTTTCCTTCGCGCGCTACAGACGTATAGAAACTCACGACGTCTCCGACATACACCGGAGCGATGAAGCCGACTTCACGCATGGCCCGGGTAACAAAATTTCGCGCTGCCTGCCGCGAAGCCGCAATGGCACCCGCCAAGTCGATGTGGCTCAAGATGACCCCGCCGAAAATGGTTCCGCGCGCGTTGGTATCGCGCGGGAGCATGGTCATTCGTAGGGTCGGTTCCCGAGTCTCGGTCATCAACTCTGTTTCCAGACGAATAAAAAGCGCGGTGTGCCGAAAAGGATACTCTGAGGTCGCTTGCGCGTTAGAGGTATGCGAGCCACGACGAATATTTTTTGTGTTTCCCTTTGATCACGTCAAAGAAGCTTTGCTGAATATCAGCGGTAACCGGACCGCAGGAGCCCGCGCCGATTTGGCGGTCATCGACTTCGCGGATGGGGGTCAATTCCGCCGCCGTCCCGGTAAAAAAAGCTTCATCCAAAGCGCTCCTCCACCACTTCATAGCCTTTGTCGCGGGCGATCGTTAGAATTGAATCCCGCGTGATTCCTGGGAGGATTGAGGTGAGCGGCGTCGTCTTCACCTTGCGGCTGCGGACGATGAAAATATTTTCCCCGCTGGCTTCCGAGACATACCCTTCGGCGTCCAGCATGATGGCTTCGTCGTAACCGGCTTTCTTGACTTCGTTTTTGGCGAGAACGGAGTTGATGTAATTCCCCGCCGCCTTGCTCTTGGTCATCATCACGTTGACGTGATGGCGCGTGAATGATGAAACTTTTGCCCGTATTCCGTTCTTGAGTCCTTCATCGCCGAGATACGCTCCCCACGGCCAAACCGCGATACAGACATTTACGGGATTGTGGGGGGCGTACAAACCCATTTCTCCCAGACCAACAAGGGCCAACGGGCGAATATAACACTCCTTGAGTTGGTTCGCCCGGATAATATCGAACGTCGCCTGCCGAAGCTGCTCGATCGTATAGGGAAGGGGAAAGCCCAGAATCTTGCCGGAGTCGGAAAATCTGCGGAGATGCTCTTCCAGGCGAAACACCGCCGAACGGCCATCCATCAAGGCGTAGCAGCGAATACCCTCGAAATAGGCCGTGCCGTAGTGAAGGGCATGCGCCAAGACGTGCACCTTCGCCTCTTCCCAAGGGATCAGCTCCCCATCCAACCAAATTTTCTCGGTTCTCAGTGACATGATTCTTCTCTAGCGAAACTCTGCACGCGCTCGATTTCGGGCCATTGTACGTGCCCTGGGCACCGTCGGCAAGCGGAGCGAAAAAAAAAGGCCACCCGGTTGCCCGTGGTGGCCTCCAACGGTTAACCGATCCGCTATAACCCCTTTTTTAAATTTGGGGCCGGTTTAAATCCTACCGTGCGGCTGGCTTTGATCGTGATGACGGCACCGGTCTGAGGATTTCTTCCCTTGCGTGCTTTGCGGGAGCGTACGCTAAATGTCCCGAATCCGGGCATCTGAAAGCGCTTGCTTTTCTTGATCACGCGAGAAAGGTTGTCGAAAGTTGCGTCGACGGCTTCCCCGGCGGCTCGCTTGTTAATCTTGGCGGCCTTGGCCACGGCATCGATGAGATCGCTTTTTGTCATTTGCGTTCACCTCCTCCTCTTTAACTCAATATTCCTACAAAACGGATACAATGCGATTTTACAAAAACAAGGTGTGATAATTCCGAATCCCGCTGCAAAAGTCAACAGGTTTTTAGCTGATTAATTTTTAGTTGATCCAAGCGTTCATGCAGCAGGCCATAGCGGACACCTTGATCGCTCACGATGACCTGTTCTGCGCGCCATAAAATCATGATCCTTTCAATCAGATAGGCGCCGGCCAAAATTACATCCGCCCGCTTGGGTTCCAATCCGGCAATTTTTTTCCGCTCCACGATACTCTTTTCACGATAAAGCTGAATCTGCCGCCGTACTTCCCCAAGCGCTAAACGAGTCCCGTGAACCTCACTGTGAGAATAATCCGTCAGCTGCTTTTCCACCGCTGCCAAGGTAGTGAACGTACCGGCAATCCCGACGAGAGTTAAACCCATGCATGAACCCCATTGGTCAAGGAGATTTTTGATCCCTCTGTCGATCGCCTGGACCATCGCCTCACATTCCTCGCCGCGAGCAGGGTCTGAGTGGAGAAACCGCTCCGTGAGCCGCACCGAACCCACATCCAGACTGCTCAACCGATAAACTCCGTTCTCCTTGCCCCAGATCAATTCCGTGCTGCCCCCGCCGATATCGATGACCAGGAGTTCTTTATCGCTGAGAGTCAGCCCTCGCTGCACCGCCAGATAGGAATAAGCCGCCTCTTCCTCGCCGCTGAGCACCCGGACTTCCAGTCCCAGCTGTTGTTTCAGGCGGGCCCTGACTTCACTACTATTTTTGGCGTCTCTAAGCGCGCTGGTACCACCCGCGACGAACTCTTCGACGCCAAGCTCGCTGCAGCGGTCGAGATAGCGTCGCAAAATATCCAGGCTTCTCCGCTCTGCTTCAGGATCGATTCGGCCGGTGCGATCGAGTCCCTCACCCAGTCGGGTAATTTCGGCGAGATCGTCCAGGACCTTAAACCGGCCGTCATTTGCCAGTTCAACAATGAGACAGAGAATCGTGTTAGTACCGATATCGATGGCGGCAAGCCGTTTCCCGTTCATCGCGCCAAGGCCGTCTCCGGGTTCGTTGTGGGTTTGCAAGAAGCTGTTTCTGTCCGCCTCATTGCATCGACGATCCAAGCGTCCATATCCGCCAGCGCCCGCCGCGCCAGCATTTCCTTCTTGGCTTTTCCAGGAACCTTTGCCGGCAACGAAGGAATCAAGCCGAAGTTGACGTTCATCGGCTGAAATCGCTTGCGCTCCGGATCCGTGATGTAGCGCAAGAGCGCTCCCAGCGCCGTTGTCGGCGGCGGAACGATCGGTTCCTTTTCCGCGAGCAGCCTTGCGGCATTGATGCCGGCCAAAAGACCCGTTGCGGCCGACTCGATATATCCTTCCACGCCGATCATCTGTCCGGCGAAGAAAAGCGTCGATCGCCGGCGCCATTGCAGGGTCGGCCTGAGATGGAGCGGAGAGTTAACAAAAGTATTTCGATGCAGACTTCCGAGACGAACAAACTCCGCTTTTTCAAGTCCAGGAATCATCCCGAAGACTCGCCGCTGTTCCGGGTAGGTCATTTTGGTTTGGCAACCAACCAGGTTGTAAAGAGTCCGTTCTCGATTCTCCTGGCGCAACTGGACGACGGCGTAAGGCTGCTTCCCCGTACGTGGATCGACAAGCCCCACCGCTCGCATGGGACCGAAGGCCAAGGTTTCCCTTCCTCGGTCCGCCATTTCTTCGATGGGCATGCAGCCTTCGAACGGCACAAACCGTTCGAAGTCACGCGTCGCCACCCTCTCCGCCGACAGCAAAGCGTCGACGAATCGGTCGTACTCCTGACCCGTCATGGGCAAATTTAGATAATCGTCGCCGTCACGACCATAGCGCGAAGCGCGAAACGCCACCGCGGCGTCAATCGATTCCACCGTCACGATAGGTGAAATGGCATCGTAGAAATAAAGATGCTCCTCGCCCAAAAGCGAAGTGAGTTGTCTTGACAACGCTTGGGACGTGAGCGGCCCGCTGGCAAGAATGACGATGCCGTCCGGTATTTCCTGGATCTCTCGGCGAAGGATCCGGACGCGATCGAGCGCTTCCACCGCCTCAGTCAAGGAGCGCGCAAAGAGTTCACGGTCAACCGCTAACGCAGATCCCGCCGGTACGCGGTTAGCTTCGGCCGTTCGAATAACGAGCGAGTCCAGCCGGCGCATCTCTTCTTTCAAGAGTCCCGCGGGAGCCGTTAAGGAATTGGAGCGAAGCGAGTTGCTGCAAACCAATTCGCCGAAATGGCCGGTAGAGTGGGCTTCGGTCATGCGCTGTGGCCGCATTTCAAAAAGCTCGACGGCCACTCCTCGCCGGGCAAGTTGATAAGCGGCCTCCGATCCCGCCAGTCCAGCGCCGACGATGCGGACGATATTTTCCATGAGCTAGGGTTCCGCTACTTGGATGGAATAGCCGCAATCCTTGTTGCGGCAGCGCCGGGTCCGGCCGGCACGCTTGGTCAGTTTCTCCACTAGGATCAGCTCGCCACAGCGGGGACACGGCCCCGCCACCGGACGGTCCCAGGAGGCAAATTTACAATCGGGATAGCGGTCGCAACCATAGAAGACTTTTCCCCGCCGCGATTTTCGCTCCTTCAGGTTTCCTTCTTTGCAGTCGGGACACTTGATTCCCAGATCCACGGGCTTTTCCAACGGGCGGATGTTCTTGCATTCCGGATAACCGCTGCAGCCGAGAAATTTGCCGTACTTCCCCCAGCGGAGCTGCATCGGCCGGCCGCACTGTTCACAAAGCTCGTTGACTGGCTCTTCTTTCGCGATATGGATTTCACCATTGTCGTGTCGCTTGAAATTCTTTGTGTTCTTACATTCGGGATAACGCGGACACGCCAAGAACTCGCCGTTGCGGCCCCACTTGACCACCATCAGGGCGCCGCATTTGTCACAGGTGATATCCGTCGGCACCTCCTGGCGCTTGACGTCTCTCATCTCAGATGCGGCTTTCTTGAGGTCCCGCGCAAAAGGGGTATAGAAGCGCTTCATCGCCTTGGTCCATGCTTCTTTGCCCTCTTCGATCTTGTCCAGCTCGTTCTCCATCCCGGCGGTGAATTTAACGTTCAAAATGTCGGGGAAGCTCTCCACCAGAAGGTCCGTGACGAGAAAGCCGAGGTCGGTCGGAGCGAGCGACCGCCGTTCATCCGGGACCACATACTCGCGATCCAAAATATTGGAAATGATGCTCGCGTAAGTCGAAGGCCGGCCGATCCCCTTCTCATCGAGTTCCTTGATCAACGAGGCCTGGGTGTAGCGGGGCGGCGGCTGGGTAAAATGCTGCTTGGGGTCCATCGAAAGAAGTTTGAGCGAATCCCCTTTTTGCAAATCGGGTAGCATTCCCTCATTATCGCTATTCTCGTCCTCAGCCTCCTCTTCATCACGACCGTTCGCCTGCGCAGCCCGGTCGTCACGCCCCTCGATGTAGACTTTCATGAAACCGTCGAATTTGATCTGCTGTCCGGTGGCGCGAAAAACTGCTTCGCGCACGGGAATTTCAAAGACGGTCTGATCGAACAACGCGGGCACCATTTGACTCGCGACGAAACGATCCCAGATCAGAGAATAAAGCTGCAAGGCGTCGCGGCGCAAAAATCGGCGCACTCGCTCAGGCGCATACTCCATCGCCGTGGGCCGAATCGCCTCGTGAGCATCCTGCGTACCCTTTTTCGATCGGTAGGTATTCGGTTTGTTGGGCACATAGCTCTTGCCGTATTGTCCCGCGATAAATTGCCGTACGGCACTCAGCGCGTCATTGGAGACACGAGTGGAATCGGTCCTCATATAGGTGATGAGACCCACGGAGCCTTCGTCGCCCAACTCGACGCCTTCATAGAGCTGCTGCGCGAGCTGCATGGTTCGCCTCGGCTGAAAACCCAGCTTTCGCGACGCCTCCTGTTGCAACTTGCTGGTGACGAACGGCGGCGTCGGATAACGGCGGCGCTCCTTTTTCTCGACTTCGCCGATTATCCATGAAGCACCTTCTAAGGATTTGATGATCTCCTGGACGCGCGGCTCATTCTCCAGGCGAAATTTCTTGTTATCGATTTTCTGCCCTTGCCACTGAGCCAGTCGGGCTTTGAACGAGGGCGGCACTCCTCCTTCCAATAAAGCGGCGAGCGACCAGTACTCCCGGGATTCAAACGCGCGGATCTCCCTTTCACGCTCGCAGACCAAGCGCACCGCCACGGACTGGACGCGACCGGCGCTCAATCCCCTGCGAACCTTGTTCCAGAGGAGCGGACTGATCTGGTAACCGACCAAGCGGTCCAAGATCCGGCGCGCGATCTGCGCATCGAACTTGTTACGATCCAGTTCTTGGGGGTTGGCGATGGCGTCTTGGACGGCCCTGCGCGTGATCTCGTTGATCAAAACACGATGAACGCGCCGATGGTTTTTTGCGACCTGGTCCGCGATATGCCAGGCAATGGCTTCACCTTCACGGTCCGGATCCGACGCGAGGTAGATCCTTTCCTTGCCCTTGACCGCCTTTTTTAGCTCTTCGATGACTTTTTTCTTGGCTTGAATCACATGGAAATCGGGCGCAAAGTTTTTCTTGATATCCACGCCCAACTTACTCTTGGGTAGATCGACAATATGTCCAACGGACGCTTTGACCTGAAAGTCTTTTCCTAAATATTTGCCCAGGGTTTTAGCCTTGGCGGGAGATTCGACGATGACTAAATTTTTCGCTGCCATAAAATCCAACTCATTTCTTCAAAGCAATAATGGGTCGTGCAATGTTTGATTATTCTACCCGGTATCTTTTGCCGGGGAGCTGTCGGAGATAGCCCTGCAACTCCAAATCCAAAAGAACTTCCGAAACTTTGGAGGGGCTAAAACCGCTGCTCTCGATGACCTCGTCAATCTGGAGGGAGCGTTCCTGCAGCAGGTGGAAAATCTTTTTGACTTCCTCGCTCGCATTTTGCGGCAGTCCCCGCCGCCCGTCTTTCGCCTGCTCACCGGCGCGGGTCAAAAGCTGCGGCGCGATCTCTTCGACAATATCCTCGACGGTTTCGACCAATTTCGCCCCTTGACGAATCAAACGATGCGCGCCGCGACTGCGACTGGAACCCACTTCTCCGGGGACTGCAAACACCTCTCGTCCTTGTTCCAGGGCCAGCGCCGCCGTAATCAAGGAACCGCTTTTCTCAGTCGCCTCCACCACCACGACGCCCAACGATAAACCGCTGATCAAGCGATTGCGCGGTGGAAAGTTGAAGGCCATGGGCCGCGTACCGACAGGCAATTCGGAAACCACGGCGCCGTTTTGGCTGATCCGACGATAAAGCGCCGCGTGCTCCGGCGGATAAGCGCGATCGACACCCGAACCTAAAACCGCGATCGTTCTACCGCCGCACCTGAGCGCCGTCTCATGCGCTGTGCCGTCAATGCCGCGGGCCAACCCGCTCACAACGGTGAACCCCAAAGCAGCCAGGCCCCGGGAAAGATCACGCGTCACTTTGCGGCCGTAATCGCTGGCGCTCCGCGAGCCGACCACGGCCACCGCTTTGTCATCCTCGGCACGGATCTCGCCTTTTACGTAAAGAAAGGGCGGCGGATCAGCGATCATGCGGAGCCGAGCGGGATAGCGCACATCCGTGAACGGCACGATGGTGACTTCCGCTTGCCGGATGCGGCGGATTTCGGTTTCGATTTGCTCCCATCCGGAAAAATTCACCAGACCCTCGATAACGGATTTATCGAGCCCCGGCACTTGCTGCAGTTCTTCCGCGGACGCAGAAAAAACCCGCGTGGGATCGACAAAATGAGCCGCGAGCTTTTTGAAACTTACGCCCCCCAGCCCTTTCACCTGACTGAGCGCGATCCACCGCGCATATTCGTTTTGAGCCGGCGCGGACAGCGAAGACTCCTTCGCACAAGATATGGAAGCCTCAATCATATTCGTTTACGGTTTGTCAACCTCGGCAGAGTAGCAGCCGCAGCAGCCATGATTCGAGGGACGAGTTAGAAATGATAAGGTAAAAATCGGCTCAACGCCAGCACCTGGACTATCAAGGTTGTTCAAATGATAGTCTTAGCTTGGACGAGGTTATTGATTCTACAAACTTTTCTCTAATTCCAGCAAATTTTTTCCCACGCTAAAATGTCTTTTGTCACAATGGCGGGAAGACGGGCCAGAACGATCCGAGGGTTAGATTCAGCGGGAGCATCGCGGATGAGACATGAATGGATGCCTGAGCTAAAGACAAGATATCTACGGCTTACCCAACGCTCGGGCCGGAAACGAACGATCGAAAAAGCGCTCAGGATCTCCCTTGATTCCCAGCGCGCTGAGTAAAGCGACAATATTTTCCCTAGCGTCCAAGTCGCGGGCAAATAATCCAACGCCTTTCTCTGGGTTCCCGAATTGCCTCTCATCTTTGCAGACCGCGTAGCGGGTGAAAGCCGGACTTAGCTTAATAACCGGCGGTTAGCGATCCGGGCCAGCCGAAGAAGCATCGGCCTCCTGGGCCTGGGCGAGCTGACGAGGGCTCGCGCCGGCGCTGCGCGCGATGCCTGCCAGGGTTCGGCGGGAAACCACCGAGCGAGGCTTGGCGGCGGTGATATCAACGGTGGAGGCGATTTTGTCGCGGTGCTTGATCAAGAGCCACTGCCGCTCCCGCATCCTCACGAGCACCCACGAGCCGCGGAGCTTCTTGCCATGAAGCGTGAACTTGAGATCGCCCTTCGCCAGCGCGCGATCGACGTCTTCCACCTCGGGCTCCCACGTGCCTCGATCCCAGATCATCACGGTTCCCGCGCCGTATTCTCCTTCCGGGATGACGCCTTCGAATTGGTTGTAATCGATCGGGTGATCCTCTGTCTGCATGGCGAAGCGCCTAATTGAGGGATCGAGGGACGGGCCTTTCGGAACCGCCCAGGAGAGCATGACGCCGTCGTGCTCCAGACGAAAATCGTAGTGCAGGCGGCTGGCGCGGTGCTTCTGGACAACAAACTCTAACTCCGCTTTCTGCGCCCGTCCCACTTTGCCCGCAGGCTCAGGGGTCACACCGAAGCGGCGTCTCCGATTGTATTCGGCGAGCCTGCCGAACCGGCTGAGATCGGTTTCTTGTGAGCGGGATTTCTTCATGATCGTTCTCGCGCTGACTAACCTTCGCTAACTCGGCTTGGCGCCTCGCCGTTCAAATCGAAGATCGCGACAACGGGCGCATGATCGCTGGTCCCGATTTCCCGATAGACCGAGCACTGAGTCGCTTTCGACGCCAAAGAT
>VBKE01000237.1 GCA_005879605.1 Deltaproteobacteria bacterium
CGGATCGAGCGCGCGCCCAACGTCCACCAGCCCCTGCGCCAGAAGCCGCTCGAATATTTCCCTCTCATCGGGCCGCTGGCCGACCAGATCAGGATTTCGCTCCTTCGGATGAACGTCCCGCTCGGTGCGGGTGATGTTGATGTCTCCACAGATAACGAGTCGCGCGCCGCTCGCGTGTACCTCAGCAACGTACCGCTCCATCTCGCCCAGGAATTTCATTTTGGCCGGGAAATCTTTGCCGCCGTTGGGAACATAAACGGAGGCTACTATCAGACTGCCGATCTCGGCCGTGACGATGCGGGTCTCATAGTCAA
>VBKE01000238.1 GCA_005879605.1 Deltaproteobacteria bacterium
GAGCAATGCATCTGTGGCTTCATCCACAGGCAAGCCCACCGCCCCGGCAACTTCGACTAGAACTTCGGCCTTGCCGATGTTCTTTGCGTCCACGAAATAGGCGCGAAAGAGGGCGTCGTGAATTTTGCCGTCCTTGTCTTTGGTATCGGCCCACTTGGCCAGCTCCTGAGCCAGCCGGCTGTTGTAAGACATGTTGCGCTCGACATTATAGGGCAAGCCTTCGCGATCCATGTTTACTTGCATGCGCTGGTTTCTGGCGATGACCTCCGGCCCCCGCATGCTGCCTTCTTCAGGAGTTTCCGGATGGAGTGGAAACTGAGTGAACTTGATCGCTAGATCGTAATTCGCTTTGAGTTTCTCGACACGCCCGGTGACGAGGTAACACCAGGGTCAGACGAAATCGGAAAAGACTTCCAGCACGAGCGGTTCCGGCATGATCGCCTCCTTATTTTCCTTTGTTCAAATCGTTCAAGTTGTTCAAACGGTTCAAGTCGTCAAAGCGGTTCAACGTTCAAGGTTCAACGTTCAACGAGGTTGCAGGTTCAATGTTCAAAGATTCCGCACATCCAGTGACTGATTGTATGGTCGTTGTCGGTGGGAAGTCAAAGGGTCTAATCGGCGGCGAGAGTAGTTTGCCATAAAACTCTCCGTCCATCCTTCGACCAGCTCAGGAGGAACGGAGAGAGTTTGAGGGTTTTAGGAAAATTTCGTCCACAGGCTCTCGAAGCATGCAGTCTCTTTTTTTGCAACCTGTAAGGGGCGAGCCGTACGCAAGTTGACATTGCGCTAAGCCCTCGGATAGTTTCAAGTCGATGGCTTTTCTGAATGTCGGTGATTGTGTTCTTCATTATCTGGCGGAGGGGTCAGCGGACAAGCCGGCGCTGGTGTTTTCCAATTCGCTGGGCAGCGATCTGCGGATTTGGGATGCGATGGCGCCTCAATTCGCCAAGGATTTTAGAGTCATCCGCTACGACCAAAGGGGACACGGCCTGAGCGAAGCTCCACCGCCGCCTTATAGCGCCGGTGATCTGGCACGGGACGTGATGGATTTGCTGGGTAGGCTTGGAATCAAGGAAGCCGTTGTGTGTGGATTGTCCGTGGGCGGAGTGATCGCACAGCAACTGGCTATAGCGTATCCGGATCGCGTGCGCGCGCTGATACTTTGCGATACAGGCGCGCGGATCGGCACAGTCGCCAGTTGGGAAGAGCGCATCGCGACGGTCACGGCGCATGGACTCGGCGTGTTAGCGGCGCCTTCGATGGAACGTTGGTTCACCGCTGATTCCCGCCGGCGCTGCAATGACGAGGTACGCGGCTATGCCAATATGGTTCTCCGAACTTCGGTGGATGGCTATTTAGGGACTTGTTGCGCGCTGCGGGACGCGGACTTTACGCAGGACGCAATTCGAATCAGCCAACCCACGTTGGTGCTGTGCGGAGAGCAGGATGTTGCCACTCCGCCGGAACTCGGGAAAGAACTTGCCCGCCTTATCCCGCGCGCCCAATTTGCTTTGATTCAGCAGGCGGCGCACTTGATCTGTATTGAGCAGCCGGATGCCGTTGTTGATCGTATGATGCAATTCTTTAGGGAGGTGCACATTGTCTGACGATCAATTCGAAAAGGGCATGACGATGCGAAAGTCCGTCCTGGGCGCCGAGCACGTGGCGCGGGCCGAGGCCAACAAAACTGAATTTGACGCTGATTTCCAGCGCATCATTACGGAGGGCGCATGGGGAGCTATTTGGACGCGGCCTGGGCTCGATAAGAAGACTCGGCACATGCTCACCATCGCGATGCTCGCCGCTATGGGAAAGCACGACGAGCTCGCCATGCATATCCGGGCGACGCGTAACACCGGCGTCACTCCCGAGGAGGTCAGAGAGGTTTTTCTTCAGGTGTCCGTATATGCGGGAGCGCCCGCCGCCAACAGCGCCTTCGCTATCGCCAAACGGGTTTATAAGGAGCTCGAAAGCGAAAGCAAATAAAACCACGAGGTGGTTGTCATGATGCAAATCAAGCCCTACAAACCGCGCGATTGGAAATCTCATCCGCCCTATCTTTACAAAGGCTATAAGTCGTCGGTGAAGCGCGCGCCTTTGAAGCGGCTGGTGCCGATGAAGCAGACCCTCTCCGAGATCACGGGTCCGCTCTTCGGGCACGATGCGGTGCAGCCGGGTGACGACGATCTCACGCGCAACGCCGGCACCGGGGGCGAGGCAATGGGTGAACGGCTGATTGTCGTCGGCCGGGTGCTGGACGAAGACGAGCGCCCCGTGCCAAACACGCTCGTCGAGATCTGGCAGGCCAATTCGGCCGGGCGCTACCATCATGAGGTAGATCAGCACAATGCGCCGCTGGATCCGAATTTCACCGGAGCCGGACGCTGCCTCACAAACGAAGAGGGCGAGTATCGCTTTCTCACCATTAAGCCCGGCGCCTATCCTTGGCTCAATCATCCCAATGCGTGGCGGCCGGCGCACATCCATCTTTCGCTGTTCGGTCCGAGCTTTGTGACGCGCCTGGTTACACAATTTTTCTTTCCCGGCGATCCGCTGATACCGCTGGACCCGATTTTGAACTCGATTCCGAGCAAAAGCGCCCGGCAGCGGCTTATCGCCTCGTACGTTCATGATGTTACTGAGCCCGAGTGGGCTCTGGGTTACCGGTTCGACATCGTGCTCCGTGGGCGGGAGGCGACTCCTTTCGAGGAACCCGGACGATGAAGCAAACTCCCTCGCAAACCGTCGGACCCTTTTTTTCCTTGGGACTGACGCGCAAGACCACTAACGTGCTTGCGTCCGATTCAACACAGGGAGAAAAAATTCGGGTCGAGGGACAATTGTTCGACGGGGACGGACAGCCGGTGCCGGATGCGATGATCGAAATCTGGCAGGCCAACGCCTATGGCCGTTACAATCACCAAGATGACAAGCAAGAGAAGCCGCTGGATCCCGCCTTCATGGGTTGGGGACGCTCTGGCACGGACAAAACGGGTCTTTACTGGTTTGAAACCGTGAAACCCGGTCCGGTGCCCGGCCCCGACGAATCCGTGCAGGCTCCGCATATCAACGTCACGGTCTTTGCCCGCGGTATGCTCGTGCATGCCTTTACGCGAATTTACTTCGGCGACGAGACGGTAAATGAAACCGATCCAATTCTGTCTTCGATCAAAAACAAAGCCCGGCGCAAGACACTGATCGCTAATCGAGAGGATAAAAATGGCAAGGCCGTTTACCGGTTCGATATTCGGCTTCAGGGAGAGAATGAAACGGTTTTCTTCGACATGTGAATTTGCCAGCGCCAATTAGCGGACTTTGGACCATCTTTGGCTATGACCACCGTCCTCGACTCGTCAATCTTTGGATCGTTGTTCACTGATGAAGAGATCGCCAAGCTAATCGACGATGACGCGCAAGTGCGGGCGCTAGTCGAGGTGGAGATCGCTCTCGCACGCGCGGAGGCGCGCGTGGGTGTTATCCCTTCATCGGCGGCAGAGCAAATTGCCAAAGCTACCGATCCAAAGAAAATCGACATGGGGGCGCTGGCCAGAGGAACTGCTCGTTCAGGATTTCCGATCATCGCTCTGGTCCAGGAGTTGAGAAAGCTTGTCGGGGCTCAAGCGGCCCCCTATTTGCACTGGGGCGCAACGACGCAAGATATAATGGATACGGCCTGCGTTCTCCAGCTCCGCGCGGTCATCAAAGTTTTCGAAAACCGGCTCGCTGAGTTGGCGCGCTACCTAGGTGAGTTGGCCCATCTCCACCGAAGGATGGTTGTCGCCGGCCGTACGCATGGACAACAGGCGCTGCCCATTAGCTTCGGCTTGAAAGTGGCGGCGTGGCTTGCGCCGCTCGTCCGTCACAGCGACCGGCTAAACCAACTCACCTCCCGACTTCTCGTAGTTCAGTTTGGCGGGGCCGCCGGTACGCTGGCCGCGCTCGGTGACAAAGGCCTTGCGGTGATGCAAGAGCTCGCTGAAGAGCTGAAGTTGGCGACACCCGTGATGCCCTGGCATGCCCAGCGCGATAGTTTCGCGGAGTTTGCCGGCTGGCTCAGTTTGGTCACGGGGAGTCTCGGCAAAATGGCGCAGGATATCATTCTGCTCGCGCAGACTGAAGTAGAAGAAGTAGCGGAATCGGCTGAAGAGGGGCGGGGCGGCAGCAGCACGATGCCGCAAAAGAGCAATCCGATCACCAGTGAGCTCATTGTAGCCGCAGCCCGTACCAACGCATCTCTGTTATCCGCGATGCACAACGCGCTGATTCACGAACATGAGCGCGCGACTCACGGCTGGCAGGTGGAGTGGTTAACCTTGCCGCAGATGGTGGCTCTTACCGGCGGAGCGCTCAAGCACGCGCTCTATTTGGCAAAGAACCTCCAGGTGGACGACAAGAAGATGCGCGAAAATATCGCTCGCGCCGATGACGTCATTCTCGCCGAAGCTGCGGTGTTTGCGCTGGCAAAAGCGATGCCGCGTCCGAAAGCCGAAGAGTTGGTCAAGAAAGCGTGCGGCATCGCCGCATCTGAGAGAAAGCCGCTGATCGAAGTCGTGAGAAACTTGACCGCCGGCGCGCTACCTGATCGGTCAGTGGATTGGCAGTCGCTGTCAGCGCCGGAGAATTATCTAGGCGACACTCAGAAAATCATCGACCGCGTGCTCGAAAGCGCAAACAAGCTTGGGTTGAAGCGATTTCACGTTTGACACGATGAACAACGGAGCAAAAGCCGATAAGCTCGTATCCATGAAGGAAGCCATCGCCACGTACGTCGGCGACAACTGCTCTGTGACTATTGAAGGCTTTACGGCATTTATCTGCTTCGCGGCAGGCCACGAGATCATCCGCCAGCGGCGCCGAAACCTGACGTTAATCCGCATGACGCCGGACTTGATCTACGATCAGATGATCGCCGCCGGCGTGGGGAGAAAACTGGTTTTCAGCTACATGGGCAATCCGGGGGTCGGCTCGCTTTACTGCATCCGCCGCGCCGTGGAGAAAGCCATTCCCCGCCCGCTGGAGCTGGAGGAATATTCACATTACGGCCTGGTCGGGCGTTATGCGGCCGGCGCGTCCCGTTCGCCCTTCTTTCCTCTGCGTAGCTACGTGGGCTCCGATATGCTCGCGGCGAATCCGCTGATCAAACTGCTTGACGATCCCTACGGCACCGGCAAGATCGCCGTCGTGCCACCGCTCCATCCCGATGTCGCGATTCTTCACGCGCAGCGCGCGGACCGGCGAGGCAATACACAGTTGTGGGGCCTGCTCGGTATGCAAAAGGAGGTGGCGTTTGCCGCCAAACGCGTCGTTGTGGTGGTGGAAGAGGTGGTGGATGAAGCCACGGTCCGCGCCGATCCCAACCGCACCCTGATCCCTGGCTTGATCGTCGACGCGGTTGTGCATGAACCCTACGGCGCGCACCCTTCCTACGTCCAGGGCTACTACGACCGCGACAATGAATCCTACCTGGCCTGGGACAAGCTTTCGCAAGATCACGCTGCGGTTGAGGCGTGGCTCAACGAATGGGTTTACGGCTTGGCAAACCACGCCGCCTATGTGCGAAAACTCGGGCAAGCTTATTTCGATAAGCTCAAGCCGGAGCCTTTGCTCGCGCCGTCCGTTGACTACGGGAGGTATCGATGAGCGAGCCGAGCTACACGGCGTCGGAGATGATGATCGTGGTGGCCGCGCGCGTGTTGGCGGGGGCGCGTACTGTTTTCGTCGGGGTGGGCTTGCCCAATATCGCCTGCAACCTGGCGCGCTACACCGTCGCGCCCGACCTGGAGCTCATCTACGAGTCCGGCGTCTACGGGGCTCGTCCGGAACGCCTGCCGCTTTCCATCGGCGACCCGGCCCTTGTCAGCGGGGCCACATCGGTTGTCTCTATGGCGGACCTGTTCGGGTTGTACTTACAGCGAGGCCTGGTCGAGGTTGCGCTGCTCGGGGGAGCCCAGATCGACCGCTACGGCAACCTCAACACCACGGTCATCGGCGACTACGGAAAGCCGAAAACCCGCCTGCCCGGCAGCGGCGGCGCCTGTGAAATTTCCATCAACGCGCAACGCACGTTTATGATCATGCGTCTCAAGCGTCGGGCGTTTGTCGACAAGGTGGATTTTCTCACCAGCCCCGGCCACCTGACCGGCGGCGATAGCCGCGCCCAGTTGGGCTTGCCAGGTGGCGGGCCGGAACTGGTGATCACCGACAAAGCCATCCTAAACTTTGCCAACCCTCAGCGCGAGATGCAGTTGAGCGCGCTCTATCCCGGCGTCACGGGAAAGGATGTGCAGGCCGAGGTCGGCTGGCCATTACGGGTGGCGGAGTCGATCCAGGAAGCCGACGTGCCAACGAATGAAGAGCTGCGTTTGATCCGGGAGGAACTCGATCCCCACGGCATGTACCGCTAACAAAACGAAACCAAATCGCGTCTTTCAGTCTCTCGCTCCGGAATAATAGATCTGCGTTCCTTTCGGTTTGGCGAAAGAGGGCAACTCATGCTCGTGGCAACCATCGTCCAGGATGTGACGCACCGACCAGCTGCGGACCAAGAACGCATCCGCTAGCAGTTGGCGATGGCAGCGCCAGGGCACCGCCTCGGCGCACATCAGCGCCACTCGTTTTTCTCGAGCAACTCTTTCCATCTGAGTGATAATCTTCTCGAACTCCGCGGTCAACATAAAATCGGCGTAGGCGCGAAACGCCGCGACCTTCCAACCCGTATTCGGAGAGTCCGCCGATGGTTTTCGAAAACCGCCGAGATCGCCTCGCCAGATATAGTCAATTTGCTCGCGCTTGAGCGCGGCAGCCAGTGCTTCCCGATGAAAGTGCGGATAGCGTCTCGACGCGGGCCAGCGCCGGACATCGACAAGAAGTTGGATGCTATGCGCTTTTAGAAGCTCGAGAAAGGCTTCGATGGCTCGCGTGGAGTGGCCGATGCTGTGAATCAGGTGAGACTGAGCGCAGTTCACGTCGTGACGTTCCATCCTTCATCCATACATATTATCTCCAATATAGCTGATCATAACGAAAAGGGATGCTAAGATCGCGCCATGCGGCGTTCGATACCGCTCACACTCTTCTGGTTTGTCCACATGGGTTCCCTAGGAATCTTTTTTCCTTATTTTAGTCTTTATCTCAAGGAAAACGCCGGCTTGTCGGGTACTCAGCTCGGTTGGATCTTGGCTATCGTGCCGCTTGTGAGCATCATCACGCAGCCGCTGTGGGGACAGGTCGCCGACCGCACCGGCGCCAGGAGCCGCATTGTGGCGTTCCTGTCCGTAGGCTCTGCGCTCGGATATTTGTGGCTCGCCGGCGCGAACGGCTTTGTCGCGATTGTGCTCGCCACTTTGGCTCTGGCATTTTTTGGCGCCGCCGTCCTGCCCATCGTTATTTCCGTGAGCCTCGCGAGCTTGCGCGACGCCGGCCCCCATGCGTTTGGTTTCGTTCGGGTGTGGGGCACCGTAGGGTATTTTTTCTTGGTGCTCATTTTCCCCTGGATTCTTGCCCGCTACCAGTCGGCCTATGGAATGGTACCGAAAGCCGGCGGAGTTTCCGAACCCGGATTGGAGATCATGTTCGTCGTTACCGCCGGCCTCGTGTTCGTAGCGGCGCTCCTTGGCCTTTTCCTGCCACGCGACGGAGCGGTTTCGTTACGAGCGGCGCGGGGCGATTGGAAATCGCTATTGAACAACAACGCATACATTCGATTTCTCTCTTTTTCGTTCGGCGCTTATCTTTTGTCGAATGGGCCCATGTGGCTTTTCCCGATCTTCGTGCGTGCCCGCGGTGGGGATATCGAGACGATTCGCAGCATGTGGGTTTACATGCTCATCGTCGAAATTCCGCTGATCCTGGCATCGGGCAGCGGACTCAAACGATTAGGAGCGCGAGGGCTTCTCGGAGTTGGAGTCTTTGTCGGCGGTCTGCGCTGGATCCTTTGCGCGATTATCACCGACCTCCGGCTTCTTGCCGTCGTCCAGACGCTTCACGGCGTCACCGTGGTAGGCTTGTTGATGGGTGGGCCGCTCTATCTTGACATCATTGCGCCGGAGAAGTTGCGCTCCACGGCGCAAGCGGTCCTTTCGATGGTTGGCGTTGGAATTGCCGGGATTATGTCGAATCTGGGATCAGGATGGCTCTTGGAGCATGCCGGCGTCGACATCCTGTACATCGTGACGGGCATCGGCTCCGCTGCTTTGGGCGTTCTCGTGTGCTGGATTCTGCCTCTACCCGAACGTTCGCGAGACAATCCGCCACTTATGGATCATGTGCGCATCGATTGAATCGAGAGCCGGCGAACGATTTTTCTCTCCTGGGAGGATGATCTGGAAGGTGGATCGGGAGATGGTGTTGCTGCTCGCGGGTGGACGCGCGCTGCTGATGCAATTGGCCCATCCCAAAGTCGCCGCGGGGGTCGCAGAGCACAGCCATTTCAAAGATGATCCTCTCGGTCGCCTACACCGCACCATGAGCACCATGTGGTCGATCGTGTTTGACGAACCGCCTAAGGCGCAGGCCGCGCTAGCGCAGGTCAAAAACATCCATAGCAAGGTTCGCGGAGTCATTCGGACGGCAGGACCCGTGCCCGCCGGTACGGCGTATGACGCTTTAGACCCGGAACTGTTGCTCTGGGTGCACGCAACACTGATCGATTCGGCGATGGTGGCTTACGAAATTTTCGTCAAGCCGATCGCACAAGATGAAAAGTCGCGCTATTATGATGACACAACAGAGCTGGCCCATCTATTCGAAATTCCAGAAACCTTCGTCCCGGAGTCTTTGACGGATTTCTATGAGTACATGGAGCGCATGCTCAGCGGGGATACCATCGTGGTAGGACCTGCCGCGCGATCTCTCGCCCAGGAAATTCTCCATCCGCGTCCGTTAGTTTTGAAAATGGCCGGGCCTTTGTTCGCTTTGATCACCGCAGGATTGCTGCCGGAGCGATTGCGGGAGGGCTACGGCCTCAATTGGGATGCGCGAAAAGAGAAGAGGTTTCGGCGGCTGGTTAAAACAATCCGAGTCTCCCTCCCGTTTGTGCCGAGGCCGCTGCGTATCGTCCCCAACGCACGAAGCGCGGAGAAGAGCCTGTTGGCGTGTAAGCTGCGTCCATTCTAACCTC
>VBKE01000239.1 GCA_005879605.1 Deltaproteobacteria bacterium
AATTTTCGGGTGGACTGCGACCGAACCGCGCCTCTGACACTGACGGTCATTGTGCTTCTCAAAGCTGATATTTCGCCGTTCGTCGATATCCCGACACGTCACGGTTCTCGAGAAATATCTTCGAGCACTAGTGGGGCAACTACAAATCACCCCAGGTCAAGTAGTTACGAGTGCTGGTCCGGTTGGTATGGAGCTTGCTCAGTCTCTGATCATAATGCAAAGAGAGGAGGTGAAAACTATGAAAATCGCAACATCACTTTTGGCAGCCTTGCTTTTCACAGGTACACTGGGAGCAATGAACACTGCAATGGGCGCGGATGGTATTCTCGAGAAAGATCAGTTCACCGCAGGCAGTTACTGTCACGAGAAGTTTCCGGCGATGACCGAAGAGAGTCTGGCTACCAACAACCCGGTCCTCGACAGCTCCGGGGATGTCATCGACTTTTACGGGCCGTGTGACGAGAATCCTGTTGGGAAAGATCAAATCCAAGCTCAAAAACTGGAAGACCAGCATCGTTGGGAGCATGACTACGAGGACTAAACGGTGTAAAAAGAGGAGGGCTACGGCCCTCCTCAACGTCCTCTCCTTCGACGTTACTGAGACCCCACCCGATTGAAAAACACGAACTCTCTATGAGTCCTTCTTTAGGTCTCTCACTTTGTGGCTCTATTGCGCAAAAGAGTCAAACCAGACGAGACAGAATGTTTGATCTGCGCTCGGCCTTTCCACGAATGACGATTCTCTTTTTTGTCCATCGCAATAACGCGCGCCGAAACACGCCCGCCTCATTGCAGTACAGTCCAAGACCCGCTCGTTTCTCCAAGCTCCATTAGTTCTCTCTTTCAAAGCTACTATTTCGGCATTCGTCTGAATCTCGACAAGTCGTCTGCGTCATCAAAGATCTCATCTTGACCACCGCGGAACCGTAACTCGGTAATTCCCGAGTACTTTTCGATTCTCAGCGGCTTCGGCACGGCCCTTGCCAAGACACTTTGTAGAAGCATCGAAAAGGAAAGGAGGTGAGAATCATGAAGATCGCAACATCATTACTGGCAGCCGTGCTCTTGGTCGGCGCGCTGGGTGCGATCAACACCGCGACGGCGGCGGATGGGATCATTGACAAACAGGAGTTAACTCCAGGCAGTTACTGCCACCTCAAGTTCCCGGCAATTCGCGAGGACACATTGGGCAGCGATCATCCGGCTCTAGAAGATCCAAACTCGGGCGACATCATCGACTTTTATGGACCGTGTGATGAGAACCCAGTTGGGAAACATCAAGTGGAAGAGCAGAAACTGGAAGAGCTCCAGCAATGGTTTCGGGACTAATCCCGCCAGCTCCGCCAAACGGTGAAGAGGAGGGGTGGTTCCCTCCTCAATACCGCCAGGCGGCATTAACAAGGGAGGCATTGTTAGGTTGCAGAGTCAACTAAACGATACGCTGGTACCATAGATTCAGCGGACGCAGGAAAAGTTTGCTTATCGGAGAGAAAGATCACAGGGCCATGCGAGACATAGGTTACAAGATTCCGGTCGTTTCCATCGTGGATGACGACGAGTCGGTCCGCGACGCCCTCAAGGGCTTCATACAATCCATCGGTTTTAGAGCCGAGATCTTTCCGTCGGCCGAGGATTTCCTGGTTTCGGATATGCTCGACAGGACGAGCTGCATGATCGTTGATGTTCATATGCCAGTCATGACTGGATTGGAGCTTCAGTGCCGATTAGCCACCAGCCGTTGTCCAATTCCCATCATCTTCATCACCGCCCACGATGATCCGGCAGTGCGGGTTCAAGCCTTGAGAGCCGGAGCGATAGACTTCCTGAGAAAACCGTTCAATGAGGATGCCTTGCTAAATGCTATTCATGCGGCCCTCGATCGAAAGCAAGACGCGAAGATGGGCTGATACGATCAGCGGTCGTAGCGAGCCTCAATCAGCGAGATAACTTCGAAATCTAGACACGAGTCGACATACCGACATGAGTTTTTCGTCACGAACCAGGATTCAAACTGCATCGAGACTTAATCCAATACGATTTTCCGTAATCCAGGATGGTATCTCTTTTGCAAATCCAGAGAGCAAGGTGACGCGAATTTCGAGATCTCTTGTGACGGCATCTAAGGAGGATCATTCATGACAAAGTTGTATTCACGTCCGGCGATTGTTGTTTTGGCCGCGTCTCTGTTTTTCGGGGCTAATTCAGCGAGCGCTCAGGAGAATTACCGATTCCAGCAAAATCTGGAACAGCTCCAACAGCAGGAACAGATCGACCAGCTCCAGCGCGAGCAACAGCAAAACCAGCTGCAGCAGCGACTCGACGAAATTCAGCGCCGGCCGGAAGGGCAAATGCAACGGCAGCAGCAATCAAATGATCGGCAACAACAAATAGACCAGCTCCAGCTCGATCGGCAGCAAAACCAGCTTCGACAGGAACAGCAGCTCAATCAGCTCCGAGAGGAAGAGCAGCTCAACCAACCCCAGCGTCGGCAACAGTTCGATCAGTTCCGGCGTGAGCAACAGCTGCAGCAACTCCAGCAGCAACAACAGATTGACCAATTGCAGCGTCAACAGGAAAAAAACCGGCTTCAACCGTGATTTCGTATCCCGAAATCCCAGAACGGACGGGAGTAGGAGAGTGGCAGGAATTTGGCGAACTACAAAATCAGAGCGGCGATGAATCGAGCACGACAAATCCGTTTTTCGCGTCTCTTTCGAGGTAAGACAAATGTTCTTTCAGATAATTGAATCCGTCAAAAGGATTTTGCGGCGCCACGGCCTCACAGCAGCGGTGCCAGCCGGACTTATTGCATTGGGTGGCTGTGCTGCTGTCGGATTTGGCCAAAGCAAGCCGCCGGTTATGGTCACCGAAGTCGTCCGGCTGAGTCAGGAAGGCGTGCCCGCCGAAACCATCGTTAAGAAAATGCGCGACTCCGGCACTGTTTACCGCCTCAGCGCGGCGCAGTTGGCTCAATTGCACGATCAAGGTGTCCAGGATCAGGTCATCAACTACATGCAGCAGACCTACCTCGATGCCGTGCGCCGCGAACAAGACCTGGCGCATTGGAATGAGTGGGAAATGTGGGAAGATCACTTTTGGTAAGCCGTAAAGAAATAAACTGCAGCGACGAGCGTCACTGAAAACCGGCGGCTCGTTAGGAGAATGAATCATGATTTCGTTAAGGCAATTTCTAGCATTGGTTCTTTCAAGTGCCATAGTACTCGTAACAATTCCGCGCGAATCGATGGCTTCTCCGGCGGTTCAGCCGACTGCGCAGCCTGCGGTCCAGCCTGCGCATGTGACCCCGGAACATTTGCAGCAATTGGTAGCACCCATCGCGTTGTATCCCGACGAACTGGTCGCCCAGGTTTTGGCGGCTGCCACCTACCCGACCGAGATCGTCGAGGCGAACCGTTGGCTGCAAGAAAATTCCAGTCTCAAGGACGCCCAATTGGCCGATGCGGTGGATAAACAATCCTGGGATCCGAGCGTGAAAGCGCTCACGCAATTTCCCTCGGTGCTAGCGAATATGGACAAAAATCTTTCCTGGGCCTCGGCGCTGGGAGATGCCTACTTCAACCAATCACAAGATGTTCTCGATGCCGTCCAGGTTATGCGCAAGCGGGCGCAGAGCGCCGGTACTCTTAAAACTACGGCGCAGGAGACTGTGACAACAAAAGACCAAACGGTAATTATCGAACCGGCGAATCCAGAGATCGTCTATCTTCCCGAGTATGATCCCTGGATCGTATACGGGGCTCCCCTGCTGGCCTATCCGGGATATTTCGACGAAGGTTTCTTTGTCGGTCCGGTTATTTTCTTCGATGTGGGTTTTCCGCTCGGACACTTTCACCGCCACTTTCACTGGGGTTGGCATTCCTGGGGCTGCGATTGGCACAACAGGTTCATAGTTTTCAATCACAACCAGTTCATCTCCAGGAGTCCCACCTTTATCAACCGCAGGTTTGGAGTACATGGCCCTGATTTTCGGGGTGCTCCGGGACATGGTTTTCCGGATCGCGGCGCGGGCTTTCGCGGCGGACCGATTGACCACCGCGCCGATCGCGGGTTCGTCGCGCCGCACGTGGAACCCAGTCAACGCCCCGGCGCATTCAGCGGATTCGACCACGGCGGCGTGGCAAACCAGCACTCCTTCCGCGGCCAGTCCAGCTTCGGCGGAGGTATGCATGGCGGAGGCGTCGCCGGCGGGGCACCCGGCGGTTTCGGTGGCGGTACGCACGGCGGCTCCGCCGGCGGGGCGCCCGGCGGTTTCGGTGGCGGTACGCCCGGCGGTTTCGGTGGCGGTACGCACGGCGGCGGCGGAGGCCACAGGTAAGCGGATTTGTGGTGGGAAGCAATTCCTAAGCAAGAAGACCGGAATGGAGGTAAGCAAGATAATGCGTATAAAAGACGGCTCACAAAAAATTCCTTGGAAAACTGTGCTTAAATTTACGCCCGTGGCGGTCTTTGCTTTGTGGTCCCTAGCATTCACTTGGATCCTCTTGGCTGAGCCGCCGACGCGCCGGACATTCGCTTCTCCGGCCCAAGCCAGTAGAGCCCTCTTCCTGGCCGCTCAGGCGGGTGACGCGACAGCTCTCTTGAAAATTTTTGGACCCGATGGAAAGGAGATCGTTTCCAGTGGCGACCCAGTGGAGGACAAAAATAGCCGGGAGCAGTTCGTACGGAAATACCGGGAGATGAACCGGCTGGTCGAAGAGCCGGATGGAACTGTGCGGCTTTACATTGGCGCAGAGAACTGGCCACTGCCGATTCCCCTCGTGAACCGCAATGATGCGTGGTATTTCGATACTGCCGCTGGCAAAGAGGAAATATTGTTACGACGAATTGGCAGAAATGAAATGGCGGCAATGAGAATCTGCCAAGAGCTAGTGGACGCGCAAAAGGAGTACTATGCCGAGTCGCTCAATGGCGAGGTTAAACAATACGCACAGAAATTTGTTAGCGATGAAGGGAAACACAATGGTTTGTATTGGAAGACGGGGCGTGGCGAATCCGAAAGCCCTGTCGGTTCGCATTTGGCCTACGCCGGTGGTGACACCTATCCTGCGGACTCAAAGTCAGGAGCCAAGCCGTTTTATGGCTACTATTTCCAGATCCTGACTAAGCAAGGAGAGCATGCAGCCGGTGGAGCGAAGAGCTACATCGTCGACGGCAAGATGAGCGGCGGCTTTGCCTTCTTGGCCTATCCTGTGGAATATGCTGCCTCCGGAGTCATGAGCTTCATTGTCGGTCAAGATGGAATCGTCTATCAAAAGGACCTCGGTCCAAAGACCGCTGAGTTAGCCAAGACGCTTCGTGAGTACAATCCGGATAAGACATGGGCAAGAGTCGACTAAACGTATGACAGCGCCGTTTACTGAATAAGCGTAGGCGAAAACGCCGCGGCCCAGTGCGCAGATGCAACAGAAATAATGCTGCAAAGAGAAAAATTGGCATGATCCGAAGCCAGACCGGTAATCTTCGAACTTAAGGGGGATCATGCTGTGATTGGAATGTTAGCATGCTGAAAACCCCGTCTCGAATTCTGATCTTGTGCCTCTTCGTGTTGCTTACAGGCTGCGCGGTTTCAACCCAGATCAGTAACAGTCCGCGCTCTAGTATAGAACAGCGGCTGCTGGTCCGCTCCTTTGAGCGCGCTTTAGCCACGCTGGATACTCAGGAATTCAAGGGAAAAACCGCTTCCGTTGATTTCTATGGCCTTACCGGTGACAAGGATTTCACGAAGGAATTTTTAATAGCTTGGCTACAAGAACACCAGGTGCAGATTGCTACGGATCCGAAGCAAGCACAGCTGCACCTGAAGGTCTTCGCTCCCGTTCTCGCGGTTGATCAAGGGCAGTCGTTTGTGGGTTCTCCCTCCTTTACGGTGCCGATCCTAGGTTTTGTTATGCCGGAAATCGCACTGTTTAAGAATGTGCGGCACAGCGGCCATGCCGAGGTTGAGATCTACACGATCGACGAAGGGACCGGAAAATTCATTGACAAGAGCGCTCCGGCGGTCGGCGAGACCCAATATGATGACTATACGATCATGATCGTTGTCCACTTCACACGCACCGATATAGAAAGTGATATGGAAAAGCGGGAGTGGGATTGGGAGCCGGGCGCTTAATGGTCGTTGTCGGAGACACCAGGAATGTTGCATTCGCGGAGTTCCCTAACATTCACTTCTCGAGTATCGCGACTCACTTCTCCGCATCCGGCAGAAGAGACGCTGAAAAAACAAATGAGAATTCAGATCACCGCGGGCCGCTTTTCCTGCCTGCCAACTTGGCGTGACGTATCAGGATGTTCGCTTGGTCGCAAAGTAAACAATCAATAAACTTTGCCTGTTGTGGCATCGGTTCGCTCGCGACTGTACCCAATCGCGCGGAGCCGGTTCGCGTCTTGGGGTCCAACATTTGCGTCAACCAGAGCCCGTGAGCGTCAGCGATCGTCTCGCCGAGGAACGCGCCCGGCCCTCCGTATCGGCGATGCGCCGCTCGTCGTTTCACATAAAATCGACGCGCCATGGAACAGGTTAAACAACAACGAAATTCAGGAGACTCCTTCCTTGCGAAAATGTAGTGAACTATCAATGGGAGCTGCCGTCGCTATTCCGGCACGGTGTCGGTATTCCGGCTTCAAACGAGAAACAACCTGACTCTCAGCCAAGCAAAGCCAATCCCGACCGCAATTAGAAAATAAGTGCTCCCTGAATAGACAACGGCACGCGTTTCGTTGCTACCTTCAATCTCCGATGTTTTCTGTGGCATGAATTTCGCTTTGAATTCGAGCCAGAGCCGAAATGAATGAGCGATCTTTTTGACCGAGCCAACTGTTTTTCCATATGCTTTTCAAGGTGAAAAAAATGATTAAGACCCAAAAAAAATTATCGCAGAGCCAAGGGCTCGCGTTGACGTTTCTGACCTGCGTTACGCTGTTGAGTGGGTGTGCAACGTTTGGATTCAAAACGCCCGAGCCGGTCACAGTAAGTCAAGTGATCCAGATGAGCAAGGAGGACGTGCCACCCGAGACCATCGTCAAGAAAATGCGCGACTCGGGAGCTGTATACCGCTTCACCGCAGCGCAATTGGCAGAGCTACACGATCTGGGCGTAGCCGATCAGGTCCTAGATTATATGCAGCAAACTTATATCGAGGCGGAGCGTCGCGAGCAAAGGCGTGCGGACTGGGACACGGGGTACACGTGGGGACCGTGGGGACCTGGTTTTTGGTAGGACAGCCGAGCTATGGTTCTGAAAATGACAATGTTTCAACCCTGCGAGCGACGGGTGGACGGCAAACCTGCTAGTTATCTTCTTCTCGCAATCATTCTGCTTGTGATAATGATGAGCACTGTAGCAGAAGCTGATTGTTGGGAAGATTCTTTGAAACAGGTGAATAGAGATATTCTTGTTATGGACTCAGAAGCCGTTTATCAAGTGGTACCGAGAGATGAAATGACGTCTATTTTCTGGCTGCCACCCGCTCATATCACTATTTGCGATTCGATTGCTGACGTTGACGGCACCCTGATGACCTATTATCAGATCCTCAATTGGGATCATGGCGTACCCGTCTGGGCTACGAGGGAACGTTGACCATCGATTTACACGGTGTATGGACAACCGATGCGGAAGGGCGCGTGAAAATCTAGGAGCTAACCGCAAATTTTATGGCGGCCGTTCCACATGTTTACGCCATTCGACGCAACACTTCTAACCACGAAGTTCGAGCCGCGCGCGCCGTCAACATTCTCTGAGCGGACGTGTCGAGAAAGCCTCGACACTGTCGAGCGGCGCGTCGAACGTCCTACACATTCTCTAGCGGTCGCGATCTCAGCAGTCTAAATTTTCCCTCTATTCTCACGATCTCGACTCAAACCAATTTTGGCCGATCTTTTGCGCGTGTTTGCCGAGAGAGGCAAGGGCGCAGCATCTTGTCACGACTCCCAGCCAAGTCCAATAGCCAGCAGCTAAGAACTTAGGAAAAAACAAGCGTCCGTGCGACAAAGAGCTATTACCGTGATTGTGGATGGTGGCGTGTTGGTCCGATGGTTGCCATACGCCCCGCTGGCTCCTTTAAGAAATGACTGGAGTGATGTGGTTTGTGGATGGTTAATACTTTGTGAAATGTGGCGCCATGGTGTCGTCATTCCGACAGAACGTCGAGATTCCGACAGTTTAAGAGAGAGAACCATTCTGTTCCTCGGCAAAGTCAGACCGCTTGCCGTCCGGGCAATTTTGAGTTCTCTGCGGCTGAGGCCCAAAAACAATTGGTTTATCGTTCATTATCATTATTATTAACGCCAGGGATCTTCACTCCACTCCTCAACGCTCCCCTCGGATCGCGATGCCGCACAAAGATCAAACGCTCTGGCGCTTGGCTTAATTCTTGCCCTGTACAATGAGCAGCTGAGCGATCACTCGAATCAGAGAATCGGAGCGAGGTTACGCCCGGCCGACAAAGAGGAGGGTGCCACGATGACTAAAATTATTTTTTCAATTGTTGGGGTTCTACTCACCGCATGCCTGGATATCGCTGCGGTGCATGCCAGCATGCAGGAAGACGTCGACCAAGCCGTGACGATCATTCAGCGCTTCCAGGAGATCCCTGAGCGAGCAATTCCCGATAACGTTCTGCGAGACGCAAAAGGTGTAGCGATCTTGACCGTGACGAAAGCCGGGTTCATCGGCAGTGCCAGGGGCGGGAGCGGCATCGTCATCGCGCGAACCGCAAAGGGTTGGAGTGCTCCTTCGGCAATCGGTACGGGAGGGATAGGAGTCGGCTTTCAAGCTGGGGTGGAGGTTACTGAGTTTGTGATTGTCCTCAACACTCAAGAAGCTGTTAACGCATTCTCGCAGGGCGGCAATGTTACCCTTGGAGCCGCCCTCAGCGCAGCGGTCGGTCCGGTCGGGCGTACCGCCGAGGGGAACGTGGCGCTGCAGGCGGCCATGTATACGTATAGTATCAGCCAGGGACTTTTTGCCGGCATTTCTTTGGAAGGCACGGTAATCGCCACCCGGGATGAGGCCAACGCGGAGTACTACGGCAAGCCGGTCGCGGCCAAGGACATTCTCGCGGGCAAGGTCAAATCGCCGGCGGGTGTCCAGAAGTTGCTGCAGGTTCTATCCAAGTACTCAGCCGAGTAGGGCTGA
>VBKE01000492.1 GCA_005879605.1 Deltaproteobacteria bacterium
TACTGCCAATTGTAAGCTTTTCGAGAAGGGTGAGACCGCTCTCGGAGCAGTAAAGGGCCTGGAGCATATATCCGATCGCATCTGCGGGAACTCGCGAATCCAAAATGGCGGCGATAATGGGCCGCCCCAAATCGTTGAGATAGTCTTCTCGGGGGGACTGCCAAGTGATCAGCCATGCTTTTCGCTTTTTACGACTCATGACATCAAATTCATTCTGTAGCTGTGGCTTCCGGCAGCGGCAAGCCAGAACTACTGAATCGCGTCCGAGCGGATGAAAAGTTTAACCGCTTTTCTTGAACTCGAATCGGCGAATCGGCTCCTCACGTAGATGCGGTTTGCAAAAAAACGGGCGCTAGTCGTCACAGTTGCGCGTTTCGACGATCTTGCCGTCCCTAATCACGTCGGCCTTTAAACTTCCAGGGTAGGTTGAATGCCGCCGTGACTAGGGACGGCAAGATCGTCGAAACGCGCACCTGTGACGACTAGCGCCCGTTTTTTTGCACACCGCATTGTGCCGCAACCAATTTCGCACCCTTTTGCAGCGCGAGTGGACTTACTATGATGCCACCTTTAGCGCCCGTGTCCTTGATGCGAAATGCCAATCCTCCAAGCTGCTCTTGGGAAAGCTTGGATTTAGTGTGTCGTCGGCACTCGATCAGAACGATGCCTTCGTCGTTAATCTTGATACCCCTTCCTTCAATTTCCCAACTGGTCCCGGAGGCCCCTGGTACCAATTGCTTACCCTCAACGCAGCCGAGTCCAAAATAACTCGCAAACTGTTCCAACAAGTACTGCGCTACCTCCTCCTAACTACGCCATTTCTTTTTCCCGCTCATGCTTCTCTGAACTCGTCCGCGGGCTCGTGCGTCTCAATCACATTGCCAGCGTCATCGTAAACGCGAATCACTGCATCATGTGATCGACTGAAAAACTCCGCGTATTCGACAGCATCGTCCGGTTTGGTGTACCACAGCCCGCCAAATGGCAGCGCATCGGAAATTAGATCGACGCCGTGTTTATGTTTACGCGGACGCATCTCGTAAATCGCTGCGCTCAAGGATCCACCGTTATAAGCACGCAGCAACGTGTTCGCTTATCGCTGCGGAAGATTTGGGTTTAGTTTTTCTCCGATCCAGAAAAGCAGCGCCGCAGCTGCAAATCCAAGAATCGCAATGATCGGTAATGTCCCGTTTTCTAAAGCATCTAAGCCGAACAGAGTTCCGCACGAAAGTAGTAGGAGAAAAGCGATCGCCTTTAAAGTGTTGCCGCTAATTCGTCGGACTTTGATTACTGTGTGGTGGTTCATGCAGCCATTCGTGGTTAATCCCAAAATGGCCGAGCGTCCGTCTCGTAATTATTGCGCGCGTCCAGCCATTCGGACTCGATATAGACCATTTCGCCGTGCATGATCTTGAATTGGTTTTTCGTGGTATTCAGCACGACAACATGCGTTCCGTCATCGTTCCCGAAAACTTGGAAATTGTCGTCCCAGGGTACCGTGAGACTGGCCGGAATCCATTTCCCTTCGCGAGGAACGTGACGTTGCATCAAGCCGTACTTCTTGATGTAATCTTCGATTTTCATCCCAGTAGTTTTCTCAAACGAAAGCTGCGCAGGGGGACTTCGTAAACGTGTGCAGAAATCGTCGAGACGATCATGGCCAGATCATTAGGATCCGACAATCAAAAACGATCCTGGCGTGATCCTGATAAAGAGAACTCATTTATTCTCAATCTCGCTGACGGGCTGCGTTGCCAGCACGCAGCGAAATCCGTAAATGACGTCGCGATCGTTGCGGTCGACTACGTTCCGATACGAGGATTGCATTTCCAGACGATTGCTCGTTGCCCACGAGCCGCCGCGCAGCACTCCCCAATCACGACTGGTCGCGCTGTTGCCTCCTTTGTAAGTATCAAGGCACCATTCCCAAACGTTCCCGCCGAGATCGTACAAACCTAACGAATTCGGCTTAAAGCTTCCGACCGGCACCGTTGCGGCACGGCGCCGTCCGCCGGCTGCGGCATAATTTCCGGCGCCATTGGGTGGAGGCCATTGTTTCCCCCACGGGAATTCGTTCTTAATCTTGCCATCGCGTATCTCCGGCGTCGCGCCGCTTTCATTAATCAGACCGACCGCCATGCTCCACTCGAGATCGGTCGGCAGCCGGTAAGCTTGTTTATCGTCAATCAGATTTTCGTCGTGTTCCTTTTCGGTGAGCCATTTGCAAAATGCCATCGCGTCGAACCAGCTTACTTTTACCGCCGGATCAGTTGCTGTCTGATGGAAATCGGCCGGCTCATAATGCCTCCCGGTCGCGCGGCAGAACGCTTCGTAGTCTTGCACCCGCGTTTCCCAGATCGAAATCTGAACATCGCCGAGCGGAACGAACTTCATCCCCAGCGAATTGGTGAACGGTTGCCCAGGCGCGGGACCGACGCTCTTTTCCAAGCGCGCCGCCAGAAACGTTTGCTGTTGCGGCTCAACTTTGCCACTCACCGAACCCGACTTGTAACCGGCTAGCCGCAGCTCGTAGGTCACTTCGCCCGGTTTCACTTCCTCGATCACCAGCGGCGTTTGACCGAGCTCTTTTCCATTTGCAATCACTGTCGCGCCACCCGGTGCGCTGGTGATCTTCACGCTGCCATTGGCAAAAACAAAATGCGCCGCGTTTTCCCGTTGCGCGTGAATCTGGATCTTTTGCTGTTCGTCGGGCCAGCCACTAAGGTGTGCGACCAAGTCGTGCGGACGCGCGGGCAGATCCAGGCGAAGGGGCGTGCGGCCGCGCGATTTTCCGTCCACGAAAATCTCCGCGCCGCTGGGTTCACTGGTGATGTTAATGATCGCGCTGACAAAGGCGAACGATTTAATCGTGGTCTCGCCACGCTGCACTTCGACGTCGTCGCGCATTTCCCAATCGCCGCGCCGGGCGATGATCGAATACTTACCGGTTGGAAGATCGGCTATCGATTCCGGCGTGACGCCTTCGCGGGAAAT
>VBKE01000240.1 GCA_005879605.1 Deltaproteobacteria bacterium
GACCCCCAGGACGAGAACACTTTTTTGCGGGCGAAGCTCAACCACGAGCTGCGGCGCGAAGGGCGATTTCGAACACTGTGGGAATTTTATCGAGAGCTCATTCGGCTGCGCGGGTTACTTGTCCCGTTGGCCCGGCTGAGCAAAGAACATTGCGAGGTCACTGGCTTCGATCACGAGCGTATCTTAGTCCTGCGCCGCTGGAGTGAGGGCGAGCAAGCCGTTACCCTATTCAACTTCAATCATTCTCAAGTATCGATCCCTCCATCGATTCCCAGCGGCCATTGGCACAAAGCAATCGACTCCACCGACCCGCGGTGGCAAGGCATAGGAAGCACACTGCCTTCGGAACTCGACGTCAATGAAAGGATCATGGTGACTTTGCAGCCCACCTCTCTCGCGCTATTCGTGAGCGGGGTCGTCGAAGCGAAAACCTTGGGGCGTAATTAAGGGCGCAATGCGCACTGGAGTAATGGAATAATTGGAGCATTGGAGCATTGATACAATGAGGTTAAAACCATCACTCCATTATTCCACCACTCCAGCACTCCACTTCTTTTAATGAAACGCTACATCTGCATTCACGGCCATTTCTACCAGCCGCCGCGAGAAAATCCTTGGCTTGAGGCGATCGAGCTTCAGGATTCCGCCTACCCTTACCACGACTGGAACGAGCGCATCACCGCGGAATGTTATGCGGCGAACTCCGTCTCGCGCGTCTTGGACGGCGAGAACCAGATCATCGAGCTCGTCAACAACTACTCCAAGATCAGCTTCAATTTCGGACCGACGCTGCTTTATTG
>VBKE01000241.1 GCA_005879605.1 Deltaproteobacteria bacterium
CGACGCTGACAAAACCACGGTGCTTAAATTGCTCGAACTCCAGCGCCATGCCATGCTCATGTACACGAGCTGTGGCTGGTTTTTCGATGAGCTTTCGGGCATCGAAACCGTGCAGGTCATCCAGTTCGCCGCGCGCGCCGTGCAGCTCGCGCAAGAGCTCTTCGGAGATTCGCTGGAGGGGCAATTCGTGGAGCGGCTCGCGCTGGCGAAAAGCAACCTGCAAGTCTACGAGAAGTTCGTCCGGCCCGCCATGGTCGACTGGGAACGACTTGGAGCGCACTACGCCATCAGCTCCCTTTTCGAGAGCTACCCCGAGCAGACGAAAATCTATTGCTTCATGGCGGAGCGCGAAGATTATCAGATTCTTGAAGCTGGCATGGCCAAAATGGCGGTGGGCCGAGTCAAGCTTATCTCGGAAATCACTCGGGAGTCCTCCGCGCTCGGCTTTGGCGTCATTCATATGGGCGACCATAATGTGAATGGCGGCGTCCAAAAATATTTGAGCGACGAGAGCTATCAGGCCCTAATCCATGAGGCCGCGGAACCCTTGACGCGCGCCGACTTTGCCGAGGTCATCCGGCTCATGGATAGACGCTTCGGTGAGTCCCATTACTCGGTGAGATCGCTGTTCCGGGACGAGCAACGGAAAACCCTAGACCTGATCTTATCGGCCACTTTAGAGGAGGCGGAAACGCTCTATCGTCAGATTTACGAGCACCGAGCTCCCATGATGCGTTTCCTGACGGCTCTTCACATCCCCCTTCCCAAAGCTTTTCAGAGCGCAGCGGAAATCGTTCTCAACGGATACCTCCGCCGAGCGTTTGAGCAGGAGGAAATCGACACGGAACGAATCAACGGCCTCCTGGAAACGGCGAAAGTCGAAGGCATAAGCTTGGACAACGCCACGCTGGAATTCGCTTTCCGAAAGAATATCGAACGGATGGCCGAACGGTTTGCTGCCGAGCCTACGGAAGCTCATCTTCGGCAGCTGGATACGGCCGCCAGTCTGCTCCGCAGTCTGCCGTTCACAGTGGACTTGTGGAAAGTCCAGAACGCCTACTACGGCATGCTAAAAAACGTCTATCCGAAAATGCGGGAGAATAAAGAGCGCGGCGATGAGTTGGCGCAAGCTTTGATAGACGGCTTCGAGGCTTTAGGGCAGAAGCTTGCGGTCAAGGTCACATAGCGCTCTGGCGTCCACGCTCTCGCCTAGGCGCTAACTCATCCACTTTGCGAGTCCTGATGCGTATCCCCACAGCGACATATCGACTGCAACTCCACAAGGACTTTGGCTTTGCACAGGCCAAGGAACTCCTTGATTATCTCCACGGGCTCGGTATCTCCGATATCTACGCATCTCCGATTTTCAAGGCCAGGGCCGGTAGCCTGCACGGCTACGACGTCGTCGACCCCAACCAGATCAATCCAGAGCTCGGCAGTATGGATGACTTTGCCGCATTGACGGAGAAATTACACCGCCAGGACATGGGCTGGATTCAGGATATCGTTCCTAACCACATGGCCTATGATTGTGACAATCGCATGTTGATGGACGTTTTGGAGAACGGCCCCAACTCCGCCTTCGCCGAATTCTTCGACATTGAGTGGGACCATCCTGTGGAAAGCATGCGCGGCAAGGTTCTCGCTCCCTGTCTGGGACAGTTTTATGGCCAATCTTTGGAAAATGGAGAGCTCGTCTTGAAATACGATCCCCAAGGGCTGGCCATCCACTATTATCATCAGAGATTCCCGATCAACGTGGAATCTTACAGCCAGGTGCTGGCGCCAAGCGTACGGGAGCTGCGCAGGAAATTGGGCCGGCAGCATCCGGATCTGATCAAACTCCTCGGGGTACTCTATACTCTGAAAAATCTACCGTCGAGCGCGGAAAGCCGGGAGCGAGCCGATCAGATCGTTTTTATCAAGAGCATGCTCTGGGAGCTCTATACGACCAACGATGAGATCAAGCAGTTTTTCGATGAAAACATTGCGCGCTTCAATGGCCGCCCGGGCGATCCCGAAAGCTTCAACGAGCTGGACGGGCTGCTGTCGCAACAACATTATCGCTTGTCCTTTTGGAAAGTCGCCACCGAGGAGATCAACTATCGGCGATTCTTCAATATCAACGATCTCATCTCGCTGCGCATGGAGGACGCGCGAGTTTTTGATGCGACCCATGGGCTGCTCTTTGAACTGATCCGCGATGGAAAGATCACCGGACTGCGCGTCGACCACATCGACGGGCTTTACGACCCGGCCACTTACCTGAAGCGGCTGCGGGAAAACATGGGGGATATCTACGTCGTTGTCGAAAAGATTCTGGATCTCGACGAACGCCTACCGCGGGACTGGCCGGTTTGCGGCACGACCGGTTACGACTTTACCAACTATGTGAATGGCCTGTTTTGCCACAGCCGAAACGAGCGGCAACTTGCCGAGTTTTATGGGCGCTTCACCGGCTTTCAAACTCCCTATGAAATGTTGGTCAGTGAAAAGAAGCGCTTGCTGATCGGCAAGCACATGGCCGGCGATGTGGATCGGCTGGCCCATCTCTTAAAACGGATATCAAGCCGGGACCGATATGGGGGTGACATCACGCTCTACGGCTTGAGACGAGCGCTGGTCGAGGTGCTGACCTTCTTTCCGGTCTATCGAACTTATATCAGCCCCGGCAACTTCAGCGACTCGGACCGAGAGCGCATTCGGGAAACCATGCAAAAGGCCAAGGAGATTAACCCCGGTCTTTTTCTCGAACTCGCGTTCATCGAGAAATTTCTCTTGTTGGAGTATCCCGACCGCCAGATCGACGAAGAGAAGGGCCAGTGGATTCATTTCGTCATGCGTCTGCAGCAACTCACCGGCCCGCTCATGGCCAAGGGCTTCGAGGATACCACGCTCTACATTTACAACCGGCTGCTGTCACTCAACGAGGTCGGCGGAAATCCGGCCAGATTTGGCATTTCGCCGGACACCTTCCACAAGTTCAATCAGGAGCGGTCACACGAGTGGCCTCACACGATGAATTCGACCTCGACTCACGACACCAAGCGCGGTGAAGACGCGCGCTCGCGCATCAACGTGCTCTCGGAAATACCCGACGAGTGGGAAGAGAAGGTGGTTGACTGGAGTCGCATCAACCGTCACCACAAGCGCTTCCTGAAAGGCAGGGAAGTGCCGGATCGCAACGACGAGTATTTTCTCTACCAATCGCTGATCGGCGCGCTGCCGCTGCGCGAAGATGAATGGGCCGACTTTGTCGGCCGGGTGAGAGCCTACATGATCAAAGCCGTGCGCGAGGCAAAAGTTCATACGGAATGGTTGAAGCCCGATGCCGCCTACGAAGAGGCCTTTCTTTCTTTTATCGACGCCATTTTGGAATCGTCGGATGCGAATTCTTTCTTGCGTGACTGCTTTCCCTTTGCGCGCCGCGTCGCCCGTCTAGCGACTCTCAATTCCCTGTCTCAAACCTTGATCAAAATTGCCTCTCCCGGCATACCGGATTTTTTTCAGGGCACGGAGCTTTGGGAGTTGAGCTTCGTCGATCCGGATAACCGGCGGCCCGTGGATTTCCGCTTGCGCAGAGAACTTCTCGAAGAATTAAAACGCCGCGAATCAGCCGATCCGATCGCTCTCGTCAAAGATCTGCTCATGCACTGGCAGGACGGAACGGTGAAACTGTATTTGATCTACAAGGCTTTGCAGTTTCGACGAATCCACGCGTCGCTCTTTCAGGAAGGAACCTACTTGAGACTTTTCGCTGCCGGCGAAATCAAGGATCAAATCTGCGCGTTCGCGAGACACAAAGGGAAAGCCTGGGCCGTCATCATTGCTCCGCGTGTCGCCAGCGGACTGGTAAATAAGGCAGCCCTGCCTATGGGCAAAGAGTCTTGGGGCGACAGCAGCCTCGTTCTCAGCGAAGGCTTTCCTGACCGTTGGCAGAATATCTTTACGATGGAAACCGTCGAAACTTCGTCTACCAAACGGGGAAAACTATTATCCCTCGCAAGCGCGCTGGAAAATTTCCCCGTAGCGCTGCTGACAGCTACAGAGCCCCCGAGCCCGCGGTTGCCTTGACACACTGAAGCGCGTCCTTGCGCATGGAAACTTGATTGCTCCAGGGCGCAGCCGTGCGTTTACGTTCTCAATGTGGCGTGAACTCGAGACCGCCAGCTCCGGTTTTGGGCTAGCAGGCTCCCGCTTTCAAGATCTCTGCGACGGCCTCGCTCCAACCTTCCGGACCGATCTTCATGGTTTTTTTAATGCCTGCTAGATTCTGCGTGATGGTCGAGTCCCAGGATCGATCCGGGTTTCTAACCAAAATAGGTGTGTTCACGACACGAAGCATCGCTAAGTCATGGCCGGCATTGCCCAGGCCGACGCTTCGGACGGAGGGATTGACTCGCTGGTAAAGCTCGATGAGTTTTTGGGTCGCTTTGCCTTTGTCGCTGCCACGGCTCAGGTGAAAGAAACGGTCGCCTTGGGTGATTTTAAAACCTTTGGTTCGCAACGCGGTGAAAAGCCGTCCATAGTTGATCTGTCTCACCATAAAGGGTTCGTCGTATTCCCGCTCGGAGGCTGCTTGGGCATTCTTTCTCGATAGGCCGGTCATCTGGGAAATTTCCTGTATCGTCATCTCCCCAAACGAGCGAATCGAAACGTGATGGTTCTGTGCCGCCTCCAGCAAGGCAGGGCGCAAGACGTCGATTCTTTGGCTCAACTCCAGTATGTGGAAGTTTCCTCGAACCTTCGCGTTTTCGACGGTAAACGGAAAGTAATCAGGGAGAAAAAAAATCGCGCCGCCGTTCTCGACGATGAATGGATCTTTAAGTTCGAGTTCGCGCCAGAGCGGCTCCATTTCACTGCGGGTCTTGCTCGAGCAGAGGACGAGCGGAATCCTCGAAGATTGCAGCCTCCGCAACATAGGAAGGCTCGCTTGATAACTGTAGGTTTGTTGGTCGAGTAACGTTCCGTCCAGATCGGTGATGATGACGAGCTCTATGGAATTCAATATGACTCGCACCTTTCCGTAAAGCGCTTGCGGGTTCGCTTGCGCTGGTATTCGGGAATGGAGATCATCGGTGGACGCTCGCGATCTTGAATCGCTTTGAGCTCCAAAGCGTAACCCTGCCCCCAGGGTTTGATGAGCTTCATGCTCCGGTTGACCTCTTCCATGAGTTCGATCCGATTTTTCTCCTGGAGTCGCTGCATCGCGACTTGGAGTATGGCGAAGGACATTTGACTCAGAGCCGCAAGCGATTGATTGCGATGAATGCGCTCTTCAAGATCGACCTGGGCGATGGCGTGGAGACCGAACTCGCTAAAGAGGTCGATCAGCAAGCCGGTTTCGACCCCGTAGCCGGTGAAGAACGGCATGCGCTCGAGGGCGGCGCGGCGCCCGGCGTACTCGCCCGCCAAAGGTTGAATCATGCCGGAGAGCTCCGGATAAAAAAGATTGAAAAGCGGTCGAATCGTCAGTTCGGTGACTCGGCCGCCTCCTTCGGTGAAGAGCTTCCCATCAGCTTTGAGCGGACGACGATAGAAACCTTTGACGTACTGAATGTCGGCTTCCCGCAGCAGAGGTCCTAACAAGCCGTAGACGAACCCGGGGTAAAAGTTCTTGATATCGGTATCCACCCAGGCAATGATATCTCCACGAAGAACGTAGAGACTCTTCCACAAAGCCTCCCCTTTGCCGCAATGGGAACCTTGATCCGGCAGAATCTCCTGATGAACAAACACGGGGATGCCCATTTCACGGGCGATTTTGACCGTGTCATCGGTCGACCCCGAATCGATGAGCACGATCTCGTCCAGCAGCGGGATTTCGTCGAAAAGTTTTCCCTTTACGATGCGGATGATGTTGCCTATGGTTTCGGCTTCATTCAGGGCCGGCAGCCCTAAACTGATGGTGACTCCTTGCTTTTTCTTTAGCTCCACGAGCTTTCCCAGCTCTTCGAATTCCTGGCGATGAAAAGTGTTCTCCGCAAACCACTGATCCACGCGCTCCGACAAATCTTTTGGCCGCATCAGAGTTTGCCTATGGCTCCAAGCGATGAACGGCTCCGGGGTCTTGACCACCAAAAGCGGCTTTTCGGTTGCTTTGGCAATCTGTTCGACGACGGGCCCCAGGAAAAACGAGTGTGGCTCGGCGGTCGCGTTGGCGCCGATGATCACAAGATCATGTCCCGGAGCCTCTTGAAGGATCGCCTCCTTCGGATTCCCCTGCACGGTGATGATGCGCTTCACCCAAGGTTGGAACCGCAGCCTTTGAATAAAAGTGCGATAAAGGACCTCCTCGACCTCCGGCGACGCCAACTGCTGCTCGCAGTGAAGAATGGTTATTTCCCCTTCAAAAGAGCGAGCAAGCTGAGCGGCAATCTGAAGCGCGAACTCCGCATAGGGGCCACCGCGCACGGGCATGAGAATGCGCTTGCAATAGGACAAATCGCCGGCGCGCGCTATGACCAGATTGCAGGGCGGCTTTTCTACGAGACGATCGATGGTGCGTCCGAATAGCAGCTGTTCGGAGCTAGAGCTCCCCTTCCAGGGCAAAAGCAGTAGATCGCAGGCTTCTAAATCGGCGTTTTCTGCGATGCTTTCGGTGAGGCTATGGGAGACCCGCACAAGCGTTTTAAGCTCCAGACGTTCGTCGGGAAGAAGATCGCGCATTCCGTCGAGCACGACGCGAGAGTCCCGTGCCCCTTCCGCTCCCTCGCTAAGAGATGCTTGCTCCGGCACCGTCACGACGTTCAGCGCGAGAATTTTGCCGTTCGGATGCAGCAGGCGTGCGGCCAGCGCCAGGTTGAATCGCGCATCGGCTGTTTTGACCACCGGAATTAGAATCTTAGAGTGTTGCATAGGCTTCTCCGCTTGCCCGTGAAATTGCCAACCTAGGATTCAGACCCCCAGACCTTTTTGCAGCATTCCGGTGGCTTTGGGCTCTTTTTCCCCGGCATCCCAGCTCTGCAAGAGGTACGGTTTTTCCTGCTCGAAAATTTCCGCCTGCTCCTCGATGACGCGCTCCGCTTCAGCGGTCGTCATGTCCGCAGTTTCGTTGATAAATGAGGCGACTCGCGCCTCATAAAGAGGGCTGACGATATCCACTAGCTTGGCGCGATCCTTAGACCAACGGTGAAACGTGGTGGCGACTTCGTAAAGTATCTGCGCCCAGCTGGTCGCCGGCAAAAGAAACTCTTTGGCATCCATGCCCGCCAATTTCTCGATCGTGGCATAGCTCACAGGGCTAAAAATCTGCTTCCATGTGGCCCCGAAGTGCTGGAACCCGAGGGTAAAGTCCTGGATCAAAAGCTCGTGGTTTACTTTTATGGGCTCCGGTTCCAATAGTTCCTGGGCTCCGAAAGTCTCCACCGATTCACTGCTTCGGATCTCTTTCCACAACGAGAAATGTTGTTCCATCAAGGTGAACAAGGTCCACACTACCTGGCGGAACATCGGCCCCAGAGACGACGCCGGATCTTTGGGATCATGAAGCTTCATCCCGAGATTGGTCTGGCAGACCTTAAATCCGTTGGCGATGGCTTGCGTGGTCATCCAAATGTCAATACCGAAACGCGCGACATCCGTCGTCCAAACGTTGTGCGAGAGGTAGGATTGGATCGTCTTGCGGCTCAATGCGAAGTCTCCGCCGATGGGTTGACGCACCCTTTTGCCGTAAAGGGCGCGCGTGAGGTTGTAGGCGACATTGTTCGTGATGGTGCCGTCATATTTGTAGCGAGAATAGTTCGGGGCGACGAAATCGTAATTTTTTTCGATCACCGGTTCCAGCAGATAGCGCACCCAGTCCGGCGTGATGCTGCGCAGATCCGCATCCACCACGGCGCAAGCGCGAACGTTTAATTTTTCCGCCGCCTCGAAAATCGCGCGCAACGCGGTTCCTTTGCCGCTGACGCCCCGATAGATGAAAATCACTTTCTCTTGCCAAGGCATGATCTCTTCTTCGCGGGCAATCTCGCGGGTATCGTCCGTGGAGCCGCCGTCGGAGAGCAGGATGACCGACCGGGCCGATTTGTAATGCCTCGCAAGACCGCGGCTGACTTGCTTCAACACGTTCACGATCGTGGAATCGTTGTTGTAGCAGGGAATGCCGACGACGATATCCGCCGATTCTATCTGCTCAATCCGTTTTGCCAGATACGTTCGAAATGCGGTGTCGTAATCTACAGCCATGATCCACCGTGCCTTTGAAACGTCATTCGACTAAACCTTGCTCTGAGAGATTGTTCGATTTGACCACGTTCGCGGCGCCATCCTCGTACCGCGCGAGAAACTCCAACTGTAAATGTTGTGACCATCATCAGTACGAGTATAGCGAAGAAAACCGCTTCAGCAAGAATCCGCTCGCTTTTTACCAGCAGTGGCAACTCGACGCCCGCGAAAATCGACCCCAATTGCCCGTGGAATCGTGCCGCTGCCCGTGGACGGCCGAGGTTTCGAGCTCTATCCTGGAGCGGTACCCTAAAACCCGCAAAAACCCAGTTACTCACCGTATTTCTTGCGGCTCGCTCGCTTTAGTCCAAGGCAAAATGCGCGCAAGCGGTGAGGTCGTAAAACCTCTGCAGCGCCAAAAAAAGCCCGGTCTGGGCAAACCCCAGCCGGGCTCTAAAGCGAAGAGAAGACGATTTACGAATCTAGACGATGTTTCCGTCAAGTGCGCTGGAAGCCTGCGCCCATCGCCCACTTTCTATCCTCATCGCGAACCGGAAATTGGTTTCGCTAAAGCATTCATCATTCAACGGAAGGTTGAGCGCACTGGCTTTGCCGAGCTGAGCTTTGCCATATGCCCCGCGACAAAATGCCGGCGAGGCTCAGCAAACGCGGCTGAGCCAGAATAATGCGGCAAAGGATCCTGGCCGCGTGGTCGCGGTTGTGAACACCCAGGAGGTTGATCATTTTTTCGTTTAACAAGTCCAGCAGTCGGTCGTAATCGGCGCTTTGAAAACGGTTCAAGGCGGACCTAATGAGCAAGTGCAGGCTGAGTTCCCGCTGTAGTGACCTGAGTTCTTTCAAATAACCGCCTTGGCCCAGGATTGCGTTGGCCGCGGCTTTCGCGCCACGAAGCCCGGTGACCAGTCCGCCGACAGTCGTGACTTTGACCTGCGCGGCGGCGTCGCCGACCAAATAAACATCACATCCGGCGATCCGTCGCCACGGCCGCGTGAAATGCGTGTAGGACGGTATGCGAGCAGACTGCATCTCCACGGGTTTTAGGTCTATGCGAGCAAGAAATCGTTGCAGTTTGGTTCTGGCAGTTTTGCCATCCTCAGCGATGAAGCCCACTGCCGCAAACGTCTGCGATTGTGGAATCAACCAGTAAAAGTAAGGCTTATCTCCCGGTTCGAACCATACCCGAGTGGTGTTCGCCCGCGCTCCGCTGGGAAGCTCGACGATCGCTTGGCGTGACCATTGCCGGTCGCAATCTTTGCCACGCGGCTCGACATACCATCCGCACCGATCAAGGTTTGGGTTTTGAATTCTTCCACCCGGCCTCGATGGGTATCTCGGATGGTAACCGCGACGCCTCCATCGCCCGGCTCGAGGTTAACTAATTTGCATCCAGCTCTAATCTCAACTCCCGCATCGAGAGCTTTCCTGGCGAGCAAACGGACTACGGTGGCTCGCTCGACAACCAGATCCGGTTCTTTCATCGGAATGGTCGCAGACCGCCCCGGCGAATAGAGATCAATTTGGTCGATTTGATTGACAACCGCTTCTCGAGGGAAAAAACCGAGTACATCTGTCAGCCGAGAGGTCGTGATGAGGGTTCGAGAGTCGACATTCAGCACATCGT
>VBKE01000531.1 GCA_005879605.1 Deltaproteobacteria bacterium
AGGCGACGGCGGCGGATAAACGCGCCGGTCGATCAACGTCATGACGCTGCGAATATCCTGTCCCTTGACCTCTGTGTCATTTCGACCGCAGAGAGAAATCTTAGATCCCTCACATCCGTTCGGGATGACGACCCGCTCCTTCGGGCATCGCGACACAGTCTCCCGGTGAGAAGGAGATTAAAGCCCCATGAGATACAACCATGATGCCAAAGTTGATACTTACGACAACTGGCAGCGGGCGCAGAAGATCCCCATCAATCGCGGTTTTTTTATCGAAGACTTAACCAAGGTCGAGGTCGCGCCCTGGGAGCACAAAGGCGGCCTCGGAGCATTCGTCAATCTCGACGGCGCCGGCGGCACCAATGACGGCTACGTGTGCGAGATACCGCCGGGGAAAAAGTTAAAAGAGCAAAAGCATCTTTACGAGGAGATGGTCTACGTCCTCGATGGACATGGGGCGACCTCGATCTGGCAGAGAGACGGCAAGAAGCATACTTTCGAATGGCAGACGGGAAGTCTCTTCGCGATTCCGCTCAACGCCCACTACCAGCATTTCAACGGCCAGGGCAACGCCCCCGCCAGGTATTTTGCCGTCACCAACGCGCCGTTTATGATGAACTTGTTTCACAACCTGGATTTCATTTTTGGCGACGGTTTCACCTTCGCCGACCGTTTTCCGCCCGAGGAAGAGGAGTATTTCAGCGGCAAAGGAAGACTTTGGGGCCGCAAGCTGGAAGTCAACTTCGTGCCCAACGTCTACGATATTCAACTATATGAATGGAAAGAGCGTGGCGCCGGCGGCAGGAACGTGAACTTCGAACTGGCCGGCAACGTGATGGGCTCGCATATCTCGGAATTCCCGGTCGGCCGCTACAAAAAGGCCCATCGCCATGGACCGGGCGCTCACGTCATAATCCTAGGCGGTCAAGGTTATTCGCTGCTTTGGCCCAATAACGGCGATATGGTCCGCGTCGACTGGAAACCGGGATGCGTGGTCGTGCCGCCGAACCAATGGTTTCATCAGCATTTCAACTCCGGCGCCGATCCCGCGCGCTATCTTGCCCTGAGGTGGAATAGTTGGCGCTACCGCTTTGTCGCATTGACCGACGAAAAGCCCATCGAGGTGGACGTGAAGCAAGGTGGAAATCAGATCGAATACGAAGACGAGGATCCAAAAATTCATCAGATCTTCGAGTCGGCTCTGGCAAAGGTAGGTGCTCCCTGCCGGATGGGCTCCATGGTTCCGTGGTGCACGCAGAAGGACAGGAAGACCGCGTAACAGATCGCACCGCAGAGACGCAGAGTTCGCATGGTTCGACCGTTCGAGAACCTCACGGCAGGCTTCCTCGACGGCCTTCAGTTCCGAGCCCGTCGAGGAATCACCACGAGCGGAATTTTTCATAACCGCGCATCCTGAGCCTAGTCGAAGGACGTGTCCTCTGTGTCTCCGTGGTGAAAAAATTTTATGCACGGTACAATGAAAGCTGCCCGTCTGCATGGCTTCGAGCGCACCCACGGGTCGCGCGAACTTGTCCGCATCGACGATGTGCCAATTCCGGATGTCGGCGCCGGCGAGGTAATGATTCGGGTGCTGCGCGCCGGTCTCAATCACGGCGACCTGCACATGCGCGAAGATGCCGTGCAGTACAGCCCGGTGGTGAAGACGGTTCCCGATCTGCCGATGACCATCGGCCACGACGGATTGGGCGAGATCGTCGAAGTCGGACCGGATGTCGAGAATCTTCGCGTCGGCGACCGCGTCGTCGTGATCTGTTCGATCACCTGCGGTTTTTGCAAATACTGCCGGACCGAAAGACAGCACCTTTGTCAAACCAAGAAGACCATGGGGTTTCTCACCAAGTGGGGCGAAGGACCGGCCTATCTCCGTCGTTACAAAGATGGCCTGTGGGCCGAGTATTGCCGCGTGCCGGCCGGCAACTTGGTTCCTCTCCCGCGCGATGCCGACATCGATGAAATGTGCAAAGTGTCCCAAATCAACGTCGGTTACCGGGCCCTCAAACGGGCGCGTCTGCACAGCGGAGAAACCGTCCTGGTCAACGGCGCTTCCGCACCGTGCTATCCGCGTTAGCGATGGGCGCGCCACTGATCATCGCGGTCGCCCGAAATCCCGCGCGGCTCGAACGCGTCCGCGCCATCGATCCCAAGAGGATCGCAACTGTCGCGCTCGGGCGCGGCGAATCGATCACCGCAAAAGTGAAGGAACTGACCAACAGTCAAGGCGCCAGCGTGCTTGCGGAATTGGCTCCCGGCGGCATTGAAACGACCATCGAATGCATCAAAAATCTGGAGCCCGGCGGCCGCGTCGCGCTGATCGCGCCCAATCCGGAGCCGCTTAATTTACCGCTGCGCTATTTGATGA
>VBKE01000026.1 GCA_005879605.1 Deltaproteobacteria bacterium
AAACGAAGTCTCTATCTGTGTGCATGATTTTGGCTGCCTCCGCCATGGCGCGCATGAACTGGCCGATGACTTGAGGCCGTTTTGCTATCACCGAGCGCTTGGTGACGAAGGCCGTAGCGGCATACGGAATCTTTAAATCAGGACCATAGACGACATATTGAAAACCGTTAGCCAGTGCCTTGGCGTCCGATGGGGGAGTCAATGTCGCCGCGTCGACTTGACCGGCCATTAGGGCTGCTAAAGCTTCCGGGTCGCCGCCGCTTTGGATAAAGCTGAAATCCCGGTTGGGCTCCATGCCGAATCTTCGTAGAGCCTGTATCGTGAAATAGTGGGTGTTGCCGCCGATGCGGCTGACCGCGATTTTTTTCCCCTTGAGTTCTTCCGGCTTCTTAATTGACCCTCCCGCCACCAGGCTTTGCGTCATCACGTTTTTCACGCCGCCGACAAAGACCACGTCCGTGGATCCCCGCACATAAGCGATGACGTTACCGATGCCGCCTGTCAACGTCATCTCAGCGTCTCCGCCTAGTAACGCAGCAGTCACGATACTCGAGGACGAAACGAACACGAGATTGAAATCCAAGTTGTATTTCTTGAACAAACCAGCTTCCTGGGCCATCCAGGGCATCGACTGGGACATCACTCTGGCGGAATAAATGGTGGTAAGCTTTTCCGCGGCCGGCAGCGATGCCGGAACGAGCCAACCGTAAACGAGCACCGCAAAGACGACGCATCGGAACATAGTGTGGTGTTTCCGAAGTCCGTTTAAAAATTTCACGACTGTCCGCCACTGAAGTCCCCCTTGGAAAAAGGGGGATTTAGGGGGATTTGTTCTGCCGGTCGCGCTGAAATCCCCCTTACCCCCTTTGCCAAAGGGGGAAATCGGGCGCGGATCGGCGGAGGTTTCTTTAACGAACTTTATTTCAAGGAGACTAGCTCTTACCTCTTCGCCCATAATCGATCCATGAACCCACTCTTTTCCATTTCGTCGAGATAACGACTGTCCACAAGCTCCTGCGGCTTCACTTTCTTCGCTCGAGCATCGCTCTGCGCCACTTCGTCTAGAATCGCGTGCAACGATTCGATTTTGATCGCCAGCCGTGGCTCCATCGCTTTGATCTCCGCGCTGTACGCCGAGTCCAAAACGTTTCTGTCCGTGACGCGCAGATACTTTCCCAACACCTTGTAAACAAACTCTCGGTCCGTGTGCATGATCTTGGAGGCCTCGGCCATGGCTCGCATGAACCGTCCGATCACTTCCGGGCGCTTGCCGATCACGGAGCGCTTCGTAACGAAAGAGGCGGCCGCATAAGGAATCTTGAGATCGGGACCGTAAACCAGATAATGAAAACCCTGCGCTATCGCTTGGGCGTCGGTGGGTGGCGTTAACACCGCCGTATCGATTCCCCCGCTGAGAAGCGCGGCAAGCGTTTCAGGATCTCCGCCCGTCTGGATAAAACTAAAGTCGCGCCCGGGTTCCATATTGAAGCGTCTCAATGCTTGAATGGTAAAGTATTGTGAATTTCCACCGATCCGGGTGATGCCGATTTTTTTGCCTTTGAGATCCTCCGGCTTTTTGATCGCCGGCGCGACAACGATGTTTTGCGTCATGACGTTTTTGGCGCTGCCGACAAAGACCAAGTCCGTGGCCCCTTGAACGTATCCGCGAACGTTTCCCACCCCTCCGGTCAACGTCATTTCGGCGTCGCCCCCTAATAGGGCCGCCGTAACCATGCCCGATGACGCTATGAAAACCAGTTGAAAGTCGAGATCGTATTTTTTGAAAACGCCGGCCTCTTGAGCGATCCACGGCATGGATTGAGACATGGTTCGCGACGAATGGATGCCGACCAATTTATCCGTTGCGAACGCGGAGATCGGCCACCACAACCCTAGCGCGCCTACGCCACAACCAAACAAAAACAGGCGAAAGATCCCCCTCTGCCATCTCCCCCGTCGCGGGGCAGAGAACAGAGGGGGCTGCGCCCGATTTTGTAAATAGCGTCTCATCGAATCTTGTTACCATTCCGCTTCTTGCTCGTCTCTACTCCTACGTCCAAAACCTCTGCTTCCAGCGTTCGACCGCCGCCGGGTTGACCACGGTGTCGGGCAGCTTGCCTTCGAGAAGCGACAGGATGCTCTGCGCCGCCATGCGCTGGCCGGCTTCGAGAGAGCCGGGATTATTGCCGATGATGTGCGGCGTCAAGATCAGCCGCGCGGGATCGACGGCGCGCAGTGGGTTGTCCATGGGGAGCGGCTCTTCGTCGAAGACGTCCAGTGCCGCACCGGCGATGATTTTTTCGTTCAAAGCCTGGATGAGATCGGCTTCCTTGATCGCCGGCCCGCGCGACGTATTCACGACGAACGCCGTTGGCCTCATGAGCTTTAGCTCCCGAAGACCGATCATGCCCCGGGTCTCTTTCGTGAGCACGACGTGCAAGGTGATCAGATCCGAATTGCGCAGCAGCTCGTCCAAAGAAACCATCTTGATCCCCAAAGGCGCCACCGTTTCCTGGGAGACGTAGGGATCATAGCCGAGCATCCGCATTCCCCACGCGCCGAGGCGCTTCGCCACGTTTTGCCCGATGCGCCCAACGCCGATGATTCCTACGGTTTTACCTAACATCAAGGTGCCGCGATTCTGCGGCTCTTTCCATCCTCCGCCACGCATAAACGCTTCGTTGTGTTTTAGCCTTTTGAACAGCGCCACCATCAGCCCCATCGTCGCCTCGGCCACGCCCATATAATTTTCCGGCGTCGGACTGTTGCAGCAGAGAATGCCAAGCTCGGTAGCGGTATCAACGTCCACGTTTTCGATGCCGATGCTCGACTTCACCACCGCCTGAAGGTCAGGGCAGGAATCTAATATATCTGGGCCGATGAATTCCCTTCCGGCCGCGAAGAGCACAGCGGAATCAGCGATCAGGTTAATCAATTCACGTCTCTCGTACCGGTAGGATCGAAAATCATCGACCGATTTTCCCAACACCAGCTCACAGTCCGCCTTACGCAACAAATCTTCCGCGAGAGTCAGCCGGGTTGGGCCGGAAAGACAGACTTTACGATTCTTCGAGGCCATACTTAAACTCACTCAGTTCAGGTTGTAGAGTTTCTTCGCCGTTTCCGCCAACAGCCATTTCTTCCCTTCCTCGTTCAAATCCTCGCGCCGGCTCAGGTGCCCGATATTTTCCGGGAACTCATTATCCCAATGGGGGTAATCCGACGCGAAGTAGAGAACTTTGTGACCCAAGACCGCAGCCGTGGGACCGATCAGCGGCTCGTAATCTTCCGCGTGCAGATAGATACGTCCCTCTTTGAAGTACTCGCTCGGTTTTTTCTTACAGTTCGGCGCTTCCGCTTTGCCGCGCTTCTCCCACTCTTCATTCATCCGGCCCATCCAATAAGGAACCCAACTACAGCCGGCTTCCATGAACGCCACCCGGAGCTTCGGAAATTTATCGAATACGCCGCGGAACATAAAGCTGGTGAGTTGTGACATTTGGGCGAACGAGTGCGACAAGGTATGAACCTCGATAAAGTAGTCAAACATCTCCCCGGCGAAATAATGGGGGCCGCGCACCGTCGCGTGCACGCCGACCATACAGTTCAGTTTCTCCGCTTCTTCATAGATCGGCCAGTAGTCTTCATGCCCAAGCGGCTTGCGCAGCCCGACCGCTGGAAGCATGACGCCCGGGAGTTTTAATTCATTGACCGCGCGACGTAGCTCCTTGACCGCTTCCGATACATTCTGAAAAGCAACCAATGCCACGCCTTTTAGTCGCGGGCTGACTTTCTGAAATTCCTCGGAAACGAAATCGTTCCAGGCCTTGCAAAGGGCGACCGCATAGTCGGGCTCGCGAATCCAACCGATGCTCAGTCCATTGGTCGGATAAAGCACCGCTGTGGAAACCCCACCTTTATCCATGGCATCGAGCCAGCTTCTGGCATCCTTGGCTCTCGTGCCCAGTGTTCCCCCGAGCGATCGGTCCCAGTTGTCACGCGGATAAAGCACCGCGCCCCGGTCCCGATACGGCGCATCCATGTACCCCTTCATTTGGCTGTCTTCTTCGGTAATGTGGCCGTCTGCATCAATGACCTCAAAATTTGTCGCCATTGCCGGTTCCTCCTTTGAATTGCGCTTTTCCTCTCGTCTACGCCCCCTGGCTGCTATGTGTCAAGAGGACGAAACGCGCAGCCGCGATGTGGCTCCTCGGAACGAAATTGTTAGTAAATTTGGCTTGACGCGGCGCGGTCTAGTTGACTAATAAGGTACTGCCGATGCTCACGAAATAACGGCAAAAGACCGCACACAAGAAAATTAGGAGCACGCTGTGAAAATTTCATGTTGCTTGGGGTTTCTGTTAGCGTGGGTGTTATGGACTCGGACTCAGGGACCCACGACGGATGATTGGACCGCCGCAGGCGGCTTCCTGACCAAAGAACAATGCGAAGCCAATATGAAAGAAAAGCTCGACGTGTGGCGAGCATTCAAAGATGCGAAATTTACCAAGAACTCGGTGACCTTTACCGATAACAACAGCATGATGACTTTCCTTTGTTTGCCTGATACGGAAGACCCGCGAGTCAAAAGCAAGCGATGAGCGAATCAAAGATGTGAACAGTGAGGCGACGGCCGTCTGTATCGGCGATCCAAAATAATCGATCTCCGAGCGCTAGGCTCTGCCACGAGTTTCCTCGCGGCAAATACCGGTCTGTCAATCCATTCTTTTTATCGTAGCTCGATACCCGTCGCTTCGTCGCCTGCGGTCGGGTCAACGATAATGCCTCGCGCCACTAATATCGGCCTTGCAGCCGCCCGAAGCCTCGGGAGCTCGCGCGCGAAGATCACACCAGCCACGGCACAAAACGCTCCGCCTGTCGCAACCACCAGCGGGGCGCCGATGCGGTCCGCCAGCCACCCTGCTAGCAAGCTGCCAAACGGCGCCATCCCCACGAGCATCATTGAAAAAAGGCTCATAACGCGCCCGCGCATTTCATTATCGGCCAGGGTTTGCAAGGCGGTATTGCTCGCCGCGATCAGCACCATCCAACCGAAGCCTACCCCCATCAGAATCACGAGCGACAACCAGAAAACGCGTGAAACAGTAAAAACGATCAGCCCCAGCCCAAACCCTAACGTCGCGACGACGATGATGCGACCGAGTCCAAGTACGGTTGCACGCTGCGCGAGGAAAAGAGCGCCGATGAGGGCGCCGAATCCAACCGCGCCCAGCATCAAGCCCAGCGCATCGGCTCCGCTTTTGTGTATTTCAGCTGCGAAAACCGGCATCAGGGTCATATAGGGCATGCCCATGAAGCCGACCAAGCCAAGGAGCAGGAGAACATCCCGGATGGGCACTGTGGCAAGCGTGTAACGGAGGCCCTCGACTAGGGAGTGCGCGATGGAAAATTGTCTCGCTGATTCATCCGACTTCTTCGGCAACTTCATCGCCAGCAGCGCCATGATAACCGCCAGATAACTGACGGCGTTGATCGTAAAGCACGCGCCCTCACCTACCCTGGCCACCACGATGCCGGCCAAGCCAGGGCCAACGATCCGCGCGGCATTGATCATTGAAGAATTCAATGCAACCGCATTGGACAAATCTTTGGCGTCCACCATTTGATTCACTAGCGCCTGTCGAGCCGGCATGTCGAAAGCGTTGACGATCCCAAGCACGAATCCCAATAGAATGATGTGCGCGGGTTGAACCCAGCCCATGAGCGTTAGTAGGGATAGAAGGAGCGCTTGCACAAGCGCCGCGCTCTGAGTCAATACCGTGACGCGATGGGGCGAATAGCGGTCGATGATAACTCCGGCAATGGGGCCGAGTCCGAATACCGGAATTTGCGTGGCAAAGCCAACGATGCCAAGCAAAGTCGCGGAGCCGGTGAGGCGATAGACCAGCCAACTCTGCGCGACCTGTTGCATCCAGGTCCCACAAACCGAGACGAGTTGTCCCGTAAGATAGAGCCGGTAATTACGATGGCGCAGCGACCGCCACAGCGGCGTGGCAAATGAATATCTGTCGGACATGTGAAAAATGCGCTGCGACTCGGATGTTTTTTTGAGTGTTTGCGGCTTCGATTAACCTAGGAGAGGCCTCTTAAGGTGAATAACACATCCAGCCAGGCCGAGCTCATAGGCCCCTGCACTTGCTGCCGCAAAAACTTGTTTAATCATTTCACGCCTGAGAGCGCGGGCGTCAGTCTGAGATTTGCTCTCGTGCGTACTAAATCTTGGCGATGACTTCCTTCGCCATCCATTCCATGCGTTCGAGGGTTTCTGTTACGCTGGGTTGGCGCACGTCGAAAATCATCGTATCGACGCCGGCGCTTCTGTAGTCGCGGATGTCTGAGACAACTTCATCGGCGCTGCCGATGAATCGCCGGCGTTTGCCGGGAGTGGCTTGCTTCTCGCGATCAAACAGCGAGCCTTTGAGAACAACTCTTAAATCCTTAGGATTCCTTCCAGCTTTTTGGGCGTAGCCCGCAACTATCTCCAAGTCTTTAGCCACGTCCTCCGGTTCCAGCGGAATCGTTGGAACACCGCCAATAGGATGCCAACCGTCGCCCAACTCACCGGCCCGCCGCAAGGCCTGTTTACTATGGCCGCCGATCCAGATCGGGATCGTCGGCTTCTGGATCGGTTTTGGCAAAAAAATGACGTCGGAGAAGTTACAGTACTTACCATTGAACGAAGGATTATCGTTCGTCCACAGCTCGCGGAATGCGAGAATGTATTCGTCGGTCACGCGCCCGCGCTCTTCAAACCGCGGAGCCTTCAAGTTATCAAACTCTTCCTTCATCCAACCGACTCCCAAGCCTACGATCACCCTGCCCTGCGAAAGAACGTCGAGGCTGGCGAGCATTTTGGCCGTGATAATGGGATTACGATAGGGCGCAATCATCACGCTGGTAGCAAGGCGAATGCGTTGGGTAGCGCCGGCAAGAAACGACATCGTCGTAAGCGTTTCCAGGTGGTAGCCGGTGCCGGGGTATTTGCCATCCACCGTATAAGGATACGGAACCGAAATGTTTTTCGGGACGATGACGTGATCCGCTACGGTGACGCAGTAAAATCCCAGCGTCTCGGCCTGGCGAGTGAAGCGAATCAGGTCGTCTGATTTTACCGCCGAACTGGAAGCCGGCAGGTGAAGCCCGAACTGCATGCAAGCTATGCGGGTTGCAAATCGCCGATTTGTCTCTCGCCTCGCAGGACAATCGGATCGCCGACTCGGATCACGCCATCGCTGAGAATCGCGGCCTTGAGACCGCTGCGATGCTCCAGTGCGCGAAAGATTCCAGGGATTTTTGAGATCTTTTCCAAATGACCGCAAGGCTCGAAAAGGCGAATCCCGCGCATAAGCACGCCACCAACGGTGAACTCTCGATCCAGAAGATCGACCAACGCCGCTCCGCGCGTAACGATGTTGCGCCGGGTTTTATCGGCGAACATCTCACGACCTAGTCCGTTGGCCGCCGCTTGCAGGGTTTCCTCTTCGATGAGGCTCACGGCCTTGTCGGGTCGATTCGCTGCCATCCAGGATTCGCGAAAGAACCGATCACCTTCCAGACCACGATCCGCAAAGGCGCGCACCTCGCTTACGAATTCCATCGGTCCAGAGGGTTGTCGAGCGATGTACAAAGCAACGACGCTGCCCGGCCCGGCACTACTGCCTGACTTTACGCCGCGCCATACCTCGGGGGGCGTTTCCCAGGAGAACGTTTGATTGTTTAGCGACATGGCCCTGCTTTCTTTGGAGTGTTGCTACTACCGATCAGATTGCGCTCTTAGCCGACGGATTCACCGAAAAACTTACCCGGGATCACGACCGGCTCGACGTGGTGGTTCTCTGCGGACAGGGACGGAAGCGGTTTACCATCGGGACGAATGCGCATCTCTTCGCCGCCCTGTTTCTGGGCGCCGCCGCCGACGCGAATGACCATCAGGTTTCCCTTGCCGGTGTTCAAGTAACGGTAGTACGCGCCTCTAGGAATCATGACGCCTTCGTATTGCTTCACGACCAGCTCATTGCCCTTCTCATCGAAGACCGTCATCTCGCCTTCCAGGACAATGAAGGAATGGTCCTCATCGAGATGAGCATGAATAGCGTTCTCGCCGCCTTCGGCGTTGATCTTGGTGTGAATCCAGAGATTCTCCGTCTCGGCTAATAGATGCGTGATACGTCCTTTCTCGAGGTACGGCGTCTTCAATGAAAATTTATAGCTCTTGGGTTTCTCTTGGCTCTCTTTTCTGGCTGTGGCTTCCATCGTTTCTCCTCAAAGTTGGTTTATCGAGACTAAGCGTTTATTCCAGAAAGCTTCAAATCGTAGAGCTTGAGCACGTTTTCACGCACGACCTTGCTAAAAACATCCGACGGCAAATGGCCCAGCTCCTCGGCAATCACTTTCCGCGAATGAGGCCAGGTTGACGCCGCGTGCGGATAGTCATTCGACCACATGCAGGTATCCGACCCCCACCAGTCGAGCAAACGTCCGCCGGTCGGGTCACTAAAAAATGTCGCATAGACTTGTTTGCAATACTCGCTCGGCAGCTTCTTCATAGCGGGGACAGGCGCGCGGGGAGAGTGACGAATAAAGTACTTGTCCCATTCATGAATGTGGAAAGGCATCCAAGCAATCTCGTTTTCGACATAGACGAATTTGAGGCGAGGGAATCGCTCCATGACCCCGCCGAATACGAGATCGAACAGCGAGTTGGCCGCGTCGTACAACTTCGTATTAACGGTAGCGCGATAGGTGTCGAGTCCTTTCCGTTCATACCGGCTGTAATTGAATCCGGTGAGTATGTGCAGGTTGACTGGCATGTTCAGATCCTGCGCGGCTTCCCAGAAGGGATCGTAATGGTTGCTGACAAAGGAAAGATGCGCCGGCGGAACCTGCCAGATCAGGCAGCCTACGAGACCTTCTTTCTTGCAGCGCTCGAGCTCCTTGATCGCGTTTTTGATGTTGTAGAGCGAAATTACCGGAATTCCGATCAGGCGATCCGGGTGCACCTGACAGTAGTCGATGAGCCAGTCGTTGGCGATTTGAAAACAAGCCTCCTGCAACTCGGCATCCTCAAGCGCGAACAAACGAAGTCCCAGCGTCGGGTAAAGCACTTCAGCAGACACGCCGTCCACTTCCATCTCTTTAATGCGCGCTCTCGGGTCCCAGCCGCCGGGTTTTTCTCCCAGAGCTTTTCGAGGCGGATATTTGGGATACTTATCTTTCAACGATGCGGGCAGATTTTTCACCCACAGATCGTCCGGCTCCATGATATGTGAGTCCGCCGAAACGATGATCTCTTCCGCTATGTCGGCTTCTGTTTTGTGTGCCAATGCCGTTTGCGCGCTCATCCTGCAATCCTCCCCTTTTGAAAGTGTATTTCCTCAACATTTATTCCTTTTTTGGCCGTTTGTCTAGGCAAACGCGGCCTCCGACATGCCAAAGCCTCTCATAATTGGACATTGCTTGCCGCTTACGTTAAACCATTCTCAGACATGAGAGCAGACAAAACAATCCTTTGCCATGGCTTGATCGTGATAATTCTTCTGCCAGCCCTGCTCCACGACGGCGAAGCTCAAAACGCGCTCGATGAAGGCGCGAAGTATTATCGCGCCGGCAAATTCAAAGAGGCCGTCAACGCTTACGACCGGGCGCTCAAAGGCGCGCCTAAATCTGCCGAAGCTTATCTGGGTCGGGGATCGGCCTACGCCAAGCTCGCCCAGGCGGGCCGGGCGATCAAAGATTACGATGAGGCCATTCGCCTCAACCCCGATCTTGTAGACGCTTACTACAAGCGAGGCGATGCCCATAATGAATCGAAACAATACCAGCTCGCCATCAAGGATTATGACGAGGCGCTGCGCCGCAATCCCAAGCTCACCGAGATCTATAATAATCGGGGATTGGCTTACTACAAGCTCGGACAGTACGACGACGCTATAAAGAACTTTGAGGAAGCCTTGCGACAAAATCCCAAACTGACTGTCGCGCTTTTCAGCCGGGCCAATGCTTATTTTGCCCAGAAGCAGTACGAGCGTGCCATCAAGGACTACGATGAAGTGATCAAGCAGACGCCGAAATCGGCCAAGGCCCATTACCAACGGGGGGAAGCGTACGCCGGCCTCGGTGAGTTCGAAAAAGCGATTCAAGACTTCAACCAGGTCCAGAAGCTTGATCCGAAGAATCCCGAACTATATGCCAGCCGCGGCCTTGCCGAGCGCCGCCTGGGCAAGCATGAGCTTGCGGTAAAGGATTATTCCGAAGCCATCAAGCTCAATCCCAAAAACGCCGAAGCTTATAACAACCGCGCCAACGCCTACTCTCTGCTCGGCAAGTTCGACCTCGCGATTAAAGATTATGATGACGCCGTCAAGCTCGATCCCAAGAACGCTCATATTTACGCCAACCGGGGAGTGATCAAGCTTCGCCAGAAAAAAACCGATGAGGCGCAGAAAGATCTTCAGCGAGCGCTCGAGCTCGACCCAGGCCTAAAAGAAAAGCTGGATCCTTTGATGAGCGAGCAAAAGGTTGCGCCAACAAAACAGTGAAAGAAGCCAATGGTGAATCTTGAACGAACCCGCTTTATCGCGACGGGGTTTTTTCTCATGATGGCAACAGCTGTCTGGTCCGGACAAGCCGAAGAGACTCTTAACGCCGGCCTGAAGCTGCACGAGGCCGGCAAGCCGAAAGAAGCCATTCGCGAATACGACCGCGCGATCAAAGCCAACCCCAAGCTCGCCGAAGCCTACTTCAATCGCGGCAACGCCCACTATGATCTCGGCCAAAACGAGCAAGCGATTAAAGACTACAGCGAGGCCATACGCTTGACTCCGAAAGACGCCGAGGCCTATTACAACCGCGGCAACGCGTATCGTCGTCTCAAGAAGGACGATCTTGCCTTTAAAGATTATTCCACGGCCATCAAGCTCAATCCGGAGGACGCCAAAAATTACGTCAATCGCGGCAGCCTCCAGTTCGATGCGAGACGATACGACTCGGCAGTCAAGGATTATTCCGAGGCTATTCGCCTCAGCCCGAAAGATGCGGACAGCTATTACAATCGCGGCAACAGCCTGCTGGCGTTGGATAAAAAGGAGCAAGCGATCGAAGATTACAACGAGGCGATCGCTCTAGATTCAAAATTCACCGACGCATATTACAATCGTGGCGTCGCCTACGCCGACTCGGGCCAGGGCGAAAAAGCCGTTGAAGATTTTACCGAAGTCTTGAACCTCAATCCCAAATCCGCCGATGCCTACTATAACCGAGGCCTCGCCAACGCCAAACTCGGCAAAGCTCAAGCGGCCATTGACGACTACAGCGAAGCCATTCGACTCAATCCCAAAGATCCCGAAGCGCCCTACAATCGCGGCCTCGCTTACCTTCGGATCGAAAAATACGACTACGCGGCACGAGACTTCAGCGAAGTGATCCGCAGCCAACCGCGCAACGCCGACGCTTACGTGTACCGCGGCATGGCCCGAGTCTATCAGGGAAAAGAAAAGGATGCCGACGGAGATTTCCAAAAAGCTTACCAGCTCGACCCAGGCCTAAGGAAAAAACTCCAACCGCTCGTCGACGAAGCGAAGGCCAAGGTGAAAGGGAAATCGAAGGAATGATTGCAGCCTCCAATCCTCATGACGTCACAACACGATGACTGAATCTCATCGGCGGCTTAAAATGATTGGTGGACAATGGCTGGCGGCGTGGTTCGATTAGCGCGACTGACGAGGCGGGTTCGTTAACTTCCCGCGACTTGATTCTCTCTGCGTCGCAATAATATTTCCCGTTGATCACGCAGCCATTTGAAGCGCAGCAAGTCATCGCCAGCCAGACGCTCGGTTTTCGGAATTTTGAGCGTAAGAAAATTCAATTTTTCGCCGTCCCGCAGAAATTCAAAATGAAGATGCGGACCGGTTGCATGACCGGTCTGCCCAACGTACCCGATCACCTCTCCTTCCTCCACCGATTTTCCCTCATGGATGCCTTCCGCAAAGCGAGAAAAATGTGCGTAGCGGGACATGGTCTCTCCCGAATGGCGGATATCCACAACGTTGCCGTATCCGTTGCGCCAGCCGACAAACTCTACGCGTCCCCGGCCTATGGCCACTACGGGCGTTCCCGCGGGCGCGGCGTAATCGATGGCTTGATGCGGACGCACCGTGCGGTAGATCGGGTGCAGCCGGGCCGTATTGAAGGGCGACGAAATTCTTGCGTAACTGAGAGGCGCGCGTCGCAAAGAGCGCCGCAGCGCTCGCCCATCGCTATCATAATAAGATCCGCTGCCGTCGTTCGCGACGTAATAAAAAGCGCTGAAGTTTTCATCATCCACTTCCAGCTCGGCGGCGATAATTTTTCCTATGCCGCGCCGCCCGTCCGCGTAGCGAACCTCATCGAGCACCACGGAAAAAGCGTCGCTCCGCTGAAAATCCGAAAAGAAGTCGATGTCGTAGTCGAAAATTTTCGCCAGATCCAGAATCTGCTGCGGCGAGAGGCCCGCGTCGATGCCGCTTTGATACAGACTGTCTTTGACCGTTCCGCGAATGACTCGGGTCTCACGAACGAAGGGTATTGCCTCGCGTTCCGCCAGCCAGCCGTCGTCGGTTGCCTTTACACGGAAGAGGCTATCCTCCACGACGAACTCGACCCCTTGCACCGTTTTATCTTCCGGGCTGAGAACAACGTTAACGTCGTGCCCCGCTTGAATCTTGCTGGGATTCAAGAAAGGCCGAACTTTCTCAATCATGGCGTGCGCCGATGGCGGCTTCAACCCGAATCGCATGACAACTGAAGCCAGAGTATCGCCCCGGCGCAATTTGACGCCCACCCGCTCCGGTTGCTCTGGAGCCACCGACGCGGCGGGTTTAGGTTCATCGTCCTTTTGTTTTGGATTTATAAACGGCGAGCACAGCACTAAAAGCAGGGTGGCAATCGCGACACCCGTGAAACGCAGTGCAGCGTCACCGAAGCGTTTTGCAAAAGACTCGTTGAAAAATCTCCGCTGTTTCATCTCGACGATTTAGCAATTCACTCTACTTATCTACAAAATTATTTTGATAGGGTCAAAGAGAAAATAAAATTTTTTTAAAAAAATCAGATCTGAAATACGCCAAAAATGGCCGGTGATAATTTCTTTGAGATTTCTTTCGCGCGGTGTGAGCAGTAATTTGACACAAATCGGTCTCGTCAATTATTTTTGGCGTCATGAAATTTAGAATTGTCTCCACTCGGGTGGCCGTTCACCCGGTATCTCTGGCGAGCGCTCTCATGATGAAATCACCAAGAACTCCCTGTTCAGAATGAGCCCCGTCGAAGCAAGTCGATTGCATTGCAAGAAGATCTGCATGTTGATAGTTTCACCGGCAACCCCGGGGGGGAGCATACGACGAGGGGGAAACTTCCATGTCGAAGAAAGCTTTCTCAAGTATCGGATTGCAACTCGCCCTCGGCCTGTCATCCTTAAAGACTGGCCGAAAAATAGATTCTTCGCTTCGCTCAGAATGATTTCCCACGCATGGTGTCATCCTGAACGAAGTGAAGGATCTCTTTGATTTGAAGATAATGAAATTAGAGACAGGCGGAGTATCACGGTCATGCTAACCAGAATTCAACACGTCGCCATCGTCAGCGAAAACTTCGTGCGGGAGACCAGGTTCTACGAGGTCGTGCTTGGAATGAAGCGATCCAAGCCGGGTTCCGCCGAAGAAGAAAAGGCAATTAGGACAAACTATGCTCTCAGTATCAGCGATGGCTACGTCGGCATGACCGTGATCGGCAGAAAGCCCGGCTACGTTCCGGGACTGCACCACTTCGGCATCGACGTGGACGACGTCGACGAAGCCTGCTCACGCATCAAAGAAAAATATCCAGCCATCACGGTTTTGAAGCGGCCCTCCAATCGTCCCTTCGCGACTCTTGGCGCCCACGATCCCGAAGGAAATTATTTCGATCTCACACAGGAGGGAATGGAAAATCGCCGAGACGTCTATGTTGAAACGGCGCGGGAACAGCCAAGGCGCGTCCATCATATTAAACTGCGTGTCATGAATCCCACGGGGATTGCAGCTTTCTACCGCGATCTATTCGATTTGAAAGAAGAAGAAAAAGCGCTCGAAGACCATAATTTTTATTTAACCGATGGCAGGGTAACGCTCATCATCGCTCCGTGGAAGATGAGCGACTTCGCCGGTGCAGGCATCGACCGACCAGGAATAGAGCACCTCGGTTATAAAGTGGAAAGCGTTGAGACGGTCAAAAAAGAATTGGCCGCCTTGCGCGAGTTCGATCCCGAGATGCGCGAGAGAATCATCAGCGAGCCCAAAGAGGGCGAGCGGCGGCTCGCGCTGATCGCTTCGTGCCGGCACGGCCGGCATCAGTTCTCGGATCCGGATGGAGTGTTTATCGATATCACGGAAGGGTAATAGACGGCCCAAAACTTCAGCTCTCACAAGCACTCGGACTTTCTCTTGCTGTCCGAAATGACATCACGGCTTTGTCGTAACTGATGGCGCAATTGCTGGACGAGCCGGTTTCCCGTACTCATCGCCGTGCAGGTCTGTTGTGCTAAGATTATTTCACCTCAAACGGTATCCTCGTCTTCCGTGCGATATCCAGCAAATCATCCACCACCGGCTTGATAAGTGGAATGCCTTCTTTACTCCGGATCGCCTCCGCTTCTCTCTCGGGATCGCCTGGAATCAGTGGGCCGTTGGTGCCGGGGGCGGGCTTGGTGTTTCGGAAGACGTGGATCCATTCGTCGATTTGCTTTTTGAATTCATCTTTCTCGATGAAGCCGTCGATCTGCATGGCGCCGAAGAAGTGGCCGATGCCTTTGCCGACGCTGCGCTCGGGGATTTCTTGTCGCAGAGCGAAAGGCGGCGCGAAGGGGCCCCAATTCGCGCCGCTCAGTACGCAGCACAGGATGTCCACCATTGACGCAAGTCCGTAGCCTTTGTGTCCGCCCATTTCTCGTTCTGATCCGAGCGGCAATTGTGCGCCACCGTCGATCATGTCTTGCGGATTCATCGTGTCGCGTCCGTCTTTGTCGATGATCCAGCCCTTGGGGATCCGTTCTTTCTTTCGCAATGCAATTTCAATCTTTCCGTACGCGACGGCGCTGGTGGCCATATCGATCACGATGGGCGGCTCTTTGTAACCTGGAAAGGCGATGGCAATCGGATTGGTGCCGAGCATTCTTTCTGCGCCCCACAAGGGCGCCACGAGCTTTGTAGAATTGGTCATAGCCCAGCCGATGAGATCTCGCTCAAGCGCCTTCAGCGGGTAGTAGCCGGCGATACCAAAATGATTCGTATTGCACACGCTCACCCAGCCTGAGCCGTACTGCTCGGCTTTTTCCATGGCGATCTCGTTCGCCTTGGGTCCTACGACCAAGCCTAAACCGTTGTCACCATCGACGGTTGCCACGCTAGCTTTCTCGCGGACGATCTTGATATTCGGCTTGGGATTAATTCTCCCGAGCTCCAACATTTCAAAGTAAGTATGCAGTCGCGCCACGCCGTGGGAATCGATGCCGCGAAGATCGCTCTTTGCCAACACGTCCGTCGCCTGTTGGGCGTCGGCTGCCGAAATACCGAAGTGAATAAAAACTTCTGTGCAAAAGCTTCTCAGGTAATCGACGGGGAAAATATGGAATTCAGTTTCGTCCGACATGACTGTCCAATCCGCTATGGGTGGGCCAATCCTCTTGCAGGGTAGCCAAACTGACGCTTGGCTGTCAACGCGGCAAAGCTCTGATTAATTTCCTGCGGGCGCCAGGCGAAATTGCAGCAGCAGCGTGCGCTGAAATGGATAGTAATTGTCATCCGAGACCAGATAGATCGTGGTCCCTTTAATCGGATCTTCCTGCACCGCTAGTCCCTCGAAATTATCGACTTCCAGGGGGTATTGGAGTTGCAGAAGTTCCTCGCCAACGAGCTTGGCTCCCGGGCGGATGTTCTTGGCTTTTATGAGCTTCAGGCGAGCGAACAAAATGCCGAACGGCACGTAACGACGCTCGAGCACGATGACATCGCCGCTTTTTAAGGCCGCGCAATCGGAAGCCTCAAAGCCGTCGGAAGGCAGATAGGAAAGCTCCGCAAAGCGGCCGTCCTCAAGCAACCAGCCCTTAAAGCTTCGATCTGGATTAGCAAACTCCTCGGTAATCGCCAGAATCCGGCCGTCCGGCAGAACGGTAACTGATTCGAGTCCACCGTTGGCCGGCGCCTTGGCCAATTCAGCCGGGACGGGGAGCGGCACCGGCAGCGAACCGAACGTCGCCGGAGGCGGAGCATAGCGCCAGATCCGATGGACCTGCTCGAATGCGACTAAAAACGAACCGTCGGGTGCGCGGGCCAGAGCCTCCGCGTCGTATAACGGCTTAGCGACCGGCGCGCCCGTCGTCGAGCGGATCGGTTGGATCTCCCAATCCGTGAGATCGATGAGGCGGCCTTCGGGATCAAAAGTCATCTGGGCTGAAACCCAATAGCCCCGGTCCGATACCGAGTAGAGCTTACCGTCCGTACCGATGCTCAGACCCGAGAGACCGCCGAAACGCGGATCCCGCGAGCGCAATTGAAAACCCTGCAAAAATTCGAGACGGCCAAACCCTCTCTTCTCGGGATTTCGCGGATCCAGTTCGATGGGCAGCAACTCAACCAGCCGGGGAGTGGCAGCGGATTGCGCGGCCGTGTGGCCAGTGCAAGAGACTAAGGCAAGAAGCAGAGCTGTAGCGAGCGAAGCGAAGATCGAGTTGCCAATCAAGAAGCGTTTCATGAGCGAATCAGGCTATCGTGCGATCATCGCATCGAACTGCCGGCGACTCAAGCATTCAGGCTTGACAGGGATCGGATGGACGTTATACGCAGGGGTGAATTCCGTTCGATTATTAAGCCGACACAGTCAGTCGCGTAAGGGGTGAGGCGTTAGGCGAAAAAGAAAAATGCGACGTTGCGCACAGCATTCTATGATGGAGCGGTGATTTGCTGACCCGAGTATTGATCCGTAGGGGGCGTAAAACATGATCCAGGAGCAGCGGAAATTTTCGATTGTTGGCAACTCGGTTCACCGCGTCGACGGCGTTGATAAGGTCACTGGCAAGGCAAAGTACACCGGCGATCTCGTGATACCGGAAGTGGCCGAAGGCAAATTTCTGCGCAGCCCCTATGCGCATGCACGCATCCGCTCGATCGATACCCGCGAGGCCGAGGCGATGGCCGGCGTTATCGCCGTCCTTACGAGTAAAGATTTCACGGACATCAGCCCATACATGGGACGCAGCAAAAACAAAGATCATCCGATTATCGCGGTCGATCGCGCGATCTTTGCCGGTCAGCCGGTGGCCGCCGTGGCGGCGGTAGATCGGGCCACAGCGGAAGAGGCGTTCGGTAAGATCCACGTCGATTACGAGGAGCTACCGGCGGTCATCGACGTCGATGAGGCAATGGCCGAGAACACACCGCGCATTCACGATTTTGCCGAGCGAAATATCTGTTTCCAAACTGAGCTGGTTAAGGGAGACGTCGAAAAGGGTTTTGTCGAGGCGGATGAGATCTTCGAAGACACGTTCGAGTTTCCGATGATCTATCACTATTCCATGGAACCGCACACGGCCATTGCCCAAGTCGATAGCGACGGCATCAGTGTCTGGACTTCTACCGGTCACCCGTTCGGCGTACGCCAGGAGATCGCGGAGATTTTTCATTATCCGTTGTCGAAAATCCGCGTCCATGTGAATTTCGTCGGGGGCGCCTACGGCAGCAAGTCAGGAGGAAAAATCGAGCCGTTGGTGGTTGCCCTAGCGCGAAAAGCGCAACGCCCCGTCAGGGTCGTGCAGAGCGTCTCTGAAGCGATGGCGACCTGCCGCCGTCACGCGATCAAGTGCAAAGTCAAAACCGGTGTGAAAAAAGACGGCACCTTGGTCGCCAAACAGGCGGAGATCTATCTCAACACCGGCGCTTACACCGAAACCGGGCCGATTGTTACCGGTCGAACCTTGACGCGCATTCTCGGGCCTTATCGCTATCCAAACCTCAAGATCAACTCGTACTGTGTTTACACCAATACCGTGTCCGCCGCTTCCTTCCGCTCCATCGGCGGCCCGCAGACCGCCTGGGCAACCGAGTCGCAGATGGATATCATCGCACAAAAGCTCGGGCTTGATCCGGTCGCGCTTCGTTTAAAAAATTTAGTGAAAAAAGGCGAAGAGATCAGACCCAAGTTCAGGCCGCTTGACGCGGATCTGGCAAAAGGGTTCAAGCTCGTCGTCGATAAATTAGGTTGGGATGGACCGGTTTCGAAAGATGGCCGGGGCAGAGGAGTTGGATTCGGCACCACGGACCCCGGCGCGCCGCTCGCTTCGACGTCGACCGTTCACGTGCTCGCCGACGGCAGCGTGGTTGTCCTGTGCGGTACGGTGGAGCTGGGTCAGGGCGCGAAAACCGTGATGAGCCAGATTGTCGCCGAGGAATTATCGGTGTCCCTTGAACGAGTTATGATCCGCCCCATCGATACGGCCTTCACTCCCTTCGACCGCTCCACCGGTTCGAGCCGCTCGACAACGGTTATGGGCAAGGCCTTAGAGCTAGCGGGTGCGGACGCGCGGCAACAGATTCTCGAGCTTGCCGCGGAGCATTTCGAAGCGCCGGAGGAAGCGATCACTCTGAAGGATGGCGAAGCGATGGCGAGGGGAAAGAAAGTCTCTTACGGGGAGTTGATTCACCATCACTTTGCCATGCAGGGCGGCGAGCTGGTCGGACGAGGTTACGCACACGGCGGTATGGCGCCGGATCCGCCGAATCCGCTTTTCTGGGAAATCGGCATCGGCGCCGTCGAAGTCGACGTCGATCGCGAGACCGGTAAAGTTCACGTCGCGAAATACGTCACGGCGGCGGACGCGGGCAAGGCGCTCCATCCGCTCCAGTGCGAAGGACAGGACGAGGGCTCGGCCATGATGGGGTTCGGTCATACGTTTTACGAGTCGTACTATTTTGAGGCAGGGCAGATTATCAATTCGACCATGGTCGACTACAAAGTGCCGACATTTGACGACGTGCCGGACGAATTCGAATCGATATTGATTGAAGACGGCAACGGACCCGGACCTTATGGTTCGAAAGGTTTGGGAGAGGGCGGAATTATTCCGGTTGCTCCGGCTGTGGCGAATGCCATCGCGTGGAGCACCGGCGCTAGGATAAGGACACTGCCATTAACGCCGGAAAAAGTGTGGCGGGCGCTCCAGAACGCTAAAAAAGAACAGAGTCGATGATGACTATGAAAATCCGCCGGGCCGCCTCCTACTTGATTTTAGCGGTATTTTATTTGGCGGCGTTTCAAACGGCTCAGGCTGGGGTCGAGGAGACGCTTGCCGAGCTTAATGGCAAGCCATCAGAAGAACGCGAGAAAGTCTTGATCGAGAACGCGAGGAAAGAAGCCACGCTGACGTTTTATGCCGCCACGAATCTTCGCGATACACAGGAAGTCGTTGCGGGATTCAACAAGCGGTATCCTTTTATTAAGGTGGCGTTTTCCAGTCTCGGAGGGCCGGGCGTCCTCAACAAAGTTTCTACGGAATATCGCGCAGGCGCTTACCAGGCGGACGTGGTCACCTTGACGGGGACCTACGTTCCCGAACTGATCGACAAGAAAGTTTTAGCTCGGTATCGAAGCCCGATGCTGCCCTTTCTGCGCAAGGGTTTTGTTGATCCGGAAGGGTATTGGCCGGGAGTGTACGCGATCGGTTACACGATCATTTATAATGTCCGGCGAGTTTCCGCCAAGGATATTCCGAAGCGATATGAAGATCTGCTGAATCCCCGGTGGAAAGACAATATGATTATGGACATGGAGGCGCATGATTTGCTCGCCGGTCTCATCGATCTGTGGGGAGAAAGCAAAGCAACCGCTTTCCTGAGGCGGCTGGCCAGCGAACAGAAAGTCCGATTCTCGAGTCAATCCCACTCATTCATGACCCAGCTTGTGGCAACCGGCGAGCATGATCTGATCGTCGATGGATACGTTCATAATGCAATTGCCTTTAAGGAGAAAGCAGCACCCCTTGATTTCGTTATGATGAATCCGACCTTTATCAGGCCTCCTTCAACTATTGCTATCACCTCACGATCTCCTCACCCGCATGCGGCCGCTTTACTTTTAGACTATCACCTCTCCAAAGAGGCCAGTGAAATCATGGTTAAGAATCAGGGAAGATGGGCGCCGCGCAAAGACGTCCCCTGGACAGTGGAGCCTCAAGGCGAAACCCATGTCGTTTCTGCTTTGCACTGGGGGCCAAAAATCAGACAACTGGTGGACCTGTTTAACAAGAGCGTTGGTCAGTGAGCTATTTATGAGTTCATTAATATGTGGACACCTGAAATTTCTTCCACCGAGAGCCGAGCCGCTCCGAGCGCGGTCTATGGGGCTCTGCCTTGTAGGCCACCACCCCATCCTCTCCAGTGTAGCTATTCCCACAGTCCAGGCCAGAACGCGACCTTTATGTTCGCGTGCCCGCGCTCTACACGCCTCGCCCCTCGGTGGCTCATTGGCTACGTACTTACAAATGTCTTAGTAGAATTACGGAGGAGAGAATGAAATTAGAAAAAGCACAACTGGTCATCCAAGGACTCAAAGAGGCCGGAGTCGATTTCACGGCCGGAGTGCCGGATGCCCAGTTCATCGAGGTCTACAAGATGCTCGCTGACGATCCTGACATTCGCTACGTCGGCACGGCCAACGAAGCCGAGGCGGTGGGAGTCGGGTTCGGAGCCTGGTTTGGAGGAAAAAAACCGGCATTGATTCTTGCCACTTCCGGGTTGTTGGTGGCGACCTATCATCTGGCGCGCATCAACATCCTTCACGAAGTGCCGCTTTTAGTCGTGATTCCCTACCGCGGGGATATTGGAGATCCGCGGTGGCTAGGGCTATACAAAAAAACTACGGAGCCGGGGCTTAATGCCATGGATATTCCCTATCGAATCGTAAGCCGGCCGGGTGACATCGTTAGGACCATTAAAGAATGCAACGAGAGCGCGCGAGCTTGGCTGAAATGTATCGCCGTGATTTTGAATGAGGAGGCTTTATGGTAAGTCGATTAACCTTACTCAAGGAACTCGCGGCGATCATTCCGAACGACGTTCTGGTCGTCTCCAGCATCGGCAATAACAGCGGCTTTTGGGGACAGCTTACCGAAAGGGAAGCGAACTTGTTTCATGCCACTCTGGGGATGTGCACCCCGGCGGCATTCGGCCTGGCGCTGGCCTTGCCAAACCGCAGAGTCCTCGCGCTGGACTCGGACGGAAATCTTATCTTAAATCTCGGTGTCTTGGGAACAGTGGCCAATGAAAATCCTAAAAACCTGACCATCCTCGTCATGGACAACCGCAACTATCTCGGAAGCCACAAAGACGAGCCGGGGATGCCGACGGCCACGGGGGGCAAAATGAATCTTGCGGAAGTGGCCAAGGCGTGCGGCATCGCCAACGCTTGCACGATTCAAGATGCCGCCGGACTGCGCGCAGAGATCAATAAGGCGCTCGCCGGCTCCGGCGCTCATTTCATCTGCGCGAGCATAGAGGAGCTTGATAACGACCGCCCACCGCGGACCAAACGCTTGGCCGATCCGCGGGAAAACAAGTACCAGTTCGCCGGTTATATTCAAAGGACGGAAGGAGTAGAGATTCTGGGGAGCGGTCTTGGAGGCGGTTGAGTTCGACCGCCTCTCTTCTCTCGCTCGCGAGAAACTGTGTCGCAATGTCCAAAATACCGAGTTGTCATCTCGAACGAATGTGAGGGATCTAAGAAAGATTTCTCCCTGCGCTCGAAACAAGGATTTCTCGCGGAGTCTATCCTGAGCACTGTCGAAGGGCCCGAAATGACACGAGAGGACGATACGCATTTCGTGGATTCCGACACAGTCTGCGACGGAGGAGACGTAAGAGGGAGAAACGCTGGACTTGCAACTTGCCGGTTCTCGGGGCGAGGAAAGAAAATGCGCGAATATTTGCGGCAGATAAAGCTAGCGCTGCTGTTCGCCGTGATCGGTTTATTCATCGCTTCATCGCATGTCGCGCGGGCTCAAACTAGAGTGACGTTCGCTTATTCGTCCATCGGTTCGATGGCAACCGGTGTGTGGATGGCGAAAGAAAGCGGCGCTTTTGAAAAAAACGGCATTCAGGGAGACCTGATCTTTATTTCTTCTGGCCCAGTGGTGGTGCAGGCTTTGATCGGAGGCGACTTGCAGGGAGGAAGCGGCGCGACCAACGCCGTGATCAACGCAATCTTGAACGGTGCCCCAATCATCGGTGTTGCCGCGACCGCCAACCGCCCGTATCACAGGCTCTACGTTCAACCAGAGATCAATCGTCTCGAGGATCTTAAGGGTAAAACTCTGGGGGTTACCCGGTTTGGTTCCATAACGGACAACCTAACTCGGATCTTGCTGCGTAAGGCGGGGCTAGAAGGAGCTGTAAATGTCCGGCAGATGGGCGGCACGCTCGAAGTCGCCGCGGCGTTTCAAAATCGGGCCATCGTTGGCGCCGTTACCGGGGAGCTGCGTGTCGCGCCCCCGAGTCAACCAAAGATTCTTACAAGACTAATCGATTTAGGAATTCCGTATTCGATGAACACGGTCGCGGTAGCGCGCGATTACTATCGGCGCAACCCGGAAACCGTGGAACGGATCGTGCGCGCCTATGCCGAGGGTGTGGCGTTCATGAATCAACAGAAAGAGAAGGCGCTTAAAATAATCGCGAAATATGCTCATTTTCCCGATGCGAAGGCAGCCGAGGAGCACTACCGGGATTCCGTCACTTATTTGGATCGCGTTCCACGAGCGGAACCCGAAGCCGTGCAAACGATCTTGGAATTTATGGGCAAAAAAGGAGTCCCATTGGATACCTTTATGGACAACAGCATCGTCGACCGGCTGAGCCGTGAAGGCTTTTTCGATAAGTTGTACAAGAAATCGTCATAGGGAAACGGATGCCGTGTCTATTCTTTCCCTGTCATTTCGACCCCTTCGGCAAGCTCAGGATAGACTCCGGGAGAAATCTTTCTTAGATCCCTCACTTTCGTTCGGGATGACAAACGGTTTGTTGGGTGTGGAGATATTGTTTCAAGGGGGCATGAGGGGCAAGAGACCGCGCGCGATGAGACGCCAAGTCAGGGGATTGAATGCGTTTGTAATTAAGAGGGAAGGATCGAATGATGACACGAGTAATCACACGCTCCTTGAAAGAGGACAAAGACGGAATTCCAGGCTACATCGCTTTTCCCGAGCGCGAGGAGAAGGGACCCGGGCTGCTTCTGATTCACCAGCACTCCGGCCTGACCGGATATCTCAAGACGGCCGCTTACAGGTTCGCTCAGCTCGGTTACACCACTGTCATCCCAAACCTCTATCACATGCTCGGCTACCCGGCGGAAACGCACATCGACAAAGGCACCGAGATTCAAAACAAGACACCCGACCCGGATTTTGTTCGCGTCATTGATCAAGGCTGGCGCTATTGTCTGTCGCGCAGTGACGTGGACGGCGCGCGCGTCGGCGTAATCGGCTACTGCATGGGTGGGCGGATCGGCATTCAATTCGCCGCCGTCACGCCGGCGGTGCGTGCTTTCGTCGCCTACTATCCGTCGGTGAGAGAAGAAGAGCCGACTCGAATCAGGCCCCGCCATCCCTACGACGCCGCCCGCGAGATCAAATGTCCGTCAATGGTTCTCTACGGCGGACAGGATCGGACCAGCACCTTTCCGATCCAGCAAAAGCTGTTGGAAAGTCTTCACGCCAACGGCCAGCCGCTGGAATCGCACTATTTTCACTTCGGCAATCACGGCTTCGCCTCCACCGAGTCCGACGGTTATCAACCTTATCTGGCCGACCTAGTCTGGCCGCTGGTGACGGAATTTTTGCGGCGCGAGCTGATCCGTCCTGCCCTGTAGGGTCTGAATTGCCATTGCAGCGGAATGCTACAGGAAGGTCCGCATCAAATAAGAATACGCTACCAGGAGCGTGCCTTCCCCCTCGATGGGTCAGGATAGGGGTGTTGGTTTGAACGACCTATCGCTCAAAAGGTAGAGTGCCTCCGTTGTCCGCACCCGGTTCAAGCCGTTCAAGTCGGTCCTAGGCTAGCTCACGCTTGCGTTACCAATGAGACGATTCTCATCGCAACGGCATTTTGAGATGTGGGAAAAAGAGATGTGTCAGTTATCAGGACGCAAAAACGAGGTTCCCGTTCTGGTCTCGAATCAGTCCTCTTCCTTCCGTAGAAGCAGGCATGTTCTCCGGACCTATTTTAAGTTCATTGAGCCTAACGTGGCCGTGAAAGGTGTCCACTTCAAGCATTCCCTTTTGTTGCCGATCGACTCCCTTGGGGTCCTTGCCGTTGGCAACGTCCTCCATCGCCTTGTGCCATATTCTCCGCATCATGACGACGCCTCGGTCGGAGGTGGCCAGATGCTCGAGTCGGCGCTCGGGAATTTCTCCTTGAGATTCCTGCAGCACCAAATCTTCCAAGGCCGGCACGCCTTCCCAGCCTGAGTATCTTCTTTTGTCGTGCGCTTTTTTTTCAACCGTGCCTTTTAAGCCTGACGGCAGTCCGAATGTAAAAGACCCCGGGTAATTTCCTTTGCGGATCAAGTTATAGCGAATGAGCTCGAAGTGAGTGTCATCGATGATCCGTATCATCCCGCCGCCTTCCTGGCGTTCATCAGTAAAATCAGGCGGAAAGCCTGATCGGATGCCCGAAAACCTCCAGTGGATGGGCATGGCCAGGCTCCAGGTGTTAACGAATTTTACGTCCGGGTCGCCGGTGTCTAGAACGGAGACGGTCTTCATACCGTAGTCGGTTTCGACAAATTCGAGCGGCAGAGGCATCCAGTTTTTTATGCTGGCATCGTTAAAGGGTTTGAGATCTTCCGGTAAATCCCTTATCACCAGACCATGGAGCACCACGGCGTGGCCCATATCGGCGAAATTTTCCATCCAGTTGAGATAGTTGTAATTCCGGACGTCGCCGTCCACCAGTTTCACTTCTCCGTCCGTGCGAGCGAGGACATCGATCTTGGGTAGCGGCGGCGGGTTCTCTTTCTCCGGTCCCATGTAGGTCCAAATGACACCTCCCCACTCTTCCACGGGATACCAAAGATGGCGAATCTTATCCTTGAGATCGCTGCTGCGCGGCTCCAAAGGCTGGTCGATGCAGCGGCCCTGAGTATCGTATCGCCACCCATGATAAGAGCACATCAGACCGTCTTCCATCACTTGACCATACTCCAGCGACGCCAGCCGATGAGAACAGCGAATCCCTAACAGTCCCGGGCGTCCTTGGCCGTCGCGGAACACCACCAAGTCTTCGCAGAGCATCCTAACAGCAATAGGAATGTCCTTGAGGTTGGCCGACAAACAGACAGGGTGCCAATACCTCCGCAACATCTCACCGCCTCTGGTCCCCGGTCCCGTGCGCGGCAGCTCTTCCAGCAATTTCTGATAGGCGCTCTGCGCCGAAGTCACGCTTCCCGCCTTGGCATCTGACATCTTTTAAATCTCCATCGCGTTTGCGCTTAGGCTTCTCGTTCTCAAAAATCTATAGAGGGAGCCGGCTTCTCTGTCAATAACTGACTCACTTCTAGCTTGAGGCTGTGAGGTGCGCTCCCAATCGGATCGAAGTCGACACTAACCTGTCAGCCTCCGACGCAATGTAATGAGTCATCAGCGAAGAACCTCGGTCTGCAATGGTTTGATAGCTAAAGCTCTCGGTTTGACGCGACCTCTGCTCATCTGATATCGAGGCAAAAAAAGGAGCATAAAAAATGGCGGGACGAAACCGAAGGCGTCGCTGCTGGCGAGTCTGGATTTTCCTTACTGTTCTCTTTGCCTTCTTCTCCTTTCCAATCCCCGGTGTCGCGCAGCTCGGTGGCCAGCCGGAGAAAAGAAACTTCACGATCTCCTACACGCAGGCGAGCGGCGCATTCACTACGTTGTGGGTTGCGCAGGAAGCTGGTCTTTTCAAGAAACACGGCCTCGAAGCAACCTTAAAAGTTCTCAACTCACAAGTCGCAGCCCAAGCGCTTGTCGCTGGTGAGGTTGATGTGATTTCCACGGGACCGGACCTTGTAAACATGCGGTTGCAAGGGGCACCGGTTAAATATATCGGAGGCACCTTGCAGCGGTTTATATTTCAACTGTGGGGAGCCAAGGGTCTCAACTCGCTCGCCGAGTTGAAGGGCAAGACCATCGCCGTGACGACGCCCCGCACCTCGACTGAAATCGCCACGCGCGAGTCGCTCAAGAAAACCGGCGTGATCTCCGACAAAGACGTGAGCTTCCTCTACTTGCAAACCATTCCGGCCATCCTGACGGCGGTGTTGGGCGGCAAGACCTCCGCGGGGACGCTCTCCGCTCCGAACACACTGAAGGCGCGCGACTCCGGGCTGAGTCTCTTGCTGGATATCGCCCAAACCAACGTCCCCGGCCTCCATCTCGCCTACGGCACGACGGAGAGGAGCATCAAATCCAATCCCAACTCGCTGTATGCTTTTCTCAAAGCCGTTGCGGAAGCCACGGTCCTATCGAAACTGAATCCCGCAGTGGCGAAAAGGGCGATCGGCAAATACACCGAGACCAACGACTCAAAAATGATCGACGGTACCTACGAACAGTTCGCGCCCTACTGGGACGCGATCCTCGCCGTGCGGAGTGAACCGATACAGGGGCAGCTCATGTATCTTGACGAAAAAGAGTTTCCACGGGCCAAAGATGCGCGCGCTTCGGACTTTATCGACAATTCCTTCGCGGAGAATCTAAAGACTTCCGGCTTCTTGCAGGCCCTAGGTCCGACAAAGTAGCAAAGCTCCCTGATCGGTGTCGCGACTGCATAATGCGGGCTAGGTGTCTCGCTCGCTGGTCGGCCCCACCTCGCCGGTGCACCAGCGGACGAATGCCTTCATTCTGCACGTTGCGCCGTTGGCAGCGAGCTCCTTTTCGAAGATCTGGTGGATCTCGCGGTCTTCGTCCTCGTACTCGATCTGCCAACCGCCCTCTTTCATACTTCGGTCGGCGAACTCCCCGCCACCACCCCGGGGCGAGTTGACACCCATATCGCCCGAACGGAGGGCCAGGTAGCGGGCCCGAGTGGTCCCGGAGTTGAAGTGCTGGTGGTAGCAGTTGTCACTGGGAACGATGACCATGGACCCGACCTGCCAATCGCATTTGATCATGTCGGAGCGGTCGTCCTTGGTCCAAACCAAGGAGAAACCACCGGTGCCGCTGAGCAGCACCAGATGCGCGCCCGGGCCATGGCGGTGAGCTTTCTTGTACGTGCCTATGGGGAACTCGGACATGTGGCTCTTCATGTTGTTGTCCGCCATCTCCAGCATGGCGTTAATGCCGCCGGCGCCTCGCTCCTTCCATCCATATAACAGCATGTCCGGGGCGTTGGCGATGAAGTTGGATTCCCATATCCGTCGCTTGAAGAGCTTGCCCTTGCCGCTGAAGTAGTCTTCCTCGCCGGAATAGCGGCCGCGGAACGTGAAATCGCAATTGAATATGAATTCATTGTCCCGAAACAGGCGCATCATCGGAGGCGCATTGGTCACGGCGACGTAGCGGGCAGGCTCGTCGCCGCTGCCGTTGAAGTTCTGGTACCGCGCGTTGAGCGGAATGGAAAACAGGCTTCCGGCGGACCATTCGAAGCTCTGCTTGCGCTTCTCGTCTTTCTCATCTTGCCAGATCGTCGTTGCCCCGCGGCCCGAAACCACATAGATGGTGAGCTCGTACATGTGGTGCTCCGGCTCGGACTTGCCCCCGGGCTTGATCTCGACGACGTGGCAGTCGTTGGGCATGTGACGGTTGGCAATGTGGATGACTGCACCACGGCCGCCCTTGCGCTCCCAAGGGCCCAACTCGATCTGCGCTAAGCTCGGGAAGTAGAACTCCTCATGGACTTTCACGCCCTCCGCTTCCAACCACTCCTCGTAGGGGTCGGCTTTCGTGTAGTCTTTAAGGCCTTCCTTGGGGGTCTCGGCGACCTTCATGTCGGTGCCTAGCATTACCATGGTTCAAATCCTCCTCTAATGAAAATGATAGCGGGGCGATGGTGCGCCGTCTCGAATCGCTCTTATTGTGAATATCCGGTATGGAGCTAACTTGTCAACGAGCAGGATAAGGAGGTGAGAATAAAAATCCGTGCTCACGATGAACCAGCTCAAAATTTGGGACGACAAGCCCTGCCGTCATTCCAAGCAATCTTTGACCCGGACGGTCACTTGATGTTCAACTTCTTGTAATTCCCGATCGAAAGTGATGGTCTGAAGATTAGCGGATATTCACCTACCTTCATTTTTGGGAGGTACTCACAATGCCTGCGAAAATCACCCGACTGGATGCACGGCGCGATAATGAAGCCATGGCGTGGGCGAGAGAGCTACACGAGACGGAGACGTGGTTTCAAAGCCAAAGATTCAGCCATATTACGCGCCTGCACACTCCGTTCGAAGTAGTGTCGCTGCGTGGAAGCCTGCAGGAGGACTCTACAATCGCCAGAGAGTCGGCCACCAAGATGCACGATTATCTTCAACGGCTTTTCGTTGAAAAAAAGCAGGAGACGACCTACGGCCCATTCTCGCCGACAGGGGCAGTGCGAGCGGTGATGGAGGGCATCAAGGTTCTTTATCTCGGGGGCTGGGCGACTTCCGCGAAGGGATCGG
>VBKE01000242.1:0-15684 GCA_005879605.1 Deltaproteobacteria bacterium
TCGCTCTTTCAAGACACACAGACTAGGACGCTCAGAATCAAGAAATATCGTTTTACAAGTTACCCTAGAAGCGGCTTTGAGTCTCTCGCGAGAATCCGCAAATTTATGATAGTTCGCAATTCCTCACCGCGCTTTGCCTTATTTTACAATCGCCTCCGATTGGCCTTCGACTTGCTCTCCTGCCACTTTATAGAACTAGCCATGCTCGAACCGATCGAACAGGAGCGAAAAATGGAGATGCAGAGTCACCAGATCTGCGTAATTGATTTATTTGGCGTGAGCTATGACGGGACTATGCCGAGTATTGTGTTTGCCTGTGATGAGACTTGGTTAGGCCTTTTTGCGGTTGGACCGCCAAATCCTCCCGCTGTAGAGGCGGCCGATCGTCCAGACGGGCGGCTTTGTCTCTTTCTTTGAAAGCTGCGGCCACATCGCCTGTCGCCGGCGTCCGGTTTCGGGTCTCGCGTTTCGAGTTCCACTCGAAACGCAAAACTACGAAAGCCTCGATGAGCCCTTTTCAAACAGATCACAGAAGGGCAGGTGCATCCTATGTCACGAAAGGATTACTATCTGGTTCTTGGCGTTCCACGTGAAGAGAGTTTCGGCGGCCTCCAGGCTGCCTTCCGGGAATCGGCAAAGAGATACCACCCGGACCGGGCCGGTCCCGGAGCAACCCGGAAATTTCAAGATATACAGGAGGCCTACGGAATTCTCTCGAATCCCGGGAGAAGACGATTGTATAATCGAGAGCTTGAGCAGGAGGAAATAAGCGTGCATCCTCGTCCGGAACCGATGTTTTCCCGCCCGCAATTTAGGTCTGAGCCCCTCATGCCTGAGCCTATGTCAATGCTGCACGGATTTGAAACCATTCATCCATCATTCGAGCCTTTGTTTGAGCGCTTTGTGAGGAACTTCACCGGAAAAAATATTCCGAAAGGCGAGCGGCTCGAAGATCTAAATGTCGAAGTGATTTTCTCGCCTGAAGAAGCCGGTCGCGCTGTCACTGTTGCTTTGGGTGTGCCTGTGTTTTATACCTGCCGCCAGTGCGGTGGTTCCGGACGTGATTGGCTCTTCCCCTGTGTAAATTGCCATGCTCAAGGGATCATTGAGGAAGAGGAAACGGTCAGGGTCTGCATTCCGCCCATGGTTCCTGATAGGACCATTATTGAAGTTCCCATCCACGGACTGGGTATCCATAATTTTTATCTTTGCCTCCACATACGGATCTCGCGGTAACCTTTCAGGCGAAATGTCTATTCTTTAGATTGACGAGAAGGGATCTTTTATTGACCTGATGAGGAAGACGATGACTCGCTAGTCACTTGGGGTCAGCGAGCGGGCGATTGCCGGCGCGCGTCTTCGCGTTCGGTGTTTTCCAACTTCTCGTAAGCGTGGCTTACGCGGGGGCGGAATCGGGACACCCCGCGCCTTGAACTACTGGATGCAATCAGCGGGGGAAAGGATTTCGAACGATAACCCCGTCGTAGTCTTGACCAGAGTTGAAGTCTTCCGACCATAAGGTATCGGTTTCTTCTTTTTGAGCGGCAGCCAAGATCAGAGCATCCCAAAAGTTGAGACGATAACGCTCACTGAGTTCGCTCGCATTCAAGATTTCCGGCACATCTAGTGTAGCGACCGTCCAGGTTCCTAAATCGGAGATGATTTCTCTAACACGTCTGGCGGGTATGGGCTTGGGAATTTTGCTGGTGACGGTGACGTGAAACTCCTGGAGGACCTGGGTGCTCAATATGCCCTCGCCACTATCCCACAGCCTTTCCATGAGTTTCCGCGCCGATTGGTGTTTCAGGCCGGCTGTTTGGTCATAAGCGTAAACGAGGATATTGGTGTCGACAAACTCAGCGGGCATGGAGCTGATCCCGTTTCCAGGTCGCCTGGCCGCGCGTCCCTAACTTGAGACCACGGCGCATGAGGGCGCGCTGCCTCGCTCCAGCCCGTTGGATTTCCCGAAGTCGCTTGACACGTTCCTTGGTCGACGGCGAAATGTTTCGCTTCACGCAAAACGTCCTTGGGAACGGAAAGGGTGATATTCTGCTTCTCCACGTATTTACGTGTAACACTCCTTCAAGGGGCGAGTCAAACGCTACCGAATCGCCACCGACCCGTTTAGAGTGGGAGTGCGGGCCGTGAGGGGATCAAAGTGCTTTCATTCCGGAGTACGTCTCGCTGAGGATGTCGCCCGCTTGCCTGGGCGATGATCGCGTCGACGCTCTTGTCCAGTTCGAGCGGGCGATTGACGTGCGTCGCGCTTTGGCACAAGACGGTGAGTCGCATGTTCAAGGGCTTTCTAAGATTGCTTCAGCGTCGATCGTGATTTCAACTGTATTGCCGACAACGACTCCCTCTTTTTCCAAAGGGGCGTTCCAGCTAACGCCGAAATCGAGCCGGTTGATTGTCGTGGTCGCCATAAAACCTGCTCGGGTCTTTGGACCTTTATCAACGCCGCCTTCCCACCAGGGAGTTTGCCACTGGCCCAGATAACGGACGGCAAGTGCGACTTTCCGGGTGATTCCACGAATCGTCAGCTCGCCGATGAGAGTGGCGTCATTTTCGCCGATAAGCTCGACTTGATTCCCCTTGAAAGCAATCTGGGGATGGTTCTCAGCGTCCAGAAAGTCCGGACTTCGGAGATGAGCGTCCCGGTCCGGTTCCCCCATCCAGATCCCGTTCGCGTCGATCGTGACTTCGACCGAAGCAGCGCGCGGGTTCGTTGGATCGAAAAATAACGTGCCGCGAATATTTTTGAAATGCCCGCGGACGTACGTCACCATCATGTGACGCGCACAAAACTCCGCCGCAGTGTGCCCCGGCTCCAAAATCCATTTAGCCATTGTCGAATCCCCCGGAAAAACTGGTCTTCCTCAGAAGTTTATACGACGGTCGAAGCAGCGGATGCAATGACGGAAGAAAAGAGGAGAGGTTATTTTTAAGTCATTCCGAGTGTAGCGAGGAATCTTTCTTGATGTCAAAAGTAAGCAGAGATTTTAAATGACCCGTTGTCAGTTTTCTCTTCCACTTTGCGGAACATCAGGGCAGTGCTCTGAGATCAGTTTGACCGCAGCCGGGCCAAGCAGTAAAGGAGACGTTGATGACTATACCGGCCGATGTCACCAAAAAGATCGCCACAGAACCGAGATGATCTGCAAACACCGGGAGGATTTCATGAAGCTTTGGCCAGACGCAAAAAGATCGCACTCCCCGACATTGATCTTTGTTTTGTGTTTGGCTTCATGTTTGGGTCCCAGCCGAGTCTCCTTTGCCTTAGATGAAGCGAAGATTCATGTAGCCGGAACGCCGAACATCACGAGCTTCGTCTACCAGGTCGGCAAAGAAAAAGGGTTCTACAGAGAAGAGGGGATCGAGCTGCAACCCATCATGGCTGGGATGCTGCAAGGGATTCAGGGGCTGATCGGTGGAAGCTTCGACTACAGCCAGATGCTCGGGCAAGGCGGCGGCGCTATCATGAGAGGCGCGCCGCTCAAGATCATCATGGCCTTTGACACTCGTCCCTCGTGGTTTCTTCTCGGCGGCAAAAATATGAAAAGCCTCCAAGATCTAAAAGGGAAACAGTTGGCAGTTTCCAGTTTTGGTGCTGCTCTGGACCAGATGACCCGTGAGCTACTCCCCAGATTTGGCATGGAACCCATGCGCGACGTCGTCCTGCGGGCCATCGAGCCCCCGCCCAATAGACTGGCTGCTTTATTGAGCGGGGCGATTGACGCGGCGGTCTTGACTCACCCCGAAACAATCATCGCGAGGAGACAGGGCTTCAACGAGTTGCTTTTCTTTGGTGACCACATCGAGTTTGTCTCCGCAGGGGTGGTGGCGACCGAGAAAAATATTTCTCAGAAGCCCGATTTCGTCCGCCGCTTCATCCGTGGCGCCCTCAAGACGTTCTACTGGATCAAGGCCAACGAGAAAGAAGTTGCCGCCAGGCTGGCCAAAGCCACAAAGTCTTCCGAGAGTGACGGCCTCGAGCTCTACAGGACCGGTGTCAAGCTTTTTTCGCAGGACGGCACCATACCTCGAAGCCTCCAAGAGAGAATGATCTCTATGCAGAGAAAAGTCCTCCAGATAGAGAAAGAGATCACTCCCGAGAACGTCTATGACTTCAGTTTTGTCCGCGCTGCAAACAAAGAGTTAGGGAAAGGAGAATCATCATGAGTGTTCTCGATCAACCTCTTCTCATCGCCAATGTCAACTACCATGTCGGCCATTGGGTCGCCATTTACGTCGCTGAAGAACAGGGCTTTTTCAAGGAGGAAGGTCTTACGCGTTACGAGTACGAGCGCGCGGGGCTCCTGCCCGGCCCATGGGAACGTGAAGGCCTTGGCCTGGCAATAAAGGAGCATGGCGTGGACATCGCCACAGCGGTGGACACAGAATCGGCGATTACTCAGAGGGTTCAAGGCGCCGACCTCTACATCGTCGGCGGCTGGCGCTACACGCCGTTCCTCAAATGGTATGGTTCCAAGCATATCACCCATATCAGCAAACTCCGCGGCGGCAAGATCGGCGTCCGCGAGAGTTCAGCCGACGGCGGCGGCCTCGTCGAATTCTTCATTGAGGAGGCCTTGAAACAGGCCGGCGTCAACCCGGAGACGGAGGTGGAACGGGTCCAAGACCCGGTGTTTGGCTACCGGAACAACCCGGCGCACATCGAAATGCTCCGCTCTGGAAGAGTCAATGCGATCACGTCATCGCCGCCCTTCTCCGATCAACTCGAGAAGGAAGGTTATCCAGTGATCCTCGACCCCAACAAAGTTTTTCCTAGGCGTCCCGGCAAGGTCACCGTTGCTCCCCGGAGAACCCTCGAAGAGCGGGGGGAGGAGCTGAAGGCTTACTTCCGAGCCATCATTCGGACCTTCTGGTTCATGCGCGATGTAAAGAACTTCGAATATCTCCACGACCTCGAAGCGCGCCTAAGAAAGCTCACACATAACGAAGACGAACAGCGCCTCTTTATTGCTTCAGCACCCGATCGGGTTGACAGTTGGGCGCTGCCGATGGACGGCGGCATAGAGCGTCAGGCGCTCGATAGAATCATTCAAGAGATGGTCAAGAGGGGCAGGCTGGAACGCGCGCTTCCTGTCGAAGAAGTATTCAGAGACGATGCTGTGCGCGAGGCGTACCGGGAGGTCAGCAACCGGGCGAAGCTCAAACCGGCCTTCGATACGGCCATGGCAGCCGTAGAGAAATATGGTTTTTAAGAAGTGTCAGAACTCCGATGAATAATCGGCAGCCCCGTTGAGTCATTCCGCAGAGCGGGAATCCAGAGTTCTTAAATTCCTGGATCCGGCTCGCCCCGGCTTTCGCCGGGGTTGGCCGGAATGACAGTTCAATTACTCAACGAACTTCTGAGACATGACACTAGCGCTTCGTAAGCTACGTCCGGGCTCGGTTTTTCAGAGACTCAGCGAGCTCGCGCAAATATTCTTCCTGTTCCTTAGGCGTGTATAACGCGAGCGATCCGTCCTCTTTCAGTGGGATACCTCCGTAAAAGTGGAAGGCGTGACCATCCCAGTCGTAGAACTCATCGCCACGTTGATAGATCTCCTTCCACTTGTAGCCAACAGGACTTCGGTGCAAACCGGTCCGAGCTGGAAGCGCGTCTTGCTGCTCCACGGATTCACTCAACTTTTCCTTCGCGTTTTCTTCTTCGGGAAGTCCTTCCCACATGCGCCGGTAGTTGGGTAAGAACTCATTCTCACGCACCGTCAAAGCCGTGTGCATGTCCCACCAAGGTCCGTGTCCCGCGACACGCTCATCGACCCGGTCAACCAACTTGTAGACGATCCGGCCGCCCGCCCTTAGACGTAATACGAGCATCCCCTCGGCGATCGTCGGGTTATTCACCGGTTGGAGGCCACAATATTTGTCAAAAAAGACTGCGGTTCTTGCCAGGTCCCGGGAGCCGTACACTGCGTGACTGATACGGCCCACTTTCTCTGAGGTGCAGATCTCCATGGCGCCCTCCGGCATGTGCACGGGCGCCCAAAACTCATATTGGTTGCCGTCCGGATCTTCGAAATAGATGGCTGTACCCTCGTCGCCTTCGGCGGCTGTCCTTATCGGGTCCGTGTGCGGGATCTTGTGGTGGTCGAGCCGGCGCAGGTGTAGGTCGATATCGTCGGACCGGACGTAGAATCCGCATCGAGGGGTATCCTTGCCCAGCCCTTTGCTTGGCGGGTAGACCTCGGACTGAAGGAACGCGCCGACGCGGCACGATCCGCCCTCCCACCACAGAAAGCACATTATCGGAACGTTCTTTTTTCGTGCTGCAGTCGTGATTCCGACGATCGGTCTTCGAGTAATGCCGGTGGCATTCAATGCCCAGTCGGCCCAGGCAACCATGTCGTTCGTTCCGACCACATAGTGATCGATCCAATGAACTGCCCCACGAGGTTCATCATTTGCCATAAATAACCCTCCCTTGAGCTAGTACGTTGCTGAAAAAGTGAATTCCATGCTTCGACAGTCTCAGCACGAACGGAAATTGATCAATAATTCAAAGCAACCTCCGGTCGCCCTGGTCAAGCAACCTGCTCGACTAAGGAAGCTCAGCTGTCGTCACGAGCGGTACTAAACTGGGAAAAGGGTGTCAAGCCTTCCCACGATCGGGGCGTTCGCTGGTTCAAAAGTTCAAGCGTTTTTTGCTTTTCGATTGGGATGGAAGTTTATCGATGCTTGGCTGGAAATTATCTCAACGCCGCACTGACCTTGCGAACAATGCTAAAGTCGAACACCTGCTCGGGAAGCACAGGATATGCAGGCTTGACCCGCACAGACGCGTCCGCGATCATTTGCCGCTGAATGTCTTCGTCGACTAATCCATTTTCCAATAGCGCGGGCGCTGCAACGTCATACACGCGCGCGGCGATCTTTTCCGGATCCTTGCCGATATCCACCCAAGGTCCCTTGATGAAGTCAATGCCATATTTCCTGTCTGTTTTTATCAGGCGGATCGCTCGCAACATCGCGCGTACAACCTTCGTGACCAACTCCGGCTGCTCGGAAAGTAATGATTTCGTCGTCGCAAGGCCACCCTGCACGGATCGATAAACGCTGCCGGCGTCGACGAGTTTGCGATAGCCCTCATCTTGAGCGGTGAAGGTCAATGGCATCTGCAGAGGTGCGGCATCAATGACTTTGGCTTTTAAGGACAAATAGGTTACATGGCTCGGGCCCGTGGCAAGAATAGTGACCTCTTCGGGCCGAACTCCGTGCGCGATCAGAATCTGGCGCGCCAGAATTTCCGCCAAAGAGCCAACGCCGCCGGTGCCAATTTTCTTTCCTCGCAACTGTTGAACACTGGTAATGTTGGGCTGGACTATAAGATCAAATGACGGCCGGTCAGTGACGGCCAATATCACTTTGATGTCGGCACCCCGAACGGCTGAACTGACTGCGCTTCCAGTTGCAGAAGCGAATTGCGTGCTTTTCCCCAACGTCGCCTGAATGGTTTGGATAGCCTGCATCACAATCAGCTCGACCTCCAAGCCTTCCTCTCGGAAAAACCCCCGTTCCTTGGCAACAAAAAAGGGCATGGAAGTCGTGCTCCGGGCCGCTAAGCCCATGCGGACGCGGGTCAGGTTACCTAACCCCTCAGCAGCAAAAGCGCTTTCCGTTCTACATAGCATCAGAGCGATTGCAGTCATCAAAAGAGTCGCAAAACGTTTCGTCCTAATCATTGCGTCCTCCGCATGATTTTCGGCGCTAGAGTCCGTATAGGGCCGCGGCGTTGTCGTGAATGACCTTCTGCTTCATCTCCGGGGATAGGTGCGCCGAGTCCTTCTCGATGATCTCCCTTGAGAACGGCCACGTGCTGTCGGGGTGCGGGTAATCCGATCCCCACATGATGTGACCGTCGCCGAAGAACTCGATCAGGTGAAGTCCCACCAAGTCGGTTTGATAAGTCGCCCAAACTTGGCGCTTGAACACCTCGCTCGGCAGCGCTTTCAGTGGGATGTCCCCGGCCTTCTTTCTCTCGAATTGTCTGCGGTAGCGGTAGTCCATCTCTTGAACGACGAATGGGATCCAGCCGATCGCGGATTCGGCGAGGCAGAACTTCAATTTGGGATGGCGCTCCAAGGTTCCGAAGGTGAACATATTTACGAACGGGTTGAAAAACGAAGTAGCGCCATTGCTGAGCCCCATATCGAAGACCCCTTGGCGCTGACCGGGTTTCATCGCGTCAATCGTGGCCCTGACCGTTCCCGATTGTGTGCTGCCACCGACGTGGTACGACACGACGATGCCGGCGTCCTCCGCCGCGTCCCAAAACACGTCCCATGGCTTCTGATTCATAGCGAGAGTTACATCGTTGACCAGAAAGTTCGCCTCGCGGAAGCCCAGCTTTGCTACGCGGATGACTTCATCCCTGGCGGCTTGCGGGTCGACAGAAGAGAGCATGGCAACGGGATAGAAGCGCTTCGGCGCGCTCTTACCGAACTCTACCGCCCAGTCGTTGTAAGCCTGAACGCAGGCATTCCTCAGCTCGGCCTCGCCCACTTGCATGGCGATAATCGGCGGAAACATGAGCGACGCCTCGACTCCGTCGCGATCCATATCAGCGAGCCGTTTTTCCGGCGTCGTCGGCCGGTGGGGTTCGCCAACTCCGCCCCTGTCGAGAGCCAGCTTGTTTCGATTGGGCCTGGCAAACCAGCGCTCGCCACGATAGTCCGCCCAGGTCTCGCCATCGCACACCCAGTACTCGCCCTTCTCGCCTCTGTCTTCGACGTGCGGCGCACGATCCTTCAAAGAATTGGGCAAGCGGTCCGTCCACAAGTTCTTGGGCAAATACCCCAGGTCAATGTGATCGTCGGCTGAAATCATCGTGTATTCCACTTTCATTCTCCCTTGCTTCATTCACGTCATCGCGTAGCCGCAGAGTTTTATTGTACCGCCGTGATTCTCCAGCCATTCCAGGGGCTTTGTCAATAAACGGGTCCGGTCTGTGATTGGATAATTACGGTTTTCGTTGAGGAATCTAACTGCTATGAGTATATAAGTCTAGGAAAAGAAGGCGAGCTGGGCCCTCGAGCGACCACCGTTGGGCCAGCCTTCTATCAAACCCGACCATTTTCCGTCGAAGGAATATTAAATGGCGAAGACATCGTGCGGACTCAATGCGTTGATTGCTTATTGAATAATAGATAAGAAACCGACTGGGGAGGCGCTGATTTTTCTGTCGAGCACCTAAGGTACCTAACCTCAAAGTCCAAACAATATTTTCCAACCGAAAACAGCTAAAACAGGGGTGGGAGGAATACCCATGGCATCAACAAAGCAAGTGGTCGGCAACCCAACACCGAGAGTCGAAGGGGAGCTGAAGGCTAACGGTAAAGCCGTTTATGCGGTTGACGTTACGCTTCCTGGGATGCTCTGGGGAAAACTGCTGCGCAGCCCGATCGCGTCGGGAAAGATCCAGCGAATCGACACGAGCAAAGCTTTGGCTCTCTCCGGTGTGCATGCCATCGTGACCGGCGCGGATTGCACGGGTCTGAAAATCGGACGCCGGCTTTACGACATGCCGATCCTTGCGGACGGCGAGGTCCGCTTCATAGGTGAGAAAGTGGCCGCAGTGGCGGCGGACGACGAGTTGATCGCCGAGGAAGCGGTCGGTCTCATCGAAGTCGAGTACGAAGAGACGGAGCCGATTCTCGACCCCGTCGAAGCCATGAAGCCGGGCGCAAGGCTGATTCACACCGACGTGATGAATTACAAAGGCCTTCCCAACCCGCTGAAGGAGCCGAGCAACGATTTTATCTATATGACCTGGGGCAAGGGCGAGATCGAGACCGGCTTTCGCCAGGCGGATATCATCGTCGAGAACACTTTCACGACGCCGGTGGTGCATCATAGCTATATCGAGCCTCATTCCTGTCTCGTCAAGGCGGCTGCCGATGGCTCGGCGGCGTTTTGGTCCTGCAGCAAAGTTCCTTACGGCGTGCGCGAACAGGTAGCCAACGCCTTGCGGATACCGCCGGAGAAACTGGTATTCAATCCGGTCTACATCGGCGGCGATTTCGGCGGCAAGGGCGATTTCATGGATCTCGCCGTGGTTTATCTATTGTCCAAAAGGGCGGGACGGCCGGTCAAGTTGGTGATGGATTACGACGAAGAGTTCGCCGCGGGTAATCCCAGACATGCGTCCATCGTTCATGTGAAGACCGGAGTGAAGAAAGATGGGACCATCGTGGCGCACCACATGAATTTCATCTTCGACAGCGGCGCGTACGGGGCATTCAAGCCGAATGCGTTTCTAAACGGCCCTCACCTGTCGGCCGGGCCGTATAATATTCCCCACGCGTTCATTGAAGAGCACATGGTCTACACAAACAAGATTCCTTGCGGCCATATGCGCTCGCCCGGCGATCCTCAGGGATTTTTCGCCAATGAGAGCCAGATGGATCTGGTCGCGAAGAAACTCAAGATGGATCCGATCAAGTTCCGGCAAAAAAATTTCATGCGCGATGGCGACATCGATGCGACGGGGGAAGAAATCCACTACATCAAAACCGCCGAGACCTTCAAAAGGGCGCTGGACGATTCCGGTTATCATAGACCGAAGCCAAAGAATCTCGGGCGCGGCGTTGCTTTGGTGCAGTGGACGGCAGCCGGAGGGACAGGGACAGTCGGCATCACGCTCGATGAGAATGGTATCGTGACCCTTGCCTCCGCCGTGCTTGATCAAGGGGGCGGGACCTACACGGTGCTCGCGGAAATTGTCGCAGAAGAACTAAAAATTCCCCTGAGTCAGATCAGAGTTCAATCTTTGAACACCAGCCAGGGCAAAAAAGACACCGGCGTCGGTGGCAGCCGGACAACGCGGGTCTACGGCAACGCGGGATACGAAGCGGCACTCAAGGCCGTGGAAGCGATCAAGCAGGCGGCGGCCGAACAAATGGGCGTGACGCCGAATCAAATCACCCTGGCGAAGGGCGCAGTCTTGCACCCGCGGATGGAAAGACGTCTGAGTTATGCCGAGATTGTCAAAGCGAAGGGCTCTCCGATCGTTGTCGAGGCGAGCTACAGCGATAGCACGAGGGTTCACGCCGCCTCGATGTGCGTTCAGGTCGCGGAAGTCGAAGTGGATCCCGAGACCGGGCAAGTACAGCTCAAGAAATTTACCTCCACCCACAATACCGGTACAGTGCTCAATCCGCTGATGCACCAGGGACAAATCGAAGGCGGGACTATGACCGGCATCGGTTATGCGCTCATGGAGCAGCTCATCATCAACGACGGGAAAGTTGCGACGACAAATTTTGGTGAATATAAGATTCCAACGATCAGAGACGTTCCGCCGTTCAAAAGCTCAGTAACCGAGCAGCCCGAGGGCGCCGGGCCGTATAACAGCATGCCCATCGGCGAAACCGCCAATATTCCCACAGCGGCGGCCATCGCCAATGCTGTTGAAGACGCTTGCGGCGTGAGGATCAAGAGCCTGCCGATCACCGCAGAAAAAGTGTACGACGCGCTTCACGGAACACGCTAGGGGCACGGCGCGCCGTGCCCTACGTCGATGAAGTTCAACCCGGAACGAGACCAGCGCCGATCTATCAGGTTAAAGGGATATGATTACCGCGAAGCGGAGGATTATTTCGTCACTATATGCGCGCGTAACAGAGAATGCTTATTCGGGGAGATCACGGAAGGGGAATTGAGACTTAACGATCGTGGTAAAATAGTTCGGAAGGAATGGGTCCGAACGGCGGTTTTGCGGCCATATGTCGAATTGGATTCATTCATTGTCATGCCAAACCATATTCACGGAATTATTTGTATTCTCGAGGGTGGTAGGGGCACGGCGCGCCGTGCCCCTACGTCCGGACGATTTGGTCATCCGATTCCCTGTTCCTTACCGACGATTATCGGAGCATTCAAATCCGCGTGCACGAGGCGGATTAATGAAATGGAAAAGACAACGGGCGTCCTATGGCAGCGGAATTATTAGGAGCACATTATTCGCAATGAATCGGAATGGAACCGGGTTCGGGAATACATTGCCGACAATCCCGTCCGTTGGGGCGAAGATATTTACAACCCAGATTACGGGGACAAGAAATGCCCAAGATGAGAATCGGAGATTCGTTTCCCGCGGCCAAGCTCCAAGACATTGACGGCGAGACCGTGGAATTTCCCGCTGTGTTCGCGAAAGCGCCAGCAACCGTCGTGTTCTTTTACCGCGGCCGTTGGTGACCGTGGTGCCGGGCCCAGGTGACGGCCTTCGTTTATGAATCCGAGAGATACGTTCCCGAGAAAATCCAGGTTCTCGGCGTCAGCGTCGAACCCGCCGAAGAAGGCAGAAAACTTCGTGAGTGCGTCACCCGCGACTGCCAAGAAGATCGCCCGCACATCTCCCTCGATCCCTATCCTTTACGCTTGCTGATCGATCCCGATGCGAAACTCATCCGCGCGATCGGCGCCGAAAACGAAGGTCATTGGGCCGGACTTATCGCTTCGCCAGTAACTTACATCGTGAACCGCAGCGGCGAAATTCGCTGGGCTTATGTCAGCGCCAGCGCGGCGGATCGCCCCAGTCCCGTGGCGCTCGCAAAATCCGCCGTCGCCGTAGCCCGCGGCGAGGCGCCTCCGAACGATTATCCGGGCAAGATGTAGGTGGGTCGCGATTGCCGCGTCGCCGCTACCGGCTTTTTTCCGTTTGACGCCCCCATTTTCGCGAGTAGAATAAGCGGCTAATTAGCTTGGTTCTAAGGCCAAGGCGTGATTTGCGGTTGAGTCTTTACCTACCGCCTCAGCAATTGATGAACAGTCAAAACTCCTCCCCGGAACAAGAAGCACTTCACACGATCTATCCTGGCCCGGTTCTGATATTGGCCGGACCCGGAACTGGAAAAACTCACAGTCTAGCTTTAAGGATTAAGTGGCTTGTTGAGGAACAAAGTGTTTCCCCCGATGAGATTACAGTGATCACTTTCACTGCAGAGGCGGCCCTTAATCTGAGGCGCCGTCTCAACGATGAGGAAAAACCTGACGTCTTCATGCCTCGCGATAAACAGCCCAGCCAAATTTCAACGATGCATAGCTTGGGCCTGCAAATTATTACGAACAACCTGAACGGGCTAGGTCTCTCCAGCACATTTAGGGTAATTGATTCCGACGGACTCAGACGACTTCTGTTTGAGGATGCGGCACAGTTGGTCGGGGTTAACCGAGAACGAGGTCGTCAAGTCTCAGATCTAAAGCAGAAGTCAACTCAGCTTGACGAAAAGCATGAACTTTATTCGATTGCTCGAAGTTATGACGCAATTTTACGCGCGTGCAATTCCATAGACTTCGACGACCAGATCATCTTAGCTTGTCAACTGCTCACCAATAATGCCAGCCTTCTATCGGAACATCAAAAGCGGGCTCGCCATCTACTCATCGACGAGTATCAGGACATAAATCTACACCAATTTCAGTTTATCCGGCTTCTTACCGGAACGTCTGCGGAAGGTTTGTTTGCGGTTGGCGATGATGACCAAAGCATCTACTCATTCAGAGGCGGATCACCTGAATACGTAAGGGGTTTCCGAGAGCACTTTGGGGATAAAGCAACAGTGTGCTCAATGCCGCACTGCCGGCGTTGTCCTCCTCGGGTTCTCAAAGGTGCTCTTGCTATCGTAGCGGCGCACAATGCTGACAGATCGCCTGTTAAACTTGCCCCCACTTTCGAAAACTCAGATGAGACCCCAATTTACATTCACGACTTGCCAAGTGAGAAAAAAGAGGCAGAGATTGTTGCCGCCATATGCTCCAAGGTTACCCCATCGCATGATGTTCTCATTCTGGTTCCACACCTAAATTTTGCCAAGTCTATCCTTAGCGCGCTGCGCCGCCAACGAGTGAGCTATGATTGTAGAGCGATCATATAAGAAGACGGGTTTTTTGCTTTAGACACTCTTGGGGATTGGCTGAAAGAACCAGGTGATAATTTTGCTTTGCGGCAATCTATAGACTTTCTCCTCGAAGGACCTCAATTTGATGTCCCTTCGAGCCGGGTGAAGAAGGCGGACAAAAAAGAAGAGAGAGAAAGATTGCTCTCCCAGGTAAGCTCTTTATGGAAGCACGTTATCGAGAAAGAATGTTCCCTACACGAGGCTGTTAAGGCCAACGCGAAAACACCTTCTCTTCTTTCCAAATTGGTTCCATCGCTCGATGAACTGATGGTCGCGTACGGAGGCCCTCCCGATAAATTTCTGGACGTTATTGGCCGGATCGTGCAACCCTGGAACAAACCATCGGAGATGTTCCAAGAAATTTCAACATGGATCGACGAGGTGAGAGGGCGTCATGGTTCTGGGCAAACTAGCGTCCGAATAATGACCATGCGCATGGCGAAAGGACTCGAAGCCGACTATGTCTTTGTGACTGGACTTGACGAGGGAGTCTTTCCAAGAAGTACGGCCAAACCTGAAGAACTGGAAGAAGCAAGTAGGCTCCTGTTTGTCTCCATGACGAGAGCGAAGGTTGAATTGCATCTTTGCCACGCAAGACTTCGTAGTGCAGCTATCACTCATTTACCCAACTCTTTTGCTTTGAAACAGTCTCCTTTTATAAAGGCAATCCCCAAGGAGTTTTTGAAAGTTAGCTATATTCCTGCGGAGACGGTCAGTTCAAAAGGGAAAAGAGGAGTTTCCTAAGTTTCGATCAAAAACAAAGGAACTTGAATGGCTTCACCCTTCACGCAGGGTGGACGAGATTCACCCGATCTCGTATAACCCCGCTGCGGTTAGGGAACCGGATTATTTTTGATCTCCTGTCCGTGACCTTCACTGCCCTTGTCAGCGCGTTTTTTCTCACATAAGATCGCCCGTGAATTTTATTGAGGAGATTCGATGGCGATGATTTTCGACGGCAAGATCGATCTCAACGTCCCGGCGGAAAAGGCTTGGGATTTTTTGATCGACATCAATAAATTTTCCGCTTGCCTGCCCGGGATCGAAGAGGTCAAGCAGATCGACGACAAATCTTTCGAAGGCGTGCTCGCGGCTACCGTCGGGCCCATCTCAGGCAAATTCTTTTTTCGGTCGACGATTGTCGAGAGCCGGCCACCGGAACAGATGGTGGTCAGAACCGAAGGGACCGATTCGGTCACCAAGAGCGCCGTGGACGCCGATATGACGGTCGATCTGCTCAAAACCTCAGAAGATACGACGCAGATGGACTACAAGGCGGACGTGAAAATCAAAGGCCGATTGGCGATTCTTGGCGACATGATCCTCCGCGCGACGGCAACCCTGATTCTGCAAGAGTTCGCCCGCCGGCTGCACAAAGGACTCGGCGATGAGAAGGGAGTTTAGAGGGGGATGGTTTACATTCAATCGGACTGAAAGATCTCTCACTTTGTTCGAGATGACATTCAATGATGTCATTCCGAGCATAGCGAGGAATCTTTCTTGATCGGAACCGGTAACGAGGAGAATCTAATGGCGGTTAGATACGACGTAATCATCGTAGGTGGTGGATCGGCAGGCTGTGTAGCCGCTACGCGGCTTTCTGAAGATCCGAACCGCAAAGTTTTGCTGCTCGAAGCCGGGCCCGACCCTTGGCCGTTGCCTGACCTCGTGGCCGATGCCGCGAAACAGACGCGCCTACTGCTCGAATCCGATTTTGTCCGAATGTATCCCAGTGAAAGACATGTGGATGGCAGCACCT
>VBKE01000242.1:15691-19870 GCA_005879605.1 Deltaproteobacteria bacterium
GGTCTTCCGTTAACGTGATGTCGGTGCTGCGCCCGATGAAAGCCGATCTCGACAACTGGGTGAAGCTCGGCAATCCCGACTGGAGCTATGAGAAATGCTTGCCGGCGATGAAACGGATAGAGTCCGATCAGGATTTTCCCGACAGTCCGATTCATGGTAACAGCGGCCCACTTTACGTAAAGCGCCATTTCACGCTCGATATGGAAGCTTCAGGTCCCGCGCGTGCATTCATCGACAGCGCCTTTTTGATGGGGTTACCCAAGTGTCCGGACCTCAATGTCCCCGAACCCTATGGGGTCTGCGCGTCGCCTTACAACATCAAAGACGGCAAACGCCAATCAACGGTGGTGGCCTATCTAAATGGCGCGAGGCATCGAGCTAATTTGACGATCATTCCTGAAGCGCCGGTGCATTCCTTGATTATCTCGGGCAAGAGGGCCGAAGGGGTTCGATACGAGCGGGGCGGAGCAATAGAAACGGCGATGGGCGGACAGATTTTACTCACCGCTGGCGTATATCACTCACCACAAATTCTCATGCTCTCTGGCGTGGGTCCGGAAGCGGAGTTGAAGAAATACGGGATTCCTCTGGTTCACGAACTGAAAGGCGTCGGCGAGAACTATCACGACCACCCAGTCGTCTTCATGACGTTCGAGGGACCGAAGGAATCGAAAGAGGATTGGGTGATTCCCCGCTTCCGGCTCATCATCAAAAAAAACCCGCTTTACGACTGTCCAAATTTCCACATCAACATGCGACCGCCGACGGAAGTCGCCGGGATCAAGCGCATGATGCCGGTGTCGGCGCATTTACTGGAACAGCGAAACCGCGGACGAGTCTATCTCCAGAGCACTGACCCGCATGAACTGCCAGGAGTCGATTCCGGCATGTTGGAACATCCTGAAGATCTCAAAGCGATGGTCGAGGCGATGCAGTTCATCGATGAGCTGGTGCACAAAGGACCGGCTAGAGAATTTTACGGACCGCTCATTCAGCCGGGGCCCGGCGAAGACCGGGGCAAATTTGCGCGTTCGACCTACGACAGTTATCACCACGGTGTCGGAACGTGTAAGATGGGGCCGGCGTCAGACTCGATGGCTGTGGTGGATGAAAAACTGCATGTCCATGGAATGCAAAATCTCTGGGTCGGCGACGCATCGATCATGCCGGTGGTGAGCCATGCGAACACGAACTTAACTTCGATCATGATCGGCGAGCGGCTGTCGGATTTCGTGAAGGAGGTTGCGTAGCTAATGCCGGGAATAGCAGAGCTGTTTCGGCTACGGCTCAGAATGACATCGGAGGAGGAAACATGGCGGAAGGTACGCTGAGGGTTCAAGACATCATCCGCGAAATCAAGAAGGCCGGCATTCGCTTCGTCGTCGCTTTGCCCGATCGCGTCACGAGTCACTACCTGCTGAAGACGATCTTGCGCGATCCCGATTTCAAAGTGGTGCAGGTTTGCAAAGAGGACGAAGGCGTATCCATCTGCAGCGGCCTTTCCGCCGCCGGCCATCGATCCGTGCTCATGATGCAATACACGGGATTGCTGGACTCGGTGAACTCGCTGCGTGGCGTAGCGATGGAAGGAGAGAATCCGGTTTGCATGATCGTGGGGCTGTTGGGCAAAGAGCCGGGCGTTCCTCCGAGCCTGTCCAAAAAATACGGAGTGAAGATCATCGAACCGGTGTTGGACGCAATGGGCATCGAGCATCACTGGGTGGAGGAGTCTGAGGATACCTCGAAGATCGTTGCGGCCATCGAAAAGGCCTACGCGAGCACCCGGCCGGTGGCCATGCTTATCGGAAGGGAGCCACGTTGACATGATGAAACGAGACGAATGCTTGAAGGTCTTTGCGCGTCACCGTAAAGACGAGATCGTGGTGGCGGTCTACATGGCGGCTCAGGAGATCATTCACATTTCTCCGAACGATCTGAATTACACTTTCACCGGCGCCATGGGACAGGGCTCTTCGCATGCTCTGGGCCTGGCGCTGGGCCGGCCGGACAAGCGCGTGATCGTGTTCGATGGCGACGGCAGCTTGCTGATGAATTTAGGGAGCCTGGTGACCATCGCCAACGCCGCGCCGAAAAATTATATTCACTGCCTCTGTGAAAACGGCACCTATGAAACCAACGGCTCCGTGCCGATCCCGCGGGCCGGCAAAATCCGTTTCGTCGATATCGCCAAGGCGGCCGGTTATCCCAAGACCTACGAGTTCTCCAGTCTAGAGGATTGGGATCGCGAGTTAGATAAAATTCTTAAAGAAGATGGCCCCATCTTTGTCGATCTCAAAATGGAACCCGGCGAACAGTATCCCGAAGACTTCCGGCGACTCTATAGCATCGAGTATCGGAACAAATTCCGGCGTGCGCTGCAAAACAGCTAAGTGTGTCATCGCCGGTGGGTTGCCGAAAAACTCACCGTTCGAGAGGCTCAGGCAAACGGCGGGAGAGTCGAAGCGACGGAGAAGTTACCTTTATGCCGAGCTCATCGAAGCGTGACAGATCGTTTGTGAGAAGTCTGCTATGCCGTGAATAAGCGCAGCCTTCTTATGGCTGCGTCGCCGACACATTCTTCACTAGCCTGCGACCGTTCTGTAACTTCGCTTCCATTATGTCCGCGCAAGCTCTAGCGTTCATCACCTCGATTGCTTACGCGTCTGCGCTCGTATCGGCCCGCCGCGGTCTCCAGTATTCTACGCCCACTACGGTGACGCTGGTTTCGATACTGATGCAGAACCTGCTTCTGTGGGCGGCCGTTTTTTTGAGCGGAGGGGTGCACGCGGTTCCATGGCAAGGCGTCCTGTTGTTTACCGTCGTGGGAATTCTTCAGCTTGCGGTTCGACTTCTTGCCTACACGGGGGTGGAGAAGATCGGCGCCTCGCGCAGCGCCGCGCTTCAATCCGTCAATCCGCTGATCAGCGCCACCATCGCTATCGTGGTCTTGCGCGAGACGACGACACTGTTGATCATCCTCGGTACGTTATTGGTTGTCATTGGCATCGTTCTTGTCTCGTGGAAATCGGAGCAGCAACTTCCGAGCTTTCGCCGGTGGCATTTGCTGCTTCCGCTGGGTGCCGCCTGCCTCACCGGCATCAACCATCCGATCCGTCGCTACGTGCTGACGATGGCGAACGAGCCGCTGTTTTTCTCAGCGTTGATGGGAACGGTCTCGTTGATTTGCTTTTCGCTTTATTCGGTCGTCTCGCCCGATTCCCAGCGGCTCGTCTGGAATCGACAAGGCACCTTGCCGTTTCTGGCCACCGGCCTATTCGAGACGGTTTCCATCGTTTGCATCATTACCGCATTGAGCATCGGCGACGTCGTCGTGATCGCTCCCATCGCCGCGAGCTATCCGGTATGGTCTCTCGTGGAAGCCAGAATCTTTTTGCGTGATGTCGAACCGGTCAATTGGAAGACCGTGATCGGTACCCTAAGCGTCGTCGCCGGCAACATCTCCATTCATCTGGGGAAGTGATGTGGCACTTGTCAGGCTTATGCTCGTCGCATAAGATCGAGTTGGGCGGTGAAATATGAAGATCTATGATATATCCCTCAGTCTTTCGGCGAATACCGTGCGCTGGGTGACGGCACAGCCGTTCGAGCTAATCGAGCGTAAACGCATGAGCCGGGGTGATACGAACAATTCGTCTTCCATGCATACGAGCGTTCATGCCGGCACGCATGTGGATGCGCCGTTTCATTTTGTGCCCGGCGGCGCCACGATCGAATCACTGCCGCTGGATATTTTCATGGGTCCGGCGCGGGTGTGCGCGGTCGACACAGCGGACCAAATTACCGCCGGCGATGTAGCTAGACTGAATCTGGCGGGGGAGAAACGGATTCTCTTCAAGACGCGCAATTCCCGTCTGCTTCAGCAGCCGGCGTACGATTCGAGGTTCGTTGCCTTCGCCGCGGACGGGGCCAAGGCGCTCGTCGATTTGGGTGTCCAGCTGGTCGGATTGGACTATCTTTCGGTTGCCCGCGCGGATGAGCAGGTTCCGGTACACCGGGCGTTTCTAGATCGCGGTCTGGTGTTGCTCGAAGGCGTCGATCTCTCCGATGTCCCGCCGGGCCGTTACGAGCTGATTTGTCCGCCGGTCAAAATAGCGGGCTCCGACGGCGCGCCCTGTCGAGCTGTTCTGCGCGAAATTTCCGAGTGAATTTCTGTTTCCG
>VBKE01000532.1:0-1020 GCA_005879605.1 Deltaproteobacteria bacterium
GAAAATTCGGCCCGTGGTCGGGAATCTGGTCGAAAACGACCAACGGCGACGGTTCCTTGAACGCAAAGATTTCCGTCAGCGCGCCGATCTCGAGATTCCAATGGGCGCCGTGAATGTCTTTGACTTGGTCGAGCTTTCGAGCGGCGTCGATAAATTCGCGCAGGTCATTAAAGGGCATAATCGTAGCGCGTCCGTAGGGTAGACTGTGTCACAATGTCATTCTGAGGCCTTGGCCGAAGAATCTGTGTTATCTTCCACGAGATCCTTCACTTCGTTCAGGATGACAGTACACGGCAAAGTTGGGTATTACGACACAGTCTCCTTGGGAGAAGGAACTAATACGTAACCCCCCAGCTCCTTTCAACAGTAAATATCGTACGAAAAACCTGCCTTCGATTAATCAAAATGCCCGAGAGCCTTTGAGTGCTGGTAAATGCCATCGTGAAACATGGCGACGTAATCGGCGTTGGTCAAGCAGCAGTATTCGGCTCCCCACCCCGGTCGAAACCACGTCAATCCGTCCTGCAGCATGGTCTCGAAGATCATTCTGGCTACTTGACCATGAGCCAGCAAACCCTCTTCGTGCTCGTGAAGGTCGGCTTCTTCATGAACCTGAAAGTAGTGCAAATCCACGTCCTTGAACTTGTATTTCTCAAGTAAAGCTCGGCGCCAGCGCTGCGCCCAATGACCAAACATTTCTTCATTTAGCGAGCGCGCCCACCATTCGATCATACTGCCCTCGTAAACCAAGCCACGGGCGAATTCCGTGAGAGCGCGGCACTCAGGAAAAACTTCACAGTTGACCATCTGATCCAGCGACACACCGAAGGTCTCCCCTTGCTTGATCAATACCTGAATATGGCCGGGGATACTCGGATTCACAAGCTCGTCGCTGATTTTGCCGACGTAGGGCGCCAGCAAGTTACGATGACGAGCGAAAAATCCCTGGTGGCGCTGGTATATGATCAGGTGGAAGTTGTTGATCTCCACCGGGTAGCTGTACCAGTGTTTCCAAAAGAG
>VBKE01000532.1:1083-3156 GCA_005879605.1 Deltaproteobacteria bacterium
CTTTGGCGCTGAGTTTGACGCCTGGCTCCAATACGAGCTGACTATTCGTCGCCATCCTCTTTTACTGTGGCGGACATTTTGCGTATTCAGTGTCTCAATGTCCTACAACGACACGCCGGTCTTCTGGATTCCTTCCTTCAGCTCGGCTCTGTCCTTTTCAGTAAACGGCGCGCACTCCCAGCGCGGGAAGCGCTCCACCGGCAATCCTCGCATGCGCATCAGTTCGCAGAAAACCCCGCGTCCGTGAGTACGCAGGAACCGGCCCACTACCTGCATGAGCCTGGTTAATAGATCGTGCTCTTTCTGGGCTGCTTGGAGATTGCCCGACTTCAGGGCTTCATACATTTTCACGCAAGTTTCAGGAAATGGGGTTGACGGTGGATGAATGGCACCGCGCACGCCGACCGAGTAGCCGGTGTACAGGGAAAAAATGCCGCCCGGAAAAACACCCACGGACTTCGGCAACTGATACACGTAGCCCAGGAGTTTGTCATAGGGGATGAACGAGACTTTAATTCCCGCTAAAGTGTTTGGCGCTATCGCCTCGATGATCTTGTTTGCTTTGGGCGGCGTGATTTCTACATGAGTCGTTTCCGTGTTGTCGTAAATGAACATCGGCACGCCCGGAATCGCTCTGGCAATGGCTTTGTAGTGGGCGTACACCTCGTAGTCATCATGGGGATAATAATAGGGCGGCACGACGCCGATGGCGTCCACGCCCAGTCCCGCGGCGTGCTTGGCAAGCTCGATGGATGAAAGAGTGTTGGCGGTTCCAATGTGCATGACCACCGGAACTCGTCCTCGAACCCGGTTGACGATCTGCTCGGCGACTTTCTTGCGCTCGTCGATCTCCATCACCATGCCTTGGCCGTGCGTGCCCAGCGGAAAGAAGCCGTGCACTCCCGCCCCAAGATAGAAATCGATGATCGCATCGGTCGCAGCAGCATCGATAGCGCCGTCGGCTTTAAAAGCCACCGGCATGGGCATTAAAATTCCTTCAATCTTTTTGTCGCTTGGCATAATGGCTCCTTTCCGAGAAGAAAATAGTTCCTTGATTTGCTCGTATCAATATCGCACTCGCGCTAATAATTCCACCCTCAACGCCGCTCGGCTAAGCCATGTGTTCTCGGTCCCTTCAGCCATGTCATTCTGAGGCGAAGCCGAAGAATCTCATCCGAATAACACAGATCCTTCGCTTTCGCTCAGGATGACATTTTAGAGCCTGACAATGTCATGAAACGGGCCGCATTGTTACGGTAGGTATCCATAGATGGAAAAACATGTTAAGCGTACATGAAGAATTTAGAGGAGGGAAAGATGGCAGAAACACAAGAAGGGAAGAATCCCGTGGTAACGATGGCGACGACTTTGGGCAATATTCGCATCGAGCTCGACGCTGAGAAAGCGCCTGTCACGACGAAGAACTTTTTGGATTACGTCAGCGAAGGTTTCTACGACGGGATGATTTTCCACCGCGTGATCCCCGGCTTTATGATTCAGTGCGGCGGTTTCGACCCGCAAATGAAACAGAAAGGGACCAAGTCACCGATCAAAAACGAAGCGACGAATGGTCTAAAGAACAAGGTTGGAAGCATCGCCATGGCGCGGACGAACATCGTTGACAGCGCGACGGCGCAGTTCTTTATCAACGTAAAGGACAACGATTTTCTAAACCATACCAGTCCTTCGCCTGACGGTTTCGGTTATGCCGTCTTCGCTCACGTCGTCGAAGGCATGGACGTCGTGCATGCGATCGAGAAGGTTAAAACTGGCAATCGCGGCTTGCATCAGGATGTGCCGGTGGACGCGGTGGTGATCAATTCGGTACGGCTTGAGCCGTGAAAGGGAGATTCTTGAGCGAGGGAATAGTGTGGCGTCGCAATAGCGCTGAACTCTTCGTCTAACTTTAGAAAAATCACGACAACGGATCATTTCGCGCCGGGAGATCTCAAAGCTGAAAAGTAGTGCGACGGGATCTCCTCGCCCCGGCCTTGGCTACGGGCGATTTGGTAGGCCTCCGATGCTAACGCGACGAATTCAACAGCCAGCCCGTTGTTTTTGAAGATGGTGATT
>VBKE01000243.1 GCA_005879605.1 Deltaproteobacteria bacterium
GTCTTTGCGCAGCATTGGTTGCGTACTTTGGCATTGGGAGTAAGAATAATGGTTGGATAAGAAAGCTGGGAGGTTCGCTATGAATGACACGGATATTCAGCAGCGGTTTCAATTAATGCAAAGGGAGCTCGAATCCACTGTTTCCCTCCTAAAAAAGACCAAGCTCGATCTAACCGCGGCGGTGGATTCCCTCAAACTAGAGCTAGAGGTTGTGAAAATCTTCCTAGAACGTCATCACCCGGATTTTTCGGATTCTTATCAGGAGCTCAGGGAAGAAGCGATGCAGGCGATCGACCCCGAATGGACCGGATCTGCCACGGTAAAAAAATAGTGATGGCTGGATAGCCAACTCACTCGGGCAGCTATCTCAGTTCGGTTTGTTGAAGGGTTCATCGCTCAGCAAAGAATCTGGGGTCTGTTCAGTGCTACGCCGATGAAGGTCCTTGTTCTTAATTGCGGTAGCTCGACGTTGAAATTTCAGCTCATCGAAGTCTCAACGGCTTCGGGTTCAAATACCAGTGGTGGCGACAAAAAGCTGGCGCGCGGCATCGTCGACCAAATCGGCGGTCCTTCATCGCTTCGATTTGAAATCGCCGGTGCTCCCGTCAAGCAGGAATCAGTGACGGTTCGAGATCATCAGGAAGCCGTGGGCAAAGTCATCGAATGGTTGAAGTCGCGCCCAGAGCTTTCGGCCTTCGATGCCGTCGGGCACCGGGTCGTCCATGGAGGCGACCGATTCCACGCGTCCGTTCGGATCGATGATCACGTCATCGAGGCCCTCGAATCCCTCTGCGAGATTGCACCGCTGCATAACCCTGCGACCGTGAGCGGAATCCGGGCCGCGCGAGCGGTGCTGGGCGCCGTGGTGCCGATGGTCGCAGCCTTCGACACCTCATTTCATTCCACGATTCCCGACTACGCCTCGACCTATGCCATCCCCTACGAGCTTTCGTTGAAGCACCATATTCGCCGCTACGGTTTCCACGGCCTTGCGCACCAGCATTCCGCTTTGCGCTATGGCGAGCTCACGACGACGCCTAAGGAACGAATTGACATCGTGACACTGCATTTGGGAAATGGCTGCTCCGCCTGCGCCATCCGCAGCGGGAAATCGGTCGACACCTCGATGGGCTTCACACCGTTGGAAGGTCTCGTGATGGGAACTCGGTCGGGTGATCTGGACCCCGCATTGGTTAGCTATCTTGCGGATAGAGAATCCGTCGGCGCCGCGGAAATCGAAAGTTGGCTCAACAAGCGCTCCGGATTGTTGGGGCTTTCGGGGCTTTCCAACGATGTGCGGGAGCTGATTTCAGCGTATGACGCAAATCCGCGCGCGCGACTTGCGATCGAAGTGTTCTGCTACCGCGCGCGCAAATACCTGAGTGCTTACCTGGCGGTCCTGGGTGGGACCGGCGCGGTTATTTTTAGCGGCGGTATTGGCGAAAATGCGCCGCTCATTCGGGAGAGGATTTGTGCGGGAATGGAATGGTGCGGCCTGCGCCTGGACAACGATCAGAACTCTTCCATGATCGGAACCGAGGGCTGCATTTCGGCCCCCCGGGCGCGCATTCAAGCCTATGTGATTCCGAGTGATGAAGAAGCGCTTATCGCCTGCGAGACCGTCGGGCTAGTGTAAAGAGAAAACGAGTCAAGGATTGACGAGGAGATGTTATGCCGGATGTGCTACCGAAAAAAGCGATTCAATTGCTGGATGCCTACTGGCGGGCGGCCAATTACCTTTCCGTCGGACAGATTTACCTTTTGGACAATCCACTGCTCAAAGGACCGTTAAAGCCCGAGCACATCAAACCCAGACTATTGGGTCATTGGGGCACCACTCCGGGATTGAACTTCATCTACGTTCACCTCGATCGCATCATCAAGAAATATGACCTGGAGATGATCTACATTGCCGGCCCAGGGCATGGCGGTCCGGGAGTCGTCGCCAACGTTTACTTGGAAGGAACATACAGCGAGATCTATCCCGACATTTCTCAAGATGAAGAGGGCATGAAGAAGCTTTTCAAACAGTTCTCATTTCCCGGAGGAATTCCCAGCCACGCGGCTCCCGAGACCCCCGGCTCGATTCACGAGGGAGGAGAGCTCGGTTACGCTGTGTCCCACGCCTACGGCGCCGCGTTTGACAACTCCGGTCTTTTCGTCGCTTGCGTCGTGGGTGACGGAGAGGCCGAAACCGGGCCGCTGGCAACGGCGTGGCATTCGAACAAATTTTTAAACCCCGTCACCGACGGCGCCGTACTTCCCATTTTGCATCTGAACGGCTACAAGATCGCCAATCCGACGGTGCTGGCGCGCATCAGCCGGGAGGAATTGGAGAACCTGTTCATTGGGTACGGCTACCACCCGTATTTTGTCGAGGGTTCCGAGCCCGAAGCCATGCATCAGTTGATGGCGTCGACTCTGGATGCGGTAATCGCCGAGATCAAGACGATCCAGGATGAAGCGCGTGAAAAACGGAACCGACAGCGCCCTCGCTGGCCGATGATCATTTTGCGCACGCCTAAAGGCTGGACGGGACCGAAAGAGGTGGACGGTCAGAAGATCGAAGGAACTTGGCGGTCACACCAGGTTCCGATCGAAGAGATCTCTTCGCCGGACCATCTGAAGCTTCTGGAAAACTGGATGAGGAGTTATAAGCCCGAGGAACTTTTCGACGCGACGGGAAAGCTTACTGCCGAGCTGGCGGATCTAGCGCCGCAAGAAACGCGCTGCATGGGTGCGAGTCCGCACGCCAACGGCGGGTTGTTGCTCAAGGATCTGCGCATGCCGGACTTCCGCGAGTATGCGGTCGATGTTTCCAAACCGGGCACCGTTGTCGCCGAAGCGACTCGGGTGATGGGACAATTGCTCCGCGACGTGATGAAGCTCAATATGGACGCGCGGAACTTCCGCGTCTTTGGTCCTGATGAGACCGCCTCGAACCGGCTCGGCGCCCTTTTCGAAGTCACGCAGCGCGCTTGGATGGCGGACACGCTTTCCGGCGATGATCATCTGTCTCCGGAAGGGCGGGTCATGGAAATTCTCAGCGAGCATACCTGTCAAGGCTGGCTCGAAGGCTATCTCCTCACCGGGCGGCACGGTCTTTTCTCGTCCTACGAGGCCTTCATCCACATCGTAGATTCGATGTTTAATCAACACGCGAAATGGCTCAAGACGACGCGCAAGGAAATTCCCTGGCGCGCTCCGATCGCATCGCTTAATTACCTGCTCTCGTCTCACGTGTGGCGGCAAGACCACAATGGTTTTTCCCATCAGGATCCTGGCTTCATCGACCACGCCGTTAATAAAAAGGCGGATATCATTCGTGTTTACCTCCCGCCGGACGCCAACACGCTACTTTCCGTAACCGACCATTGTCTGCGCAGCCGGAACTACATCAATATCATCGTGGCCGGGAAGCAGCCGGCGCTTCAGTACCTCGATATGGACGGAGCGATCAAGCACTGCACCGCAGGGATCGGAATCTGGGAATGGGCGAGCAACGATAAGGGATCGGAGCCGGAGGTCGTGATGGCATGCGCCGGGGATATCCCGACCTTGGAGACGCTGGCGGCCGTGCATTTGCTTCGGCAGCACATTCCGGACCTCAAGATTCGAGTCGTTAACGTCGTCGATCTGATGAAGCTTCAGCCGGCGGAAGAGCATCCCCACGGCTTATCGAACAAAGAGTTTGATACTCTATTCACAACCGATCGACCGATCATTTTCGCCTACCACGGCTATCCCTGGCTGATCCACCGCCTGAGTTACCGTCGAACCAATCATCAGAACCTTCACGTGCGAGGCTACAAAGAAGAGGGCACCACGACGACGCCGTTCGACATGGTGGTGCGCAACGACCTGGACCGCTTTCATCTGATGTTGGACGTGATCGATCGTGTTCCGCGGCTTGGATACCATGCGGCTTATGCAAAACAGGCGATTCGCGACAAGCTGATCGACCACAAGGAGTACATCACAAAGTATGGTGACGATCTGCCGGAGATTCGGGACTGGCGCTGGACGGAGGGATGAGCGATTTGAAAAAATTTAAACAAGCAGGCGCGACGTCAATACTATTCTATACCCAGAAAGGACTGAAGCCATGGCTGAATCACGCGTATTCTACTACGAAACGCAAATTGAGTGGCGGAAAGAAAAAGAGGGGGAGATTAAAGGACCAGGATTGTCGCCCGTCGCTGTAGGGGCGCCGCCTGAGTTCAGCGGGCGCGAAGGCAACTGGGCGCCCGAGCATCTGTTCGTGGCCTCCTTAAATACTTGCTTCATGCTGACGCTCTTGACTATTGCCGAGAATTCGAAACTTCCGCTAATCAGTTTTCGCTCGACGGCCAAGGGTAAACTCGAAAGAGTGGAGGGATCCGTTTACCAGATCACTGAAGTTGTCATTAAACCGACCGTTGTGATCGCGTCCGCTCACGACCTCGGTCGGGTCCCTAGAATATTGGACAAGGCCAAAGAAAACTGCTTTATTTCAAATTCCGTAAAAAGTGTGATCAAGCTCGAACCGGAAGTCCATCATCATCAGACTCAGGCATCTCCATCTCCGCTGGGCGAAGCGCCGGAATCGGTCAACCCGTCTTCAGACCCAAAGCGTCGCTGATTTCCGCTGTACCCGACCGGAAAACCCTCTCGGAGTCCTTCGACACGGCTAAGAGCTTGCCCTGAGTTTATCGAAGGGACGAATGGAACGGAATAACAGAGATCCTCGTCGCACCTCATCGCTGAATCAATGTGTTTTTCTGTCGTGGGCCTCAAGATGCGCCTTTAAATAGCTCAAAGAGTAGATTCGAGCGCCGCAGCGCTTGCAGATGCAAGCCCGTTGCTGTGTCTTACGCACCGGAACCTTTTTGAACATTGTGGCAATCATCAGTTTCATAAGTTGCTCCTTTAAGTAGTTTGCTGTTCCCAAGAAAGAGCAACCGTGGTGCCAATTACTAAATTATGCTGCAAATACCAAAAAATGATGAATTTTCCAATAGATAGTATTTTATCCTGAGCTGCCGCGCTCAGTAACGAAGGCCAAGTTTGTCCAGCTTTGATCAGCTTTGAACAAAGGTCATCTTAAACACTCAAGAATGCCAAATACTAACAGAGATGGATTAGACACGTTCAGGAAGACTAAGGAATTAATTCCGATGCTTGCTGAAAACTATCCAACTCTGCCTCGAATCTCTTTGCGGGATAAGCCCTTTTTATTGTAAAAGGCTAAAGCATACGGAGAAGATATGGATCAAATCACCAGGTTGTTCGATCTCTTATTGCAGCATGCCCTTGAGCCAGGACTCAACTGGGTTTTGGACCACCCGATTGTTTCAGTAGTAGTCGTAGTAGTGCTGGTCTATTGGTCGGTGCGAGGGTACAGAATGTTATAAGCGTTAGCTGCGAACGCATCTTTTTTGGAATTACCGATTGCACATCATTCGTCGAAACATTCGATACCTTTGTTGTGATTTATAGCTAGGTCGATCTTCCTTAGAACTCGTTCTGCCACTGGTTGGTGCCATAAGTTGCTTTTGCCGTGCGTGGGTAATACGATTCACATGATGTACAAAGGAGTATGAGTCATGCCTCTTGTCTCAGCACTGGCCGCGAGTCATGCCCCCAATATCCTTCTGGAGCCCGGTGATGAGTGGGAAGATTTTATGAGACTCCACTACACCATGGCCCCTAAGGGCGTCGATTCGAAACCTACTCTCGAACAACAACGGACACTCCGGCACGATGCGGAGAGAGCCTTTGCGGTTTTGCGCTCTGATCTGGAGGCAGCCAGGCCGGATGTTCTGATCGTTGTTGCCAACGATCAGTTCGTGAATTTTTTCTTTAACGTTATCCCGACTTTTTTTATAACCTTGGCCGATGAGGTAAAGGGACAGTTCACCCGCCACAGTTTTCATTATAAAAACCATAAGGATCTGGGGCGAGCGATCTTGCGAGCGGGGTTGGACGAGGGGATTGATTTCGCATTTGGCGAGTACGTCGAGCTACAGCACACTCAAACCGTGCCGCTTTATTTTCTCCTGCCAAAGCCGGAGATTCCGATTCTTCCGGTTTACGTGAATACTTGGGTGGATCCGGTTCCAACGCCGCGACGCTGTTATCAGGTTGGGCAGCTGATCCGAGAAGTGGCGAGCGCTCGTCCCGAGCGAGTGGCGATCCTTGCAACCGGAGGGCTGTCTCATTTCCCAGGCTCGTCGCGAATCGGCGAAATCGACACGAAATTCGATCACCAGCTTTTAGAGATTCTTCGCGTAGGTAAAGCGCCGACTTTGGCTGACTATACCTTGGATCAGTTGCTTCAGGCCGGAGATTCAGAGTTTTTAAACTGGATGGTTGTGCTCGGGACGATCGGTGAGGCCAAAGCATCCAGTACCTTTTATATGCCTGACTTCGTCGCCACCGGATGGGGCTTTGTGAGTTGGAGAATTTGAGGCGCATTTTATGAGCAGCTATCATCTCAATCGCTTTCTCTTTGATCTCAAGATGAATCAGTCGGTTCTCAAGAGAGCTTCCGCCGATTTGCAAAGTGTGATGAACGAGTATGACCTAACGGCCGAAGAAACAGAGGCCCTCAAGTCCGGCGACCCTCGGCGACTTCGTCCGTTGGGCGCGCATGGGATGGTTTCCCTTTACATCCTCCGTCTCAATCCCGCGTTCCGCGACAACGTCTATTGGGCGCAAAAGTAAGCCGCTTTCCATCTTCCCCGAGTCGATCCTTCATTTGAGGGCGACAGATTGGACTGCAGGTGCGAGTGTTCAAACGTTCACTGCGTGGTCGAATCGGGCCGACAAAGTCAAACTTCTTTTCTCTTTACGACACGAGTTTTGACCCTCTCGGAAGTGTTTGATAGTATCCGGTTCACTCGAAAAGATCAGGGGGAACGAAATGGATCTTGGCTTGAAAGCGAAAGTGGCATTGGTGGCGGGAGCCAGTCAGGGAATGGGGCGAGCCACCGCCTTAGGTTTTGCGCGCGAGGGCGCGAAAGTAAGCATCTGCGCGCGCGGCGAGGGCATGCTCAACGAAGCTGCCGCGATAATTCGTAAGGAGACAGGTGGAGAAGTCTTGGCCATGGCCGCCGATATGACGAAGGCGGACGACATTCAAAGATTTGTGAATAAAAGCGCGGAACATTTCGGGCGACTGGACATTGTTGTGAACAACGCCGGCGGGCCGCCTCCCGGCGAATTCATGAAGTTTACCGACGCCGACTGGGAGAGCGCCTTTCAGCTGAGCTTTATGAGCACGATGAGAATGACGCGCGAAGCCGTGCCGCACATGCGCAAAGTCGGCGGCGGCCGCGTCATCAATATTACGTCCTACTCCGTCAAAGAACCCATTGCCGGGCTGGTTCTTTCTAACGCGATTCGCAGCGGCGTGATCGGCCTGGCGAAAACCTTGTCACGGGAACTGGGGAAGGACAACATTCTTATCAATAACGTCTGCCCGGGTAGGATCGACACGGAGCGAGCGCAAAAGCTAAACAAGGCTCGCGCCGAACGGTTGAAACGCCCCGTGGAAGAAATCAATCGGGAGATGGCCGCGGAAGTTCCGCTGGGACGCTACGGCACGGCGGAAGAAGCCGCGGACCTCATCGTGTTTCTCGGGTCGGAGCGCGCGAGCTACATCACCGGCACGACCATTCAAATCGACGGCGGCTTGGTACGGGGGATTCAGTAATGGTACATTTCGTCATCCAGTGGGACTTGCCGGATCAAAAAGCAAACCTCACCATCTATGCTAACAAGGCAAAGAACGATTGGCTGCCCACGACCCTGTCTCATCGAGGCGTGATTGAGATTCGCAATTACCGTAATCCGCTGGAAGTGACGCCGCAAGTCGCTATCACCATCGACTTTGAATCTTTGGATGACTGGCGCGACTTTATTGATTCTCAGGATTATATCCGCATCATGCGTGAGCTGCGCATTCTCGGCTGCCACAATTTCACCGTTAACGTCTGGGCGCCGTCGAAATATTTCCCGGAATCGATAAGGCCGGAAGCGAAATCGTAGAGGCTACCGTTTCAGAGAGCCACGTAGGGCCACACCTTGTTCAATTTAAGGATGTAGATCCCCTGGTTTTTATCGCTGATGTAAACACAGCCGCGCCGATCCACTAAGACATCTTCCGTTTGAGCGACGAGTTTGCTCGGCTTGGTGCCGATCCTGGTCTTTGGATCGGGCGGTATGAAATAGGCGATTTCCTTCGGCGCGCGCGGATCACGGATATCATAAATTCGCAATCCCGCGTTGAAGTAGGTGAGGTAAGCGACATCGTCGCGATCTTCCAAGCAGGTTTGATGATTCGGATGATGGTGGTTGTGGGGTCCGAAGCGGCCGCCTTTTTCGTAAAAGTTTTTTAGCCCAGTTTCAGCCGGCGGCTCGGGTAAAGGGAAAAGTGAAATCAGCCTAGGCTGCGACTCGTTGCTGATATCTACAACGCCGGCCATGTTGAGATTTTCATCGCCATTTTCACGAATCGCTTCGTCGTTGACGAGGGCGATGCGGCGCCGGGGTAACGGGAGAAAAGTGTGAATGCCTTGCGTAGCGGTGATGCCGCGAAAAGCGAGTTGGCTGACCATCCGCGGCCGTGAAAGCTCAGAAATGTCAAGAATGATCGCGCCGCCATCGCCATACGGGAGATAGGCGCGAGTGCCTTCGATATGGGCCGGACCATGCAAAGAAAACTTGAGGCCCGAAGTCGCAGCGCCGCTCGCTTGCTCGGGCAGCGAAAATTGACCGACCTCCCGCGGCTTCGCAGGATCAGCGATATCGACGATACGATAGATTTTTCCCGCCATACCCGGCGCGCCGGCGGCCGCGTGAACGAAATTGCCGCCGTCGTAAAAATTGCGATGCGTGCCGGTGCTGCCGGTTTGGAAATGGCCGATCCGGCGCGGTTTGGTCGGCTCGCTAACGTCGAAGATGAAAAAGCCTTCGGCAAAGGCTTGGCCGTCAACGCCGCCCCAACCCGGCGCGATGCGTTCCAGCGCCGTAATCATTTTTCCTTCGGCGACTTGGATC
>VBKE01000383.1 GCA_005879605.1 Deltaproteobacteria bacterium
CAAGCCTATCTGGCTGGTGCAGGCGCGGGAAAAAGGAGACGTGATGGGCAGCTATTACGTGGCGGAGCGGCATCCAGCTCCGGCAGCGGGCTATGGTCAGGTGCTTTTTACGTTCGAAGAATTCGCTGAGCAATGGAAGAAAAATGCAGGGCCATTAAAAGTCTTCCTGAAAGAGAAGAATCTCGCTAAGCTCAGCGGGGAAATAGGCACCTCGCCAAAATTACTCATGAGGTTCAATGAGTATTTGTTGGTAACGAACCGCTGAAGGCAACACCCCAGGCATTAACCATGACGAGCGCGGCCATTAATTCCCATAGCGCAATAGACGAATATTCATCTGCTTATTCTCTGGTGTTGACTGCCGTGGCCGGCTTGTTGTTTTTTCCCGGTCTCGGCGCGCGGGATTTCTGGGCCCCCGGCGAACCTATTTATGGTGAAGTGATCCGGGTGATGTTCGAGAAAAACAATTGGTTAGTTCCGATGCTGAATGGACAGCTTTATGCCGACAAGCCTATCCTCTACTTTTGGCTGGCTCTGGTGACTGCCAAATTAGCGGGCGGCGTCAACGAATGGACGGTCAGACTTCCCGCGGCTCTTGGAGGTCTCGGTCTTGTTTTGATGACTTACCAATTTGGCAAGATCTTTTTCGACCGGCAGACGGGATTTCTTGCCGGGCTTACTCTCGCTACCACGAGCCGGGTTTTTTGGGAATCGCGTTTTCTCCGCCTGGACACCCTCTTAGCGTTCTTCCTTTGGGCTGGTTTTTTTTGCTTTCTGAAGGCGTGGCTAAAAGAGGCAGACAAGCGGCTTTTTCTTTTGGCCTATTTTTGTTTCGCTCTGGCGACCCTTACGAAGGGCCCCATCGGCCTCGCCCTGCCCGGCCTTGCGATTGTGATTTGTGTTGCCATGACCGGCCGCTGGCAAGACATCAAGCAAATGCGCCCGATCGCGGGCTTAATCGTGATGGTGGCAGTCTTGGCGCCGTGGCTGTTGCTGGTCCATTTACGGGATGAAGATCAGTGGATTACAGATTTCATCTGGATTCACAACGTTCAGAACTATGCCCTAAGACCCATTGGACATGTTCGACCCTTCTACTATTATCTTTACAATCTGCCGCCCGATTTCTTGCCTTGGACCGTGCTGGTGCCGGGGGCGCTTGTTTTCTATTATCCCTGGAAGGCGCGGCTGCGGGAGCCGGTAACCTTGGCTCTGTTTTGCTGGTTCGCCGCGATTTTTCTATTTTTTACCGCCTCAAAATCGAAAATTGCATATTACCTTCTTCCCCTTTTGCCCTCACTCGCGCTGTTGATCGCTAGCTATCTCAGGGCGCTGTTATCAGGCACGGAATTGAACGGAGTTCATTGGCGCTGCACCGCCGCGCTATCCTATTTTCTCTCCTGCTCTTTACTTGCTGGCGGCATTGCGCTTCCGTTCATCATTCACAGAATGGAGCCAGGTCTTTTTGGCTGGGTCTTGCCCATGGCCTTGGTTTTGATCGCCGGCTCTGGCGGCATGATGGTTTTCCTCGGGCAGAGGATCATGCACTCATTTCTGGGGAGCTTTATCGCCCTTCTCGTCGGAGCATCTCTTGTCAGTTCCCTCGGGGTTCTTCCCTACTTAGACCGGTACAAGTCGCCGCGTCCCGTCGGCGAGTTCGTGAAGAACCATGCTTCTCCCGCCGCATCCGTTTACGTGTTTCAAAGCACCATGAGTGATTTCAATTACTATGCCCAACGGGAGAAAATTCCCGTGATTGGCTCCAAGGTAGAGCTCGCCAAATTGAGGGAGGCGAACGCGCAATTGTACCTACTGATTAAGGACAAGGATCTGAACGACGTTGGTCCTAGGCAGAATTATGACATCGTCACCGAGCAGCGCGTGGGTGAGAGAAAATGGTATCTTCTCAGAGCTCCCGCAAAGGTTTCTTAGAGGCGACACTGGTAATCCTTACGTAGTTCATCATGTGCGGCATTTACGGATACCTCTCCCCAACGGGAACGATTGACCCTACGATATTGCGTCGTATGGGCCATCCTCTTAAACATCGAGGACCGGATGATGAAGGGGAGGTGATTTTAGATTCTTCTGAAGTGTCCGTGGGTCTCGGCCACAAACGACTGAGTATTATCGATCTCTCGCCTGCCGGCAAGCAGCCTATGGCCAACGAAGATGAGACAATCTGGATTACTTTCAACGGCGAGATCTACAACTTCAGAGAAATCAGAAAGGAACTTGAAGGCAAAGGCCATAAGTTTCGCTCCCATTCCGACACCGAGGTGATCGTTCACCTCTATGAAGAGTTAGGAACAAAGTGCCTGGAACGGCTGAACGGCATGTTTGCCTTTGCATTGTGGGACGCCAAACAGAAGTCGCTTTTTCTTGCGCGCGACCGCACGGGCAAAAAGCCGTTGCACTATTGCGTTCATCGGGGCCATTTTCTATTCGCGTCCGAAATCAAGGCGCTTCTCCAGCACCCTTTAGTGAGCCGCGAAATCGATCTTAAATCTCTCAACAAGTATTTGGCCTACGAATATGTTCCCGCGCCCAACAGCATCTTTAAAGCCATCAAAAAGTTGGAACCGGGTTATTGCCTGCTCTTCCGCGGCGGCGCCGCCGTGACTTCCCAGTACTGGGACATTCCCATGGAGGATTATCCGATCAGCGATCGGACCGAAGCCCAGTACATCGATGAGCTCAAAGAATTGTTGGAGCGTGCCGTTACCGCCAGGCTGGAGGCTGCCGACGTTCCGGTGGGCTTATTCGTCAGCGGCGGACTCGATTCCGGCGTGGTTGCCGCGATCGCGCGGAAGGCGAAAGAAACTCTGGAGTGTTTCAGCATCGGCTTTGAGGAAGCGTCCTTCGACGAAAGCCGATATGCGCAGCAGGTCGCGCGCTCCCTGGGAATCAAACATCACCTCAAGGTCTTTCGCGCGCAGGAAATGCTGCACATGGTGGAACGATTGCCGGAAATCCTCGATGAGCCGTTGGCGGATCCTTCTATTTTGCCGCTCTATTTGCTCTCTCAATTTGCCGCGGAGCATATGAAGGTTGTCTTGAGCGGCGACGGAGGAGACGAACTTTTCGCCGGCTACCAAACTTATCAGGCGCATAAACTCGTGACGTTCTATGATGCCTTGCCTGGTTTTGTGAAAGAGTCCGTCAAAGCGTTCGCGTTTCGTTTGCCGGTCTCTCACAAATATCTGAGTCTCGATTTCAAGATCAAGCAGTTCCTCAAGGGGGTGGGCGTATCCTCCGAAGTGCGATTTTTTCTTTGGCGCGGCGCTTTCAGCAATGCCGAGAGACATGCGCTCTTACGTCCCGAGGTTCGGCTGGAGTTGCAAAACGAGAACGCGTACGAGGAGATCTATCGCTACGTCAGGAAGAGCGGCCTCACCAAAGAACTGGAGCGCATTCTGTATCTATCGATGAAGCTCTATCTTCAGGATAACAATTTGGTGACGGTTGACCGCGCCAGCATGGCCAATGGGCTAGAAGTCCGCAGTCCGCTTCTGGACCGCGACGTAGTGGACTTCGTTTGCCGGTTGCCGATGGAATATAAGCTCAACGGATTGAAGACTAAATATATCCTAAAAAAAGTTGCCGAAGAGCTTCTTCCTCGAAACGTCGTCTATCGCAAGAAAAAAGGATTTGGAGTTCCGCTTGCGAAATGGTTGACCGGCGAGCTCAGAGAATTCATGCTGGATTACCTGAGTCAAGAAAGAATTGAGAGACAAGGGATTTTTCATTACCCTTGCGTGAGTCAGCTGATCGACGAGCAGCTGACGATGAAAAAGGATAATCGAGAGCTGCTATGGACGCTGCTGGTCTTTCAGACTTGGTATGAAAGATACATTGAATCGGCAGGCTCTGTGGACGGATGAAGCCGTGAACAAAGTAAGATTCCAGGCAGGCATGAAACTCAGGGTACTGTTACTTCTATTGGCTCTCTGCATGTTGCAATTCTTTTGGGGCCTGGGGCGAGCGCCGTTTTACACTCGGGGAGAGTCCCGTGAGGGGCTGGTCGTCTGGGAGATGTACAAAACGGGAAACTGGACACTTCCGATGATCAACGGTGACTACATTCCTTACAAACCGCCCCTGTTTCATTGGGCCGGAGTCTTGACGTCAATAGTGACGGGAAAGGTGAATGAGTTCACTATTCGCTTTCCCTCCGCGCTCTTTGCGATCCTCGGGGTTGTGCTCGTCTACGCTGCTGGGACTCGTCTTTGGAATGAAAAAACCGGGCGGTTCGCTGCGTTTGTTTTGGCGACCAATCCTGAATGGTGGCACTCCGGTACCATGGCTCAGGTGGACATGACTCTGACATTTTTCATGACCGCAGCTCTATTGCTGTTCTATTTCATGTATAAAGAAGGCAATCACCATAGACTCTATTGCGTGGGGCTGGCCTTGCTGTTGGCTTTTGCTGCCTTGGCCAAGGGGCCGCTCGGAAGCATCCTCCCGTTGTTGATCTTTCTCGTCTTTCTGGGGCTCCGGCGCGATTTCGCCTTTCTGAAAAAACTACATCTCTTTTCCGCGGCCGTAGTTTTCCTCGTCGTTGCCGGTTCTTGGTATGCCCTGGCTTTATGGCAGGGAGGACCGACCTTTTTCATCCGGCAAATTATTGAGGAAAACCTAGGCACGGCCGTGGGCGATTACGGACATCATCAGCCTGACTATTACTTCGTTCCGGTTTTCTTCTTAAATCTGGAGCCCTGGAGTTATTTCTCTCCGCTGATCGCCTTTTATGTATATCGTCGGCGCCGAGAGTTGTTTCAAAACCATCTGCTGTTCCCGTCGGTTTGGCTGGTTACCGTCTTCCTATTTTTTTCCCTTGCTTTAGGCAAGCGCGGTGTGTACATCCTTCCCTTGTTTCCGGCTTTCGCGTTGCTATTCGGTGCCTGGTGGGGGAGCCTTGATAAGGAGGACCTGCCCTATTCTCGTTGGCTCACATCCGCCGCGGGATATCTCCTTGCCGCTTCCGTTCTTTTCGTGGTGGTCAGAATAGCTTTTCTAATTGAAAGTCATGGCGCACAACATCAACGGATTTTTCTGCTAACAAAAAACCCAAGAGCTTTGAACGATGTCCTAGGTTTTTTAACTCCTCCATCAGTGTCGGTGTGGATCTGTCTGGTACTTTTTGGTGCGGCTGCACTGCTCATTCTTTTGTCGTTGCCGCAAAAAAAATGGGATGGCGTATTTGTTGGCTTTGCATGCATGGCTATCGGGACGACGTTATTTCTGAAAATCGCCTATTATCCTACGATCGCAACCAAACGAACCTTGAAACCTTTTGCTGTCCGAGTTGGGGAGAATCTTGATCCGCAAGCGAGGCTTTTGTTCTATCATGGGCTTGACTACGGCACGATATTTTATTCCCGCAGGCATATAGCGTCCTATTCGCCGGAAATCCAGGAGTTGGAGGCGCCCGTGTTTTTGCTCATGTGGGAAGAGGATTGGCAGCGAATACGAGACAGGAATGATCTTAAAATGCTGGATATCAGCGAAGGGCGCGGGCCGGTGGGTAAGCACCGTCTCGTTCTAATTGAATCGCCAGGGGAAACGCCGATTTCAGACCCCACAACATTTTCCCCGCTGAAGCGTGGCGATGCGGTTGATTCCGACGGCGAATGACGTCGCTTTTTCACAAAATCGTTGTTCGATCCCCGATTACGAGCCGGGCACACAGCGCATTCTTTATAAGCGCGGATCGCTGGACCGAGATCGCTTGTCCGGTTAAAGTGGTGAACCGAGCCGCAGCGTCAAATGGGAGAGCCAAATGGAATTTCTTTGGGACTTATTTCACCGTATCTACGACGTCGAGTCTATCGTCCGCACTGGAGGGCTGGTAGCGCTCATAGTCATCGTTTTTGTTGAAACTGGCCTTCTGGTCGGTTTTTTCCTGCCCGGAGATTCACTGCTAGTAACGGCCGGCTTCTTCGCGGCCCGCGGCGATTTGGATCTACTCACGCTGAACACCACTCTGAGCTTGGCGGCGATAGCGGGGGACAGCGTCGGTTATGGCATCGGTGCGCGAACCGGTCCGAAAATCTTTACTCGGGAAGACTCCCTGTTCTTCAATCGGAAACATCTGATTTCAGCGAAGGTATTTTATGATCGATACGGCGGATTCACGATTTTCATCGCCCGGTTCATGCCGATTATCCGAACCTTCGCTCCCGTGGTCGCCGGCGTCGGCGCCATGCAATACCGGAAGTTCATCGTCTACAACGTCTTCGGAGGCATTTTTTGGGTCTTGACGATGACTTTGGCCGGTTTCTATCTCGGCAAAGTGATTGCTCCGGAGCGGATTCACCTGGTCATCGTCATCGTTATCTTTCTCTCGCTGCTGCCCGCCATCATCAAGTTCGCTCGCGAAAGATGGAAGATGCGGAATCAGGCGCGCTCTAGTAAGCAGACGAAGCGAATCTAGGGGCCAAGGAGGTCACTTGGAAATCTTTGGAGTGGCGGTGATTTTGGGAATCGTTGAAGGTTTGACTGAGTTTATTCCGGTTTCATCGACGGGACATTTAATTATCGCCGGTCATTTACTTGGTTTTGTCGGTGATAAAGCTTCAAGCTTCGAGGTCGCTATCCAGCTCGGTGCCATCCTATCCGTTGTTTTTCTTTACTGGCACAGGTTTCTCGGGCTCATACCTAGTGGCGGAGGCGCAACACCCATGAACTCGAAATTGGAGGGTTGGTTCGGCTTACGTCGCATCGGTCTGGCCACGCTTCCGGCTTTGGTTGTGGGTTACCTGGCCCGCCATTTAATCAAAGAGAAACTGTTTACCCCTGTGGCCGTGACTGGGGCGTTGGCCGTGGGTGGAGTGGCGATCCTGATTGCGGAACGATTCGTGTCGCGGCGGCGCTCGAGTTCGCTCGACGCGCTCACCTTGCCTCAAGCTTTCGGCGTCGGTCTGTTTCAAGTTCTCGCCCTATGGCCTGGGACTTCTAGAGCCGCGGCCACTATCGTCGGCGGTATGCTTCTGGGGCTGGACCGCAAGGCGGCGGCGGAATTTTCTTTTCTCATTGCTGTTCCGATCATGTTTGCTGCCACAGGCTATGAAGCTCTCAGGATGAGAAATCTTGTTGGCGCGGAGGACCTGGTCCAGTTTGGCATCGGCTTCCTGGTTTCATTCGTCGTGGCGCTCATCGCAGTGAAGGCCTTTGTCAACTTCTTGGGGCGCGGCACTCTCCAGCCCTTCGCCTGGTACCGGATCATCGTTGCGCCAATCTTTTATCTTTTGACTCGCGGGCTGAGCTTTTGACAATCCCGATTCGAGCGAACTCAGACATGGCTACCTTCGAAACCAAGTGGAACCTTCACTTTTTTCTACTTGCCGTGCCGGTGCTTGATCCAGTGATAAATTTTGTTGCGGTAAAGATACGCCGCAAGCAGGATCACCGCGGAGACCACGGCAAAAAGCGCCACCGCGTAGTATTCCTGATTGCGGAATTTAGCGCCTTGGACTGTTAAGAGATAGGTTCCTGGGATTCGTCCGACGATCGAGACGATTAAGAAAGTGCCAAGCTTCATCCGGCTCAGCCCCAGGAGATAGCAAAGGTAATCTTTCGGAAACCCGGGGACAAGAAACAAGAGAAAACAAATCATGGCGCCCGTGTTTGTGGTCAAAAAGTCGAACTTATGGAGAACTTCTTGACTGATAAACCGCTCGACGAAAGGTCGACCCAAGATGCTCGCGAGTTCGAACGCGATCCAAGAGCCCAGAGTGAGTCCTATGCTAGACAGCAAAAAGCCGAAGGTCTCGCCGTAAACGTATCCGCCGGCTACTCCGGTTAGCTCTCCGGGAAAGGGCGCAGCGATGACCTGCAATACCTGCAAGAGAACAAACACCGCCGGAGAATAGGGTCCAAGGGATTGAAGGAATTTCGTCAGTCTATCACTGTTGGAGTAGATGCCCTCGAAATCATCGAAATCTTCTCCGGGCGGGGCAAAAGCGCTAAAGGGCCGCGGAATATAGCGACTGAAAAAGAACAGCAGGACGATCAGCGCGATAAGGATAAGACCTCTGATGGCAAGTTGGCGGCGCTGGTTGGTCATCGGAATTTTATAGCAGCAATAGATTGGAAACACGAGAGTGTATTGGATCACTACTCGTGAGAAAGGCGCAGAGCCTTAGAAGCATCCCCCGAGGAACTCAAGACACCCTACGCCCACTCGTGATCGTCGATTCCGGCAGCCGGGCCGCAAACAATTTTCGCTTTGAGCCGGCGAATAAGAATAGGCTGGTAAACCCCTGGCGCCGTGCTTCTCTTGCGAGGGAAGAGTCAAAAAAAAGGTGGCGCCGGATATTTCCCCAGCGCCACCTTTAAAATGAACTTGCTTAGAACAGCAGGTTAGGAAATTATTCCGCTCCGACTTTTGGACGCCATTTATCGAAACGGTGCTCGTAGCGGTCTATCACATCGGTCAGGATCATTCCCGTAATCGCGAAAATTAGCACGCCGACGAAGACCTTATCCGTCTGGAACGTTGCGCCTGCAACGGTGATCATAAAACCGATACCGGCAGTCGCGGCGTAGAGCTCGCCGACCATGACGCCGATGAGCGCACGACCGACGGCCAGTCTCAGGCCGGTCAGAATGAACGGCACGGTGGAGGGTAACACAACGGATTTGAATATCTGCCACTCCGAAGCCCCAAAGCTTCGCGCGGCGGTCAGTAAGTTTGCCGGAGTCGTCTTCACACCATCTCGGGTATTAATCAGCAATGGGAAGACAGCGCCAAGGAAGATGATACCGACTTTCGAGAGAACGCCGATACCCAGCCAGATAATGACGAGGGGCAAAAGGGCCACGCGGGGAGTGGCATTCATGGCATTGACGAAGGGATCGCAAACATACGCGAACCTCTTGTACCAGCCGATGGCGATACCAAAAGGGATGGCGAAGATGACGGAAAGCGCATACCCCCAGGCGAATTCGATGCCACTGATATACAAGTCGTTCCAGATCTCTCCCGAGGCAAAGAGCTGAATAGCCGCTTTCATCACCAGGGATGGCGCGCTCATGAACATGGGGTTGATCAGTTGGAAGGTGTTGCCGCAGAGTTCCCAGACCGTCAGGAAAATGAGGACAGATACGGTCCCAAGAATTTTCCTCTCCTGGTTGAGATAAAACTTATATGCTGCAGACGCTTCGGCTACCTTTACGTCTAATAGTACTTGTTCCTGAGCGGCTTGATCAGCCATATATCTGCCCTCCTATGTTAAGTTTTGAAGACAAAACCGTTATCGCCAGCCTGCGAACGTGTAACAAAAGGGCTTCATCTTGTCAATAGCTCGTGGGCCGAATCGCTAACTTCAACTCTAGCCGAATTCTGAACCGATGCAAGGCGCCCGCAGAGTCCGTTTAACCTTGACAATCCTTTAGGTATTAAATATTTTAGATTCAAGGAATTCACAATTGATTCAGGAGAAAAAATGAAGCTCCTTTTTGTCACACCGCCCATGGGAAACTGGGCGCCCTGGGGCGAGCGGCACCTTGCCGTGAACTCCCTGCATTCACAGGTGGCAGCGTTCATTCGCGAGAAGAAGGCTGCAGACGTCGGGGTGCTCGACTGTAGGGCACTGGGTTTGGACGATAACGGGTTGCTGCATGAGCTTCGAGTTAGGCGCCCCGATGTGGTTTTCTTCGGCAGCATGATTCCGGCCGCTGGGGGTGCGGCGCAGCTCAATCGTTTCCACGCCGCCATGAAAAGCATCAAAGAAACTTTTCCGAGCATCGTTACCGTCGGCGGCGGATTGATGTATACGGCGGTCCCCCAACAAATCATGGCCGAAAATCCTCAGCTCGATTTCGCGATAGTGGGCGTCTTTGGCGACAATGAGCATACGCTCTGGGAGCTGCTGGAGGAGCTCAAGAAGCCGTCTCCAAATTTCGGCGAAATCAAAGGGCTCACCTACCGTAAGGGAGATGAGATCGTTTTGAACCCGGCACGACCGTTGATTCGAAATCTCGATGAGCTGCCGATGCCGGCTTACGATCTCTTTCCGATGGATCGGTATTATGGTTACTCGGTCATCCCAAACTACAATGAGGCCGTGACATCTCGTGGTTGCGAGGGGGCCTGTCATTTTTGTTATGAGTGGTGGCTGGTCGATCCGAGAAATCCGCGCGATTTTACCTCCCACCGAACCCGCGGTGGCAAGAAAGTCGCGGACGAAATGGAGTTGCTGCACCGGAAATATGGAGTCAAAGCGCTCACTTTTATGGACGACGACTTCAATTCCGATCGGCAAAAAATGGTGGATTTGGTAGATGAGTTGGAGAAACGAAAACTGGATATCAGCTGGTTCAGCCTGAGCCGAGCGCAAAACCTGATTCGTGATGCCGACTTGATCCCAAGGTTGCGGAAGGTGGGTCTGTATCAGGTGCTGATTGGAGTTGACGGTGGCACGGATGAAGAGATCGCCGAGGCACGCAAGGGACCGATGAAAGTGGGAGTCAAAGAATTGAAGGAGCTGATCCAATTCCTGCGCAAGAATGATATTTCGACGATTGCCACTTACCTGAACGGCTTTTGGGAGGATGACGAGGCAAAAATCCGCCAGCGGGCCAAGGCCGTAGACGAGATCGATCCGGATATCGTTATGATTCAGCTGCTCAACCCGATTCCCGGCTCACCTATATATAAGCAAGCGGTAAAAAATAATGTCATCGAGGTCAGCAATCTGAGTCTCTATGATCTCGAACACTGCGTCATGCCGACCAAGTACCTCACCCGCCAGCAGCTCGGCGAACTCACCGGCTGGGCGTTTCAATCGTTCTACAGTAAGCCCGGGAGAATCGATCGGATCCTCAATGGCTACAGCTCGCCTTATATCAAAATGAAATTCCTCTCCTTCAAAGAGAACGCGGCAAAATACGAAAAGGGTGCGGCTGAGGACGCCGTTGCCATTTAGGGCTTAATTATTAGCCGATGGCGGAGCAAGAAGGACACCAGTCGCTCCAGGGGAAAACTGTTCTGGTCACCGGGGCGAGCCGCGGCATTGGCGCGGCTGCCGCAAAGCGGCTAGCGCGCGCGGGGGCCGCGGTTGTCATAAACTACCATCAAAATCGGCAAGCCGCGCAGAAAGTTCTTCAAGGCGTCGAAAAGGCGGGCGGCCGAGGCATGATCTTTCAGGCGGATGTGACAAAACCGGATCAAGTCGACGCGATGGTGAGATCGACACGCGAGAAGTTCTCCAGCGTCGACGTGCTCGTCAATAATGCCTACTTCCCCTTTGAGGTCGGGCAACTCCATGAGCTGCCCTGGGACAAGTTTCACCAGGCGATCGAGCATGAACTGTTGGCTTTCCATAATTGTGTACGTGCCTGCTTGCCGGGGATGATCAAAAAAAAATCAGGCCGGATCATCGTGGTCAGCACGCGACTTGCTCAGCAACCGCTCCCCAGAATGGGAGCTTACGCGGCGGCTAAGTCGGCGCTGGAATCGATGGCGAACACCATGGCGATCGAGCTGGGGCCGTTAGGTGTAGCGGTTAACGTTGTGACCCCGGCCTTTACCTTGACGGATGCTTCGATGATTATGCCGGAAGAGTACAGGGAGCGGGTACGTCAGACCCGCCCGTTGCAAAGACACCTCTACCCGGAGGATGTGGCCGGGGCTATTGCATTCCTGGCGGGCGATGAAGCGAGCATGCTCACCGGCAGCAATATCCTGATCACGGGTGGAAGTCATCTGCAGCTCTAGTGGTTTCGCCGCAGCCTGAAATCCCCAGGATGCTCGGCGCCGAATTTTCGTAATCATGCTTTCGCTGGATGAGATTGTTGAGAAGCTTAAAGAGATTGTCGGCCTGCGATTTGTCTCGACGAATCCCATCGACAAGATCAACTATCAGCATACTCTTGCATACGGCGCGTACCGAACGCTGCCGGACGTCATCGTGCGGGTCGAATCGGACCTTTACGGCAATCACTCCGTTGCCAAGATTCTAAAGTTTGCCAACGAGCATAAGATCCCGATTGTAGCCAAAGGCGGGGTGGGAATGGGCATCAGCTCGCCGCTCAAAGGCGGGATACTTTTAGACATGCTCGGCATGGATAAAATCCTTGAGGTCAATCCGACCTTGCAATACGTGATCGCCGAAGGCGGCGCAAGCGTCTACGCGATTCACCATGCCCTAAGGCAACATGGTCTCATGCTGCCAAATTTTGGAACCTACGGTCCCGCCGTCGTCATCGGCGCCATGGTCAATAAAGGCGGCATCGGCTACGGCATGACCCGCTACGGCTGGATCGCCGATATGGTCATCGGTTTGGAAGTTATTCTCGCCGATGGCGAGACCATCCGGCTCGGCGCCCTAGCCAACCAGGGGACAACTTTCGGTCCTTTTCAGAAATGGATACACTTGCCGGATTTGCTGGGTTTATTCACACTCGCCGCGGGGTCGATGGGCATTATTAGCAAGGTCTGCCTGCGAGCCATCGAGGGACAGCGAGAATGGTTGCACGATTACTGTTACACCTTCCGCCGCGACCAGCTCGACCGGGTCCAAGATGCGCTCATGCAGCTGGTCAAAGGCGAAGTGGTTTATGACATTCACTTCACCGACCGCTGGCAATACCACTGGCCGATGGAAGAGGGTCTTTACGATAAGACAAAAATTCCGGGCGACGCCTGGTTTTTTTTGAAGACCGTGATTATGGCGCGTGACGCGGAAGAACTCGCATTTAAAGAGAAGCGGATGCGGCATATCTATCACGAGACGGATGGTGTAGATGTGCCGGAGATCGCCGAGAAGGCTATGGGCGTCAAGGCGCAGGAGCACGGCCTTCACGGCTGGCCGGATTATCATATTATGGGGCCGGACGGCTGGTGTGGTTCTGTCGTGCGCCACACCGGCATGTTCGCCGTCACGTCGAAGATGTATCCGTTGACGTTCTTGAAAGAGATGTACGATCTGGACGAAGCCGCCAAGCGAGCATGCGGTCTGTGGGACGCGGGACACTCGCCACAACACGATAGCTATGTGACCCGCGACCTGGCTATCAAGGAAGAGTATTTTGTTTTCTACAATCCTTACGATGAAGAGGATATCGGCAAGTTGCGCCGTTGGATGGGAATGGTGCAAGAGTTCAGCAACCAGCGGGGCGTTGTCTGGACCGCGCCGACCCTCAGCACGAAAGGATCCCATCCGTATCAACGGCTCAGCAATCTTTACGATCTGGTGAAAGAGATCAAGCAACTCGTGGATCCAAACAACATCTTGAACCCGGGCGCGCTGTATTAATCCATAACAGGAGCCAATCATGTCGGCATTGCCCAAAGATTATTCCGGAAAAAAACTTTCGGCGGTGGAAGCGGATGCGGTTGTCGCAGAGTTGAAAAAGTATTTGCTCGATCTGGCGGATCGCTGGCTTTTCAAAGGGCGATTTCACACCGATTTAAGCAAAGGGACCCTTCCCGTGGAGGCGCTCAAAGTCTTCTGGCAGAACTGGTACGGGTTCGTGGCGGAGATCAACAATTTCCACGGCGTCGCCTATCAACGACACCTGCCGTTTTTCAAGCGGCATCCTGAGCTACAGAAGCATTTCGCCAATCATGTGGCGGACGAAATGATCCATCCGAGCCCGCCGGGACATATCCGCATCGTTCTCGAGCAAGGCCGCAACTTCGGTCTTACCGACGACGAGATGATTGAATACGAAATGCTGGCCGAGTGCCGGGCTTTTCTCGAATACTACCGTGGCGTGCTGTACGAAGGAACGATGGCGGAATGGTGGGCATCGTTCTGTGTGGAGGAAGCCGTTGGCCATTGGGCGAAGTTTTTTGGCGGCGCGCTGCGCAAGGTATACAAAATGCCCGAAGAAAAGATCGTCTACTTCCGGGTGCATGCCGAAGCCGATCTCGAAGAACACGCCGATGGCGTGATGGCCCACGCCGATCTAGACTGGACGGTGCTCAAAAAGATGCTCGAAGAAGGACGCGCCGATACGCGCCCGGGCTTTAGCTTGGAGTATTGCCTGCGCATGGGCACTGCCTACTTCGCCTGGTTCTTTGAAGGCGTCTATCAGTACGTCAAGAAAGAAGGGTTATATAGCGCCTAACTATGTCCGAGCCAGCCGGAACTCAAGAACAACTCTCACCGCGTCCCCTGATGCGTATCCTGGGGGACTTCGCCAATAGCCAGATCCTCGACGCGGCTCTTGAGTATGACTTTTTCACTCTTATTCACAAAGGTTTTCAAAGCGCGGAAGAAATCGCGCGTGCAGCGGGAACCGATTTGCGCGCCACGCGCATTGTGCTGGATAGCCTGCCGGCTTTGGCTGTGGTGGAAAAACGGGACGAAAGATATTTTCTCACGCGCATGGGCGATACGTTTCTCGTTCAGGGAAAGCCATCTTACATCGGCGACTTTCGCCATGTGGCCCTGGCGCTCTGGGACGGCATGGCGCATCTCAAAGAATCTCTCAAAACCGGCAAGCCTTTTAGTCGGATGGATACCGGCAACGAGCTTCAGGTGTGGGAAAAGCTCGTTCTCGGGATTATCCCTATCGCCGAGCCCGTCGCAAAAGCGCTTTGCCATATTCTCAAGATCGGCAGCGAGTGTAAGGGACTGCAGGTTTTGGACATCGCCGGCGGTTCGAGCATTTTCGGAATGACGATTCTCTCTCGTGACCCGTCCGCGCAAGTCACGCAGCTGGATTGGCCCAACGTCAATGCCGTGGCCAAGAAACTCAATCGCGAGCAGGGCCTCGAAGGCAAGATTCGTTTCATCGACGGCGAGTTTCGATCCGTCACGA
>VBKE01000384.1 GCA_005879605.1 Deltaproteobacteria bacterium
CGAGCGCCTGGTGGAGCGTGTTATCGGGGCAGATTAGGAGTTGGGCGCCGGCCGTGGCGAGTTTCCTGGCCGAAGACAACAGCAAGCGACCCGCTCCTTCCCAGTGACGGCCGTCTACGTGGCGCATGTACTCGCTCAGCGGATAGGTGTGCAACGTGACCTCCGGGTGCGCATGCCGTCCGAGGACCCGCGCCCCCTCGACACAAATAGTCCTGTAGCACAGCGCTGCGCCTTCAGCGCTCACGGCCACGATGCCGATGTGCTTGGCTGTTCGCATTGTCACATCTCGCTCGACACGCTTATCTAAGTTACCCGGTATTCGCCAGGCACGAGGCGAATGATTTCATTCTTGGCCGGATCCCTGATGACGCCCACCGGGTCCTGGCCGTTCTTGACGGTGTCAATGCACTGTTTGAATAAACGGCGCAGCAAAATAACGCCTTCATCAGACACCCCCAAGTGTTCCCTCGTGCGGTCAAAGATCGGTCCTTGGCTCTCCTGCGCGCAGCGGTCTTGATCGCCGCGCGCGATCCAGCCCGTGGTTTCATCCCAACGATACTTTCCGGGAATGCTGTCGCCGAGCCCTTCGTCCTGCCTGTCCTGCGGCATCTTCGCCGTTGCCTTGCCGTCGACCAGCGGCGCGAAATAAAGAGTAAAGTGCATTGTGGTAGTGTCATCCATGGGAACGCGCCAGCGCAACGCCTCATATCCTTCGTGGGTAGCGGCGAAAGCGGCGGGATGGTCCTCCGAGAGGTGATAGCCGACTTTATTCATGTTGGGCATAAGAAACAGGCTGATGGTCCTGTAACGCTCCTCTCCCACGCGGCGCGTGAAAGTATCAAGGATGCCGAAATCAGTGACTTCTGAGGTGAGCTGCTCATCTTTCCAAAGCCTCGTCTTCGGGGTCCGATGAAGCCATTTGAAATGGTGCTGATCGACGCTGTTCTCAACCATCTGGAGATAGTTGCAATGTACGACCCGCGCGTTCAACGAGCGCGTTCCGTCTTCCCTCACGAGCACGTCGTAGCGCGGCAAAAGTGGCGCTGGTTCCGGTCCGAGGTAGGCGAAAACGATTCCCGCCAGCTCTTGAACTTTGTACGCTGGATGACGAACCCGTTCTCGGAAGGTGCTGTCGGTTGGCTCGCCGGGCTGGTCCAAGACGCGTCCCTCGACGTCATAAAGCCAACCATGATAGCAACAGCGCAGGCCGCCATCCTCAAGATGACCATACTCCAGAGAAGTTCCGCGGTGCGAGCAGCGCAATGCGAGAAGCCCTAGTCTGCCTTGTTCATCTCGGAAAAGAGCCAGATCTTCTCCCAGAAGCGTCCGTCGCTTCGGTCTTCCCTTCAACTCCCTGGAAAATGCTATCGGGTGCCAGTAGCGACGCAGCATCTCCCCGGCGGGCGTCCCAGGACCGGCTCGCGTGAGCATCTCGTTCTCTTCAAAACTCAGCGCCATGGTTTTCTCCTTCTTCTCTCTTCGTGATTTCAATACCTGAGTGCGGTTTAAAAATTATAGGAATCCAATGCTAGAGTGTCGCCCTTTCAGTCCGAGGGCTATCGTCGCTGATTTGCCGACGGAGCTCCTCGGTCCCTTTATGGTCGAGCTCAAAGCGGCGCCCGTGTTGATGGATGACGGCACCGTAGTCGCGCCGCGCCGCTTCGAGAGACACGTAACCGGAACGCACATCGGCGAGGACTCGTTCGGGATCGCGCTCCAGCGGATTCCAAAATCCGCCGCCGCCGGCGGTCTCGATCAGAAAACCTTCGCCCGCGGCGAGATCCGTCGGCCGGATCTTTCCCGTCGGGAATTTCTGAGTGGTGTCGTCGTTGCGCAGTATCGCGATTCGATTTGCCAGAGCCGAATCCCCGCCGTGAAGACCCCACGGCGCGCAGATCGTTCGCTCCATGCGGGAATCAATCGTCGCCGGCTTGCGCACGTGCACGCGTTGCGTCACGCCCAGCCCGCCGCGGAATTTGCCCGGCCCGGCGGAATCCTGGCGCAGCGCGCGCTCTTCGACAATGATCGGGCTCTTCGCCTCGGTTGCCTCAATGGGTGAGTTATGCGTGTCGCCATCGTTGAGCGCCACCGTAGCGCTCACGCCGTCCTCATCGAACTTCGCGCCCCACCCTCCGCCCGGATGGCCGATGTGAGCCCAGAAGTAGCGGCCGGTCTGTGGGTCGAAACCGTGCGGGTTGACGATGCAAAGATCAGCGTAATGCGCCGCTATGGTGCGCTCCGGACAGGCCGGAGCGAGGGCCTTGAATAGCGTATCGCATACGGTCATCGGAACCGTCATCCAGACGCGCATCGCCGCCGGTTTGGTTGCGCTCACCACGCGGCCCGGCGGTAAGATGATTTTGAGCGGCCGGAACGAGCCCTCGTTGATCGGCAGCAGCATCGGCGTGGTGATGCACTTGAAGACCACTTCTGCGGCCGAACGGCCGGCGGTCGGCCCGGAATTGAAAAAGCCGGCGACCTGAGGACTGACGCCGCTCAAATCGATGGTCATGTCTTCACCGCGGACTTCGACCCTGACCCTAATCGGGATGTGCTTGCCAACGTTGACGCCGTCGTCATCCATGAACGACTCGGCCTCGTAGACTCCGTCCGGGATTTCGCGCACGGCGGCGCGCGCAAGGCGCGCGCTCTGCTCAAAGACGAGCCGGATGCTCTCTTTGAACGCGTGGTTGCCGTAGCGCTTCAGCAACTGTAGAAGACGCCGTTCGCCCGTCCGAATCGCCGCAATCTGGGCGCGGTAATCGCCCATGGCGCGCTCCGGCACGCGCACGTTGGCACGGATAATCGCCGCGATCTCGGGATTTTCCTTTCCCGCCCTGAAGAGCTTTACAAACGGCAGCTGCAGACCTTCGGAATAAATATCTCGGGTAATGCCGCCCAGTTGACCGCCGATATCCTGCCAGTGGGCCATCGATGACGAGAAGGCGACGAGCTCGCCATCGTTAAAAACCGGCAGGGTGAAGATCATGTGGTTCAGATGGCTGCCCATGACGTAACTGTCGTTGGTGAGTAAAATGTCGCCGGGCTCGATGTTCTCCTTGCCCCAGAACTCGATTTTTGCCTTGATCGCATCCGAAAGTCCGCGAATAAACATCGGCAGTCCTAGCCCGATGGAAATCGTATTGCCGTCGGCGTCGAAAAGACCGACGGTAAAGTCTTCGGCTTCGTAGATAATCGTATGGTAAGCCGTGCGCATGAGGTTGGTCTTCATCTCGCCGGCAACCGCGACGACCGCGCTGCGCACCACCTCGGCGGTAAAGGCATCCACGCCGGTGCTATCGGCTGTCGGTATCACCCTCTTATCCTTCACTGAATGACATGAGATTCCCCTGAATGATTTATGTTACCCAGGACCAAATGTCCACTTCTGCTTGACCCCGTCTCGCCGGGCATTCACCGACGAATCGGCAGAACATTCGACTCAGAACAAACGCGATTATCTGGATGGCGAACGGCCGAAAGTCATGCCGCGGGCAGAACTCAATCCGGCAACCGATCGATTGGTCCGACGCAGCCGGTAGCGCGCAAGAAAGTCGAGGCGCGAAATGAACACCCCTAAACGAGTTACCTGACTTGAGGAATAACTTCCGTAAATCCAGCGATCGAGACTGTCGTTACGAAATGGCCACCGGCGGTTTTTGCTAGCGGCGGTGACTGAGTGAGATTAAAGCGGGCCGTTCCTCCCGGTGGGATCTCCTGTTGCAAGGTGTGGAAAGTCGACGTACCTGGGTCTATCTTGCCGGGGTGGCGTTCGTCGTCCCATAGCCAGGTGTGACGGACGAACAGCTGGACATCGCGCACGGTCCGGGATGATAGGTTGTGAACCTCTCCCGAGACGACGCCGTCCTGAACCGAGAGTTTTTCTATGACAAGGACACGACTGATTTCGTCCGGTGAGCGAACAGCCTGAGAACCTCCCACCCGCGGCCACACCGTCATAACAATTCCAAGCCAGAGAGCGATAAAGACTAAGGGCCATTTGATTCGATGCGGTATTGACGGAAGCATGATCGGTCCCTCCTTTTTTGATGACCGAAGTTACGGCGATCCTACGACTAAAAATTACTATATCGTTTTTAAAGGCGGTTGCCAGGGTTCAACTATGTAAAGCACTCCGAGCGCCGAACTGGCCCAGAACGCAGCAGTCATGGTAAGAGTTGGCAAGAAATCACCTGCTTGAATGCGAGCGGGGTTGTTAGAACCGGTGAAATCACACCGAATTCGAAAGGACAAGGCATATGGCTTTAGATTTTAAAAGAATTCTTTGCCCGGTGGATTTATCGCCTTTTTCGCTTGAAGCGCTCAAGCTGGCTGTGAAGATCGCAGAGAATGCCGGCGCTGGATTATATTTCTTGCACGTCATCGACAACCCCTTCGATGAACTTTACATGAAGTCGATTATGGAGGCCGACCCGGCGCTGCTCGAACTGTATCAGAACGAACCGATGAAACGCGCCAAGGTCATGAAGGCGACGGTGGAACATTCGGAAGTGTTATTAAAGCAGTTCTGCCACGATTGGGTCGAGCGCCTCCCCAAGGTCAGATATCTTGTTGCCAGCGGGAATCCGTTTGAAAAGATTCTCGATGCCGCGGAAACTCATCGAATCGACTTGATCGTGCTCGCCACTCATGGACGGACCGGGGTCAAAAGGCTGCTGATTGGTAATGTGGCTGAAAAAGTCGTCAGACACGCTTCCTGTCCGGTTCTGACGGTTAAGCCTCGGCTCGCCAGTCGAAAGTCCAAGGCGACGAGCGCCAGGTAATGGGGTTCCGCTAGGGACGGTACCGGATTAATTCGAGCAGGATGGACGCCGCAATCAAAAAGATGATCACCCATTCCAATATCTCCATCCGGCGGTTCGTGGCCTGATCGGAAATTTTTTCGTAGATACTTTCGAGAGTCTGAAGCTTTCGCAGAATGCTTGTGTCCCATTCGCCGATGTGAAACCTCCTGTTCGCCAAGGCGTAGACGCGTGCGAGGTACTGGTCGCCGAGTAGTTTCAGCGTATTGTTTACGCCTTCAAATAGGAGCGCGTTGTCTACCTGTAGCTCGGCGACCCGGCGCAGATCGGCGCTATAGTATCCGAAGATTCGCAGTAGATTCCACGATCGTCTTGAGAGCGCCTCGTAGGCTCGGTCCAGCGCCCGGTCCAATTTTTGGTCCAGATAGCGCATCTCCAGCAACTCTACGTTGGCAAACTCCAATACCGCCCTAATGTCGTCGCCTTCTCGGTCGACGATCAGTGCGGCGTTCCAATCGACGATGGTCAGGTCGTCCAACCCGAACGACATCTTAGCTGCGAGCGCGTCTTCCACTTCTTGACTGGACAGCGGCTGTTCCTCGGCGCGAAGAATTTTGGCGATCCATTGAGCTTTGGTTGAGATCAATGCATTGAGGTCAAGAGAAGGCACAAAAGATTCGACATGGTAAATGACATAGTCTTCCACCACATTGGCGATGCCGGCATCGCTGACGGAGTGTCCCATGCCTTTCAAGAGTTGATCTGCCCGTAGACGGGAATCGGTGAGCAGAAAATCATTGTCATATAGCTCTTGGCTAAGCTGCAGGAGTTTTTCGATGGAACCCTGGAGCGGGATGCGGTAAACCACCGCCACGGCGCCGAAATCGTATGCTATAAGATCGACGCTGGAGTCGATCCGGTAACGGCCGAGATTGACCGGCTCGATTTCGTGCATGATGCGCAACGGTGGCGGCTGGTATTCGAAATAGCTCGGAGCCCGCCTTTTGTGCTTGATGGTTTCTCTCTTGGTCATTTCCTGGATCTGTCGTTCGGCCTCATCTAAATTAATGGAGCGAGCGGCATCATAGGCAAACAGCACATAGCACACACCGTTCTGAATAACCGGTTCCGTCAGAGCATCCTGCTGCGGTTTGTTGGAAGGCAACATGATCTACAGTCTAGCACGTTGAAGGACTTTACATCACGTTTGGCAACCGGAGTTGCGCGCCTTTGAGCAAAAGGTTTTTGCGAAGCGGAGGGCATTCGTCAAGTTCTTGCAGAAAAACCCAAGCTTTTGCAAAAATAATAGAAATCTTTTTAAACTCCGGCGGGTGCTTCGGAGGATGATTTCACCTTGGCTCCGTCTCGGGGGAAACATTTTTCCCCTTGCGGCCGTGTAACGTAAAATTTAAGGAGGCGAGGTTATGGCATGGCCAAACAAATGGTCCGACTGGTGGCGTGGTTTTCTCGGCTTTTCTCGTGACGGGCGATACAAAGCCATCGAGATTTTGCGGCAGCAGTACGTTGAAGCGAATCAGCGTGCGAGCCAGCTGAGGCGGCACGCGCAAAATATGCCGTATCCTCAGTTCCGTGAAAAGCTTTTGCGCATTGCGGCAGACGAGAGCAGACATGGCGATCAGATTGCCGAAAAGATCAAGCTTCTTGGCGCTCCATTGCCGGCGGTTCCCGAAACGCAGTTTGCCGGGGGCAACAGCTGGCAATCTCTGCTGGCGGATCTGGAGGAGCAGAGGCGCTCAGCCGCGGAGCTCTGGGAGCAGCTCCGCAGAGTTCGACCCGAGTTTCCAGAGATCGCCGAGGTTTTGCAGCGCGTTTACGAAAACGGCAAAAAGCATCGATCGGAAATCACGGATATGCTGATGCGGAGCGATCCCCAGGCGTTCTCGGCGAGTTAAGCGGAATCAATGACAAACTCAAAGAATGCGGCGCGCACGTTAAAGATTACAAGCGGTCGTATGTTAACTAATCTTGCAACGATGCGGGGAAAGTTAGTGCAGTTGCGCGCCGAGCCCAGCGTAATGCCGCTGGTTTGGCCACGGATGGCGTGAGGAGATCCTCGCCTGGCGTTTCCAGGAGCTGCGGTCCCCGGAAAGAATCTAAAGACGCAAAAGTTCGGGACCGAGGCGTTTAGGCCGCGTTTGCATCCAATCCACCAGACGGATTGAGGGGTTTCCGACGATTAGGATTGCGCAGTATCTGTAGGGACTTCTGCTCGATTTGTCGGATTCGCTCGCGAGTGACAGCAAACTTTTCCCCCAGCTCTTCCAGCGTGTAGTCGCGATTTTCCTCGATGCCGAAACGCATGCGCAGTACCGTTTCCTGGCGCGGAGTTAAGACCGCCAGCGCTTTCCTAACGTCTCTGCGCAGTGTTCCTTCCAAAGCCTGCTCGTGAGGCTTGGGGTTGATTCGGTCCTCCACGAAGTCCTCGAGGCGATCACCGTCTTCCCATATGGGCATTTGCAGCGAAACAGGCTCTCCTTGAGTTTGGATGATTTTCAGCAGGTCCGATACCGAGATTCCCGCCTCTTCGGCGAGCTCCTCAGGCTTGGGCTCGCGACCGAGCTTTCGCTGCAGATGTTGCGCGGTCTGGATAATCTTGTTTCGCGCTTCAACTCGGTGAACCGGGATGCGGATGATCCGCCCGGTATCGATGAGGCCTCGGGTAATGCCCTGGCGAATCCACCAGCTCGCGTAGGTGGAAAAGCGGTAGCCCAGCCGGTAGTCGAATTTCTCGACGGCCCGCATCAGTCCGAGATTTCCTTCCTGAATCAGGTCCAAAAAAGCTAAGCCGCGGCTCACGTATCTCTTGGCCACGCTCACAACCAAACGCAAGTTGGCTTCGATGAACTCCCGCCTTGCAGTTCCGACTAGAGCTTCGCTCTCGTCGATGAGACGAGCCATGATCTTGATCTCATCAACCGGGAGACCGACGTTATCTTCGATGGCTTGGATCTCAGCGGATATCGCCGCCCGCTGGGACTTGGAAGCACCCGCTCGTTTCTGCTCGAAGGCCGTCAGACGATCGCGCCGTTGCTTCACACGCTGGACCATTTCATCGATGAGGGACGAGGCGAGGTGAAGCGCGATCAAGACGCTGGATATCTTCTTTTGGAGCCCGTGCCGTTTTTGCCTTAGCGTCTCTTGCTTTCGCTTCGATACCCGGGACCTGTTCAACTGTCGATCGATGTCTTCTCGATTGTGACTCAGACGGCGGAGCTTGGCGATAAGTTTGAGAAAAGGTTTAGGATCGAGAACATCCGCGCTGTCTTCTTCATCTGCATCCGATTTCTCCACAATGTGGCGCAGCTCAAGATCACCGCTTGAAATGGCACTGCCCAATTGAAGCACGTGGCGCAATGCCATGGGCGTGGAAAAAAGCGCCTCCATGATCTGGTTCCTACCCCGCTCCATCTGCATGGCGAGATCGACCTCGCGCTCTCTGCTCAGAAGCGGAACAGATCCTATCTCATGCAGGTATTGTTGAACCGAGCTGGAAGTGCCAGCGCTTTCGTGCTCGGTAGGCTCTTCTTCGGTTGCTTCCCCTTCCGCAAGGAGCTCCGCGCCAAAATCGGTCTCTTTCTCGTCAAGCTCATCGAGCTCGCCGTCTTGAGCCTCGCTGGCATCTCTCATCTTCGTCTGGTCTTCAAAATCCAACGGCATTTTTGACTCCTGCTTATTTTCTATGCGGCATTTTACTTCGGAGGAATCTGCCCCGAAGCCCGCCCAAAGGTTCCAGGGCTTAACTTCTCTCAGGAATTCCGCTAGTTTTCCGTTCTATCGAGCAACCAGAGATTTGTTTTCGTATCCATCCGCCCCTCTACCAAAGCGAATTGTATGCCAACCCAACAATGATTTTTCTCCTCTTTCTCGGCAACCAGTCGTTAAACGCGAGATAACCCCGCGAAATTGATGATTTTAAGCTTCCTCTTTTGGACCTGACAAAACCAGCGTTCGGCTAGTTACCGAAAGATGCCTACGAGAACGGAGGTGTTTAAATGCACCAAAGGACCCTCATGTATGAATGGCAAACACTACACTAAGTTAATGATGTCGAACTATGCCGTCAAGTGGGTCAAAGAAATCCATTTCTCAGGTGATTTTGCATAATATTAATTCCAGTCGGTCTCGTTTTTCCCGCAGACGAACATAACAAACAATCGGTGCCAGATTTGCTACAGATCCGTTGTTATTTTTCGCAACCAT
>VBKE01000538.1 GCA_005879605.1 Deltaproteobacteria bacterium
ACGCTGGATGAAACAATTCGGCGTTGAAATCTACGACGGCATCGGCTCGGCAGAGATGTTCCATATCTACATCACCAACCGGCCCGGCGATGTAAGGGCCGGCAGCCTGGGCCGGATCGTCGAAGGGTACGAAGCGAGGATTGTGAACGCTGATGGTAACGAAGCCTCCACCGGCGAAATGGGCACGCTAAGGATCAAAGGCGACTCGGCCGCGCTTTGTTACTGGAACGCGCATGAAAAGTCGAAAGAAACTTTTGCGGGCGATTGGTGCACCACCGGCGATCAGTTTCATGTCGACGAGCAAGGCTATTACTGGTATCGCGGCCGCACCGACGACATGTTGAACGTCTCGGGCGTGTTCGTGGCCCCGGCCGAGATCGAAAATTGTCTCTCGCAACATATGGCTGTGCTTGAGTGCGCCGTCATTGGTCACGACGCCGGCGACGGACTGGTTAAGCCAAAGGCTTTCATCGTCCTGCGCGAAGGACACGTGCCCGGTGACGAACTGGCCAACGCCATTAAAGAGTTTGTTAAGACAAGAATCGCGATCTACAAATACCCGCGCTGGATCGAGTTTGTAACGTCTTTGCCCAAAAACGACCGCGGGAAAATTGATCGCAAACAACTCAGGCGATAATGAACGTTCACCGTGCACCGCCGCCCTTCCCAGGTTAGAACAACGGGCCTAACTACCGGCGGTGCTCAAGATTGTAATCGCGCAGCCGCCGATACAGAGTCGATGGCGAGATGCCGAGCAGTTCGGCCGTCTTGCCCCGATGCCAGCCGGTCTGTTCGAGTGCGGCGAGTATCTGCTGGCGTTCGACCTCACGCAGTGACAGCGGCCCTGAGTTAGCAGCAGCGATCTCTGCCGGTGCGCCGGGCTGGACCGCGCCACTGTGAAGTGTGGCGGGGAGAGAAACGCGAACGACCTCCGGTGGACGAGGCAATTCCGCAATTGCCGCACATTGCCCGGCCAACCGTAAGAGCGCATGGCGTCGAAAGCTTCTGGCGTAATGGCCGGAGGATTTGTTCCGCCCACGTGTTTCAGAAGATGGCGCGCCAGCGGGTCGATGTCCTCTGGCCTTTCGCGCAGCGGTTTCAGATCGATCTGAAACCCGTTGATGCGATAGAGCAGATCGGAGCGAAAAGAGCCATCCGTTATGACTGAGTCGACGTTGCGATTCGTGGCGGCGATGATGCGAATGTTGACTTCGACCTTGCGCACACCGCCTACACGGAAAAAGGTTCGCGTCTCGATTGCTCGCAAGAGCTTCGCCTGGAGCGGCGCCGGCAATTCAGTGATCTCGTCAAGGAACAACGTTCCACCATCGGCGAGCTCAACGAGTCCCAGCTTCCTCGCCTTGGCGCCCGAGAATGCACCCGCTTCGTACCCGAACAATTCGGATTCCAAAAGCGACTCCTGGAAGGCCGCGCAATTCAGATCGATGAAGGAGTTGTCGGCCCGACTCGATAGACGATGAATCGCCTGAGCGACTAACTCTTTTCCCGTTCCCGATTCGCCGGTAATCAGCACCGACGTATCCGATGGCGCCACTCGCCCGATTAGCCTGACCGCCTCTTTCATCGCTTCGGAAACGGAGACCATCTCCGGCAGGGCCGATTGCCTTGCCAATTGCTCGCGCAAGCGCAGATTGTCAACGCGCAAACGTCGTTTCTCCGCGGCCTGCCGCACCCGCACGTCGAGTTCGGTGATGCTGTATGGTTTCGTGAGGTAGTCGTACGCGCCGAGCTTCATGGCCTCGACCGCAGTTTCGACTGTGGCCTGTCCGGTCAGCATGATTACCTCCGGAGGATTCGGCCTTTCATGCACGCGACGCAGCAGCTCGATACCGTCCATCCGCGGCATGTTTATGTCACACAACAGCACATCAACATTGGTCTCTTCGAGCTTGCGCAGGGCGGCTTCGCCATCGGGCGCAACCTGTACGCGGTAACCGTGGCGCTCCAGCTCCTTTTGCAAAACCAGACGCAGGTTGGCTTCGTCTTCCGCAACTAGAATCCTTGCTGTTTGTGTATCACTCAAGCTTTCTGCTCTCCGCGTTCTCTGTGCTTCGTTCCCTTTGCTGATTGAGGGCCGGAAGAGTAATCGTAAACGTCGTGCCAGCGCCGACCGTGGACTGTACGTCGAGCGTTCCGCCGTGCTCCGTTAAGATACCATAACAAACCGCGAGGCCAAGACCCGTGCCGTGCCCGACCTCTTTTGTCGTAAAGAAAGGTTCAAAGATGCGGGCCAGATTCTCCGACGGAATACCAACGCCGGTGTCGCTGACTTCGATCAGCACATCGTTTTCCCGGTTGCGGGCGGAGATTGTCAATAGCCCTCCCTTCGGCATCGCGTCGATCGCGTTCGCTGCCAGGGCGATTACCGCCTGCTGCAATTGACTCGTATCACCCGACACCGGAGCAAGATCGTCCGGCGTTTCGATTTGGATTTCGATTGCGAAGCCACGTTGCTGGTGAGACAAGAGGCGCGCGGCGGAAGAGACTACGTCCTGGAGATTGACCGGCGCATGTTCGACGGCGCGCGTGCGGCTGAAATCAAGCAGTCCGTTAGTGATGCTCTTGCAACGAAAAGCTTCGCCGCGAATAAGACCGAGATACTCACGGAGATCGTCCAACGCCGACGAGCCGTCGAACGCACCTTCTTGCAGACGCGATTGAAGCGCTTCGGCACAGGCCGAGATTGTGGCCAGCGGATTATTTATTTCATGGACGACTCCCGCGGCAAGACGGCCCACGGCCGCGAGCTTTTCGGCGCGCGCGACGGCGCGGTTCGCTTCGACGCGCAGCGTAATGTCCTCACCAACGGTGATCACATGACTCACTTCATCATCGCCGCCGGCCCACATCGGGAACTTGCTTATCAGCCAGTGCTTTACTTCGCCGTTTGCGGTCGTGGTCTCCTGTTCTACTCGCTCAATTTCACCTGTCTCGAAGACGTGAGAGAATTCCCGTTCGAGCACCTCTCGCTTTTGCCGCGTCAGAATCTCAAAGATGTTTTTTCCAATTACCAGGCCGCGTGCAACGCCCAACTCTCCCAACTCGCGATTACGATTCCAGGCAACAATCCGATAGTCCCGATCGATTGCGTAAAGCGAGAGCGGCAGGCTGTCTATGATGGCTTCCGTGAAGCGACGTTGCGTTTCCGCTTCGGCAGTCCGCTCGTCAACCTCTTTCGCCAGACTCGCTGAGGCATCGCGAGCCGTCAGGTAAAGGGACGAGATATGCGCGGCAAGCGCCGCTTGTTGTGCC
>VBKE01000385.1:0-10783 GCA_005879605.1 Deltaproteobacteria bacterium
CTAGTCGAAGCATCAAATCCAAATTGTAAGGTCTGATCACCTCACCGCTATCGGTCGCATTCACCGCCGATCATGTTGACCATGCCGAAGGTCGGGACGATATCTGCGACCATATAGCCCTTGATCATCTCGTGAAAGGCGCCCATGGCAATAAAACACGGCGGACGCACCCTGATACGATAAGGCTTGCCGCCGCCGTCGCTTACAATATAGAAACCCAACTCACCGTTGCCGCCTTCCACGGCAAAATAAGTTTCGCCGGGTGGCACATGGATGCCTTCCATGATGATTTTGAAGTGATGCATCAACCCTTCGATGCTGTTATAAACCTTTTCCTTTTCCGGCAAGACAAACCGCGGATCGTCGATCCACACAGGTCCCACGGGCAGTTTCTCCAATGCCTGCTCGACGATTCTCATGCTCTGCTCGATCTCCTGTATACGGCAGACGAAGCGGTCGTAATTGTCTCCCTTGCTGCCCAACGGAACTTCGAAATCCAATTGATCGTAAACCAGATAGGGGAAAGCCTTGCGCACGTCATAGTTGACGCCCGTGGCCCGCAAGATCGGGCCCGTGAGGCTGTAGCTGAGCGCTGTCTCCTGTGAAATGACTCCGACGTTCGACATCCGGTCGATAAAGATCCGGTTGCGCGAAAGCAAATGATCGCAGTCGTTCAACAATTTCCGAATCGTCTTAAACGTGCGGGCAATCTGCTCGGCAAAATCCGGAGTCAAGTCATGCTTGACGCCGCCGATGCGCGCATAGGTGACCGTCAAACGCGCGCCGGTAAGAGCTTCGACGATCCGCGCTATCATCTCCCGCGCCTCGATCATATAAAAGCCGACGGTGATCGCCCCGAGTTCCGAGGCCGACATACCGCAGCAGGTCAGATGATCGTAGATCCGCGACAGCTCGCTTGCGATCACGCGAATAAACTGGCAGCGAGGCGGAGTTTCCACCCCTATCAGTTTTTCCACCGCGAGAGCGTAGCCGACATTATTGATCAACGGCGAAGCGTAATTGAGCCGGTCGGTATACGGAATCACCTGGGTCCAGGTAACTTGTTCGCAGCTCTTATCGAAACCACGATGGAGATAGCCGACCTCCACGTCACAGTCCAGCACCTTCTCTCCTTCAAGTTTTAAGTTGAACTTGATGGTTCCGTGGGTCGCCGGATGGGACGGGCCCATCTGCAGCTCCATGATCTCGACGGGTAGTTCTTTGCTCTCAACTTTCATTGTTCCTTCAAAAAGCAGTCACGATTGTGCTTTATTCCCCAATATCTGCTTCAGCAGCAGCAATTTGTTGCGGGACCGTTCGTCCACGAAAGTCCCCTCCACTTTTCGCTCCGGCACGCGCGGCTGCCACAGATTGACCGGATAATCTTTGCGCAGCGGATGACCCTGAAATTCATCGTACAGCAAAACCCGCCGCAGATCCGGATGATCGGTGAAGCGGATGCCGAACAGGTCCCAGACTTCCCGCTCCATAAAATTCGCCCCGCGCCAAAGGGGCGTCAGCGACTCCACCGTAGGGTCATTCTCAGGAACGGGGATCCTCACCCGGAGCCGTCGCCTTCCGTGCAGCGACAAAAGCTGATAGACGACCTCGAAGCGCGGCTCCTTCTTTTTCCAGTAGTCCACGGCGGTGATGTCGCTAAGGAAGTCGAATGCCAATTTCACATCCTCTTTGAGGAAGCGAAAACTCTCTCGCATTCCTCGTCTGTCGAGAATCACGATCTCATCGCCCTGAGAGACCAGCGTCTCCAGAACTTTCTCGCCAAGTTTCTCTTGGATGTATTGTAGATTGGGGCTCGTCTCGGACATGGACACTCAATCCCACTCCAGGGCTCCCTTGCGCCAGACATAAACAAAGCCGATGATCAAAATGCCGAGAAAAATTCCCATTTGAACCAAACCAGGGATTCCTAAGTTACGGAAATAAATCGCCCATGGATAAAGAAACACAACTTCGATGTCGAAGATCAGAAACAACATCGCCACTAAGTAAAATTTAACGGAAAAGCGGATGCGCGCATCGCCTTTCGGTGGATTCCCGGACTCAAATGGCTCGGCTTTAGCTGGATTAGAGCTCTTCGGGCCGACGGTCTGGGCGATAAACAGCAATGCGAGGACGACGATCCCCGCAAAGGCGAAAAGGACCACTAGCGAAAAATAGGGATGATCCATGCGTTGGTGTCTGTGTAAAAAGACCCATCACCGCCCAACTGAGAGGTATGGACTTGGCATCACTGACTCATCAGGGGGATAAAAATTTTGTATTGAAAAAACGAGGCGTTGTCAAGAAAAGGACGGCTCTTTAAGGCTCAACGTCCATCAACATTCGGATTATTGAAAGCTCATTCGAATGAACAATTTCGAGTTGACGACGAATCGAGTTCAATGGTAGTCGTCGGCTGTCCGAAACCGAGCCTATAATTATTTACTCTGGAGAGAAGATGCTTTACGAAGCCGAGAAAGGCGATTTCACCATTGCGCTGGCGGGTGACTGCATGCTCACGCGCAAACTGTCTGTGTTCAAAGAAGAACGCTTTCTGTCGTTGGCCGAGACCCTGCGAAGCGCAGACGCAGCCTTTGCCAATCTCGAAGGCACCGTTCACAGCTGGGATGAAGGCACGCCGGGCATTACCCAGGGGACTTTCATGACGACGGATCCGAAGCTACTCGAAGATCTGAAATGGTTCGGCATTAACTTAGTTTCGTGCGCGAATAATCACGCTTTCGACTATGGTGAAGGCGGTGTTTTGGCAAACCTCCGCCATCTTGATGAAGCGGGCTTGGCGCATGCGGGGACCGGCAAAAATCTCGCGGAAGCGAGAGCCCCTGCTTATCTAGACACGCCCAATGGCCGCGTGGCTCTGGTCGCCGCAACGGCCGCTTTCAGACCATGGAATCAAGCGGGCGAACAAAGGCCGGACTTGAGAGGAAGACCCGGGATCAATCCGCTGGCATTCCAAACGACGTATCGCGTCGATGCCGCCGCCTTCGAGCAATTACAGCGCATCAGCCGTGAGCTTGGTTTTGAGATGGGCAAGGAGAGAAACCGTAAGCACTTTTATAGCAGCAAAGAAATCCCGGATGACAAAGCAGCGGAGTTGGTGTTGTTGGGCAACCGGTATGTGCTCGATAAAGCCTTTTCGATCTCCACCCAGGCGAACCAGCGCGACCGCGAAGACAATGTGAGATGGATTCGCGAGGCGCGCCGGCAGGCGGACTGGGTCGTCGTCAGCGTGCACTGTCACGAATTCGGTGGCAAGAGTCTTCTCACAGCGCGCTCGCGGGGCGACCTCGAAGAGACCGCGGACTTTGTGACAACCTTTGCCCATCAGGCCATCGACACCGGCGCGGATATTTTTGTCGGCCACGGCTCCCACTTTCCCATGGGCATTGAGATCTATCAGGGTAAGCCGATCTTCTACAGCGTCGGCAATTTTGTTTTTCAAAATGAGACTGTCGGCTTCTTTCCCGCAGACGCCTACGAGCGCTTCGACCTGGATCTGAAGGCCACACCCTCCGATTTTCTCGACGCGCGCACGAGCGGCGGCAAGAAAGGCCATCCGAGCGAGCCCGCTTACTGGGAGAACATGTTCGCCATCTGCAAGTTCAACGAGAAAAAACTGAAAGAGATAAAAATCTTTCCCATCGATCAGGGTTTCGGCCGACCACGACCTCAACGCGGCAGGCCACTACTCGCTGAGGGCGAAGTGGCCAGTCGTGTCATTGACCGGGTAACGCGCCTTTCGCAGCGCTACGGGACGAAGATCTCAAACCGCGACGGCGTAGGTGTTATCGAGCTGTAAAAAAGTTAGAAAATCAAAGAATTGTTTTGAAGATTGTCACCCTGAGCGCCAGCGAAGGGTCTCGTGATTCCTCGAGATTCTTCGCCTTCGCGGAGCTTCGGCTCAGAATGACCGTGCTCGCGACTTCGCTAGATAGCGTTTAGCTCTGAGCGCATCGCAAAATCACAGTTTGCCTTCTTGGATCCGAGATCCGCCATTCCGCAGGCGTCACAGTCCTCGCGCCGCCGCGCCTCGTCCCGCCAGCCTCGAGAAAACCACATTGCGTGTCTGTCCGGTGCATGATGGGTAATTGTGGAAGAACAAACCGACGATGTCGCCGGACGCAAACAGACCACGGATCGGATTGTTAGAGGTGTTGAGCACCTGCGCTTCAGTGTTGATTTGCAGGCCGCCGAACGTGAAGGTGATGCCGCCCGTCACTGCGTACGCCCAGTACGGCGGTTTATCGATGGTGTCGGCCCAGTTGGATTTCTTGGGCGTGATGCCTTCCGTGCACCTGCCGTCTAACTTTGTCGCGTCGAACGGAATGTCCTTGCGGATTGAATTGTTGAACTCTTTAATCGTGTGATCGAGCACCACAGGCTCTATGCCGATTTTACCGGCGAGTACCTCGATCGTGTTGGCTTCGATGGGGTGAGAGAACTCGTAATAACGTTTGTTCAAAAGCGGCGTCGCTTTCTGATCGTAAATCTGATAGGCGAGGGCACCCGGTTGGCCGAGCACGGCCCAACCGGTCTTGGCGTACGTGTAGGAATGGCGGGCTTCGCCTTCGTCGAAAAAGCGCTGGCCAAGCGAATTGACGGTGATGCCATAGGTGTAACCGTACCGATTCGCTTTGTTGCTGATTTCGACATCGGGAAAAGTCGCATCGATGGGCGTCGCATGCGCGCCTTGCCAGTGGCCCGCTGTCTTCGCGCCCAAGTCGATCGCCATCATGAGCACTTCCCCCGTGTCATGCTTACTGCCCCGCACTTTCATCAAGTCGGCATTGGCGCCGAGATAGCGCGCGCGTTTTTCGGCGCTGGCCTGAAAGCCACCAGCGCAAAGAATCAGCGAACCGCTGCGAATTTCGTATTCTTCATTAGGATCCGATACGCGCACGCCTTCGATGCGACGGTCGTTGCCGAGCAACGCGCTGACGCGTGACTCGTAGCGCAGCTCGATGCCCATCTTGGTTGCAATCTCGCGCCACTGCATGAGCTGACCCAGACCTCCGCCGACGCCGCCGGTCGGATGAATCACCAACCCCGGCTCGAAATAGTAGTGGCCATCGATGACGACATAGCTCTCGATATCCCATTTAATTCCAGTCTCGCGCATCCAGTGAATCGCCGCGTTGGACTGCCGCACGACCACGTCGGCGAGTTCTTTGTCGATCCGCCCGCGGGTCACGCGCTGTAAGTCGGCGTGAAACTGTTCCGCCGTGTAGGCCGGCAAATGAAGTTTCCTAAATGTCGTCTCGTCCAAGTCCGGCACGAACTGGCGAATTTCATCAGCGCCGGAAAAAACCCAGCGAAAGCCGGTGTGGGAAAAACGCGCGTTGCCGCCGAATTCCGGCTCCGGCGCTTTTTCGAGCATGACGACTTTAGGCGCGCCCGCTTGCTTAGCCGCGACCGCCGCTTCAAAGGCGGCGCTGCCGCCGCCCACCACTATGACAGGGATGTTTTCGGTTCTCATGGCTTCTGTTTCGACGAAAGTTCGCTCGGCTGCTCACAAACGGTTAACTGGATATCGCTACTTTTTGTATACGCTCTGGATGTAACCTGAGCTTTGGAGCTTGTTCATGAAGGAACTATCGATGACGTTTTCGACGCGAACGTCGGCGACCTTCGGATTGATCTGCGTTAATAGCCGGTGTAGCCGCTTCATGCCTTCCAGGTTTATGTGCGGCGCCCGCTCATAGGAGTTAATCACGGCGGCGTAGGACTCCTCCGCATCGGCTGGGTTGGTTAAACGCAGGTTAGACGCGAGCAACCGCGTCACGAGCTCTTTATTGGCGGGATCGAGCGTGACGGCTATCGCTTCGATCATCGTCTTTAAATATGCTTCGATCACCTGGGGCTTATTTGCGGCGGTGCGTCGCGTTGTTACCAGCATGCTCTGGGGCAAAGTCATGCCGGTGCTCTTGAAATTGTAGAGCACGTTATAGCCCTTGTTACCGTACAGATCGCCGACGGCGCCTCTCAGCGTCGTCGCGTCGACCCCGCCAGTTTCAAGCGCCAAGCGCCGATTCATCTCTGTACCCGGAATCGTCAAGAACGTAATCCTAGCCTGCGTCGGTTCGATGTTAAGACCCTGGAGGGACAACAACGACACCAGATGTGAAGTAGAGCCCGGTCCGCTGATGGCGACACGCTTGCCGCGTAGATCTTCTGCTTTTTTGATGTCCGGCCTCGAATTAAGCCGGTAGTCGAGCTTCTGATGAAAATTGGCGATGCCGATCAAATCCGCGCCGCTGATGCCCGCGTTCACCAGGTGGCCTGGCCCAATGATCGCGGCATCGATCTCCCCGGCGATCAAAGCGGCCACGGCTAAGGGGTTGCGCGGCATCAGAATGAATTGCATGTCCAGCCCATGCTTTCTGAATAAGCCGCGGTCCCGCGCGACCCAAACGGCGGTCATGCTTTCGCTAGTGACGCTCGAAGCGAAGTTCGTCTTTGTCTGCGCACCAACGCGCGCCGTCGGAATAAGGAAGACCACCATCGCCAACCATAGAAGTGAAAGGCGATGGCGTTTGACTTTCCCGCCAAACTTCATTGCTCAGTGTCAGCTCGACTTTTTCTCGCCTACCGGCTCCACGTTGAGAAAACCATGCTCGGAATATCGAAGTAGTTGCCGTCCGGGTCCGAGCCGCGGATTTCCGCGTAAGGTCGCCCGTCAGGGCGCGGCTTCGGCAGTTTCGCGTAATTGATTTTCTTCATTCTTTCCACGGTGGCCTCGCCGTTCTCGACCTGAAAGCCGAAATGATAAAGACCATTGGGCGCATTCTGCTCGTGATTGGGAAGAATGGCGAGATTGAAATAGCCATCGGTTAGAAAGATGGCGCCTCCCTCTTTCTTGTCCTTGTGCAGCAGCTGCATCTCAAAGACATCCATATAGAACTGCGCCAATTTCCCCGTGTCCTCGGTGCGAATGGCCAGATGGCGAATCTTTGGCATGATGACCTCCCTTTAACGAAAAGAATTTGATCCACCCATATGCCGCGCGGGTTAGAGTTGTCAAGCAACGCTCGGACATTGCAGTGGGGGAGGAAAAGCAAAAAAGGCAAGAGAAAGGATTTCTCACTTCGCTCGAGATGACAACAAGGAAAGTGTCCCCCTGTTTTGTCCTGGAGACTCGAAAGCGTTTATCCCGCAGCTTGGCTAAGAATTGTCCGGACTATCCCTTGATGACCCCGACCGGCCGGAATCGCGCCACGCGCTTCGATACACCCGCCAGATCCATGGTCTCAACGACATCGGCTACATCCTTATAAGCGTGGGGCATTTCCTCGGCCATGGTGCCGCGTCCCTGATAACGGGCCACTACACCTCGTCGCGCCATCTCCTGATCGATGTTGATGCCTTGGCTCTGCTTCTTCGACTGCGACCGGCTCATCATTCTGCCCGCTCCATGGCAGGTGCTGCCGAAAGTTTTTTCCATGGCGGTTTCGGTTCCGACGAGCAGATAAGAATAGCGCCCCATGTCGCCGGGAATCAGCACCGGCTGGCCGAGCTGCTGGTAAGCCGCGGGTATTTGCGGATGACCCGGAGCGAAGGCGCGGGTCGCGCCTTTGCGATGGACGCAGAGTTTGCGCTTCTTACCCTCGACGACATGCTCTTCAATTTTCGCAATATTGTGGCAGACGTCGTAAATCAGTGAGAAGCCCAGTTCTCTAGGACTGACCTCAAGGGCTTTCATAAAAGCTCTCTGCGCTTGGCTCATAATGACCTGTCGATTGACCCAAGCGTAGTTCGCCGCTGCAGCCATCGCGGCGAGATAATCTTGGCCTTCCGGCGATCGGGTCGGCGTGCAAGCGAGTTGGCGGTCCGGCAGCGAGATGCCGTACTTGCTCATCGCTTTGTTCATGACCTTGAGCGAATCCTCGCAGATCTGATAACCCAGACCGCGCGAGCCCGTGTGAATCAACACCACCAGCTGATCGAGAAATAAGCCGAGGGTATCAGCCGCTTCCGGCAAATAAATTTCCTCCACTCTGCCGATCTCTAAAAAGTGGTTTCCAGAGCCCAGAGTGCCGACTTGCTTGAGACCCCGCTCAAGCGCGCGATCGCTGATAAGTTCCGCGTCAGCGCCCGCAAGCCGCCCGCCCTCTTCCATGTAGGAGAGATCCTCGTGGTTCCCATAGCCCTCCGACACCGCCCAGCGCGCGCCGTCGCGCAGCAACCGTTTTTCATCTTGCTTGGAAAGTTTGGGGATCGCGCCCTCCGAGCCGACGCCGGAAGGAATGAGCGAAAAGAGGATGTCGACGATGCGCGGCAGTTTCTCTTTGACTTGCTCGAAGACCAAACTGGTCTTCACCAGGCGTACGCCTCAATTGATGTCGTAGCCGACGCCGCCGGGAGAGACGACGCCGTCGTTGAAATCCACCGCCGCGACGCCACCGATGGGAAAGCCGTAGCCCCAGTGAATGTCCGGCATGGCGAGCGAATAGCCGACGATGCCCGGGAGATGCGCCACGTTCATCACCTGGCGCAGACTATTATCTTCCTTGAGGCCGGCCATGAGTTTTTCCGTGGCATAGATACGCCCCGGCACTCGCATGCCGCCTTGGCGTGGAATCTCCCAAAGGCACTCTTCAATGCGGTTTAGTTTGATCTCTTCGGCGGCCATTTCAAAAACTCTGCTTAATTTTTACCAGATTCTTAGGCAGAAGAAATGTCCAGCTCTTGTAATTTCATGTCTTCTAGTCTTTGACAAAAGCTAAATTTATAAAGAAACAGAGCACGGATATGAGCCATGAGCTTTAAGATGGAAAATGTTGGTCCTCAACGAGAAGTTATCGAGGAGACAAATCATGGGGGACGTAGTATTGCTAAATGCCACATCGCGGTCATTCAAAAATCGAAACGTTCCCAGTCCGGGCGTAAGATTGAGCTGTTGGCTAATTTAGAGATGCTTGTAAGAATTNNCGTAGTAGGATAGACGATTCGATCTTTCGATGTGCTTAGCCGACTGTTTCTTGCTGCCTTTGCTCGCTGAGGTCAGCAGTTCACGGTAGTCGAGGCGGTTCGTTTGCTGGTTTCTTTCCATCCCTCAGCCTTGAGACTCCTTCCGCCGCACCGAGTAATGCAAAGGACGTTAGATAAGGTGAGCTCTCGTTGTGAGCCCAGGTTAGAGCTCCCTTTACATCGCCCATGTTTGCTTGAAAGAGTGCAATCTCCCGTAAGGCTCCTGCTTTTTGGTATTCGTCGCTGATATTGTTGACACACTGGAGAGCCCCTTTTACATCTCCAGCATATAGCCGTTCTCTTGCGATTGACAGCAACGTTGCGAATTTCTGCGAACCATAGAACGGGGGGTAATTCCCAAAGGTGTTGACAGTCTGAACAGCACCTGTCACATCTCCCGCCTTTGCCTGGGCCGCCGCAATCTGGCTCAAAACTGCATCTCTCTGGTGGGCGTTCTGGATATTGTTGGCTGTCTGAAGAGCGCCTTTTATATTCCCCACGTTCGCTTGCGCCAATGCGCTCTGTTCCAGCGCAGTGTCTTTTCGCTTCGTGTCCTCGGTGCTGGTAGGTGTCTTAAGAGTATCCTTCGCCTTTGCCTGGGCGGTTGCAATCAGTCCCAAGGCAGCGGTTTTGACGTTGGCGGTTTCAATGGTGTTAGCTGTTTGTAGAGCGCCTTTTGTATCCCCGGCCTTTGCCTGAGCGACCGCGATCTGTCCCAGGGCGGCGGCTTTTCGGCTAGGATCTTCCGTGCTGTTGGCGACCTGAATGGCCTGTTGAAAAATCGATTCAGCACCGACAGGATCTCCCACGTTTGCCTGGGTCATTGCAATCTGTCCCAGGGCGGCGGCTTTTTCATAGACGTTCTTCATGGCGTTGGCAGTCCCGAGTGCCTGCTGGAGAGATAATTTAGCGCCTGCCTGATCTCCCGCATCTGCCTGAATCACGGCTATCTCCTGCAAGGTGATGAGCTTCTGGTGTATATCCGCGATGGTGCTGGCGCTTTGTAAAGCCCCTTTCAAATCCCCTGCATCTCGCTGCGCTAAAGCGACAGTCCGCAATGCGAAGTCTTTCCGGTCCCCGTTCGCGATGCTGTTGGCAGTGTTAAGAGCTCCATCTAGATCTCCCAGTTTTAACTGGGCCGTTGCGATCTCTAGCAAGGCGACCGCTTTCTGGGAGGCGACCTCGATGCTGTCGGCAGTCTGAATGGCCCCCTTCACATCCCCCTTGCTTAGCTGATATTTTGCCAAAGAAAACATGATACGGGCTCTCTCATCGGCGCTCTGAAGATTCTTGAGAGTCTCGAAAAACCCCTTCATATCTCCCGCTTTCATCTGGCCTAATGCAATCTCGTGGAACACGCTGTTTTTCTGATACTCATAGCTAATGGTGTTGGCAGTTTGGAAAGCCTCTTTCAAATCCCCACCCTTTGCATGGATCATTGCAATCTGCTGTAGAGCGAGCGCTTTCTCGACAGTGTTCCCCATGTTGTTGGCAGTTTGAAGAGCCCCTTTTATATCCCCTGCGTTTGCCTCAGCTACTGCGATCTGTCCAAAGGCGACGGCTTTCTGAATAGCGTCCTCGATGTTGATGGCGGTCTGAAGAGCCCCATTTACATCTCCTGCGTTTGCCTGGGCTATTGCGATTTGCCGCAAAGTAGCGGATTTTCCACTGGCATCATCGATGGTGTTGGCAATCTGGAGAGCCTGCTGGAGAGATAATTTAGCGCCTGCCTGATCCCCGGCCTTTGCTTGTAATATTGCGATCTGTCCCAAGGCATCAGCTCTCGCATACGGGG
>VBKE01000385.1:10800-17424 GCA_005879605.1 Deltaproteobacteria bacterium
CGATGTCCGTCCACTTCCCACTATCGTCCGCGGACCGGAGAGTCCCCTTCAAATCTCCCACCTTCACTTGTGCTATTGCGACCGCCAACAAGGCCAAGTATTTCGGCACGTCGGGCTTTATACTGTTGGCAGCCTCCACGGCTTGCTCAAGGATCGTTCGGACTTCGGGGATTTCGTCCGGTTTTCCTTGGGCGATAGTCGGCTGAGATATCGCAAGGGCGAATAAGGCGATGGCTAAGGCTAGGATCTTTGGCATTGGTTTCTTAGCGATTATTTTTAACAATCCCATAGGAAAGAAAATGATAGTTTTGGTTCTGGTCTTATCATAACTGACCCTCTCCGAGTCGACTATGTTCGCGAACTTCCAATCATATTCCGCCTCTCCGTTCCCGCAAAAACCTAAACTTCTCTCTCAACCCTCTTCCCGTATTTTACATCATCAGCCACCAGATCCTCATCGTTGCCTCCTCTCATTTAAAATAAATTGTATTTTTGTAGGGCTACCTTTTGGATCTTCTGTTCTAATTAGGCGACATCGCGATATCCTCTGCAACCTTTTTCACAAGCTCTGATCGTTCCAGAATCGCCAATGCGTCCGATCCTACAAGCAAGGCGATACCGCCGGTAGTAAACCGTCTGTTAACTTTATGTGTCGTCGCATCCAGTTCCGCGACCAGCTTATCTTGAGCCTCGGCGATGGCTTGTCTTTGCGTAACAATGGCATCCGGGGCCAGCTCTCGTTCCGGGCGGTATGGCACGTTAAGGCTGACAATGACACGCACAGTACCTTTGTCTTGCACCTTCGACCATGTCTTCGCGTCTATTTTCGAGGCGTTGCTTTGCTGTGCAGCGCTGACTCCTGCGGCTGTGCAAGCGGTTAGCGTAATCATGAATAGATAGAGATAGAATTTCATTTTCATCACTTCCTTCCTAATATTAAAAGCCCGGCCAGGCTGATCCTCGTCCGGGCCTAAGTTGCAGAATCGAAGATGCGACCGGATCCACTGACAATGTCTCATTGTCTCTCACTCATGACAGCGAATCATACATTATCGGCTGGCTCTCGATTGTAAAATTCCGGTTACTTTTGATGACTTCTTTAGCATTCGCGATTGACTTGAATTGCGTGATTGCAAGAACTTGTACCCCAAGTCCGCTCGGAAAGTGTGTTGCCCGTCCACTCCGGTATCTACGACCATCATCCCTTGTCCGGTTCTATCATAATTAGCAGCCCAGGCCAGGTCGCCACCTATCAAAGGTACACTGTCCATCAAACCCGGCCTGTACACCATTTCGTCCAGGTAAACATCCTTCACTAGATTTGAGCCTTCCAAAACTGCCAACGCATCTGGACCTACCTCCAACGACATGCCAGGAGCAATCTTCGACGTCCAGATGGCTTTAAATCTTGTTCCAGCCAGCCCAGCCATCAAACTTTTCTGGGCGGCAGCAATTGCTTGCCGCTGCGCAAGAGCAGCTTCCTTGCTCAACTTTGAGTCAAGTTCCCATTGGCCATTGAGCACTACACCAACCTTAGCGACACCTTTTTCTTGCACTCTCTTCGAGACATCTGGCCGAACCTTAGGTTTCTGAGGTGCTTTATTCTGCTGGGCCGTCGCACTCCCGATGCCGGCGACTAGGATGAAAAAAAGAACACCAAGTGTCTTCATGTCCGTTACGTCCTTTTGCGATCGGTAGTCTTTGGCTTTTTTCGCCAGAGATTAAAACTAATGAGTTGCTGAGCAATAAAAAAGCCCGGCGGGGGTGATCCCTGTCCGGGCTTAGTCCCAGAATCGATGCGACGGGATCGAATGCAGTCATCGATCGCCCAACCGCTGCCGTCATAGCCTAAATCCCAAACCTGGGGCGCTCGCACAACAGAAATACTTTCACTCTGACTAAATTTGTCAAAACGATCGACGTCCACTTTCTTAACCAGAGAGGAACGTTCAAGCACTGAGAGTGCGTCCTCACCTACTTCGAGGCCGATAAAATTACCTGTCCGACCTTTCGCTAGTACTCGGTATTTCGTTCCTTTCAATTCAGCTATAAGTGCGTCTTGGCCGGCCGCGATAGCCTGTCGCTGGGAATCTCTTGCTTCCCGAGTTAGTTTTCCTTCTGGTATCTCTTCTACGGTAAGTGTCACAATTACTCGGACGACATTTTCCTTTTTCGCTTTTTCCCACGCTGTTTGGGGGACCTTCGTCGTCTGTGCACTCCCGCCTTGGACCAAGGCAAGCAACACTACAATCACACATGCGCCAAAAGGTAGAAGTGTCTTCATAATACCCTCCTTGATTTTGATCGCCTTTTAGACGAATGAGCGCTTTCGAATGTTTATCATTCAAAACCAGCGGTCCAAGCGTGATTGCCTCCTATCAATGGCACACTCTGCAACAGAGTAGGTCTAAACACCATTTCCTCTAGGTAAACATCCTTCACAAGACTTGAGCCTTCCAACACTGCCAGCGCATCTGGACCTATCTCCAATGACATGTATGGACCAATTTTCGAGTTGGAGATGACTTTATACCTCGTTCCAGCCAACTCAGCCATCAAACTTTTCTGGGCGGCAGCAATTGCTTGCCGCTGCGCAAGAGCAGCTTCCTTGGTCAACTTTGAGTCAAGTTCCCACTGACCAGAAAGCATTACGCCAACCTTAGCGACACCTTTTTCTTGCACTCTCTTCGAGACATCTCGCCGAACCTTAGGTTTCTGAGGTGCATTACTTTGTTGAGCGGCGGCATTCCCGATGCCAGCGATTACGATGAAAAAGAGAACACCAAGTGTCTTCATACTCGTTGCTTCCTTTTACTATTGGTATCCCTTGTCTGTTTTCGTTATAGGCTAAACGCCTAGTGAGCTTCTCAACAAATAAAAAGCTCGGCTAAGTTGATCCTAGTCCGGACTTAAGTTGCAGAGGCGAAGATGCGACGGGATCAATCGATCCTGTCTCTTCTAACCTCGTCGCAGATAACTACTTACAGCTGCAGATTGTATATCCAGAAAACAGTTTCATTTCCCAAGAAGTTTACATTCTCCGACAAGTTGCCATTAGAAATTCACGACTTCTGCGCCATGCTTGGAGGAATTAGGAACCGCTCGGACTTTATCCGCTACCGAATGTTGTTCCCGGTGCTGAAGAGGCTCGCCGATTGAATGAATGGGATTAAAGTTTGTATTGAAACGTGAGTACTCGTGCAGAGACACGCAGCGGAGAGATTTTCTTACACGTCAAAGATAACCCGGACATGCCACTCGCCCTTATCTTGCCACATTTTGAAGTCATGATAAGTGACTCCTTTAATTTCAGTATGAAACGTATGCCTTTGAAGGTCGAGCTTTTCGCCGCTGATCTTCCCTACGACTTGTTCCTCTGTTAGATGAGAAATCTCGCAACGTTTCCCGATGAATCCTCGGATATTGAAAAGCGCCAGCAGCTCACTTAGCCACTCGTGGAGTAATTCTTCTGTTCCGCTGCCGGTTGCGCTGACAGCGATACCCTCCTCGCTTTGAACCGTTGCGGGATCGGCAATTAGACTGTAGAGCGCTTCGCCTGCGGACGCGAAGAGAGTTGGGAGGTCGGGGGCGGTTACTTCGATGCCGAGGTCTGCAGTATGTTCGATTTCACGATAACTCCCCGGTTGGTTATCCATGCGCCGCTTCTGTGTCGCGCTCGGCGATCATCCGCAACATTGCCTCGCGGATCACCTTCTCGCTCACCTCGCCGAATTTTTCTTTGAATCGATCCAACGGGACCACGGCCTTAGCCATGGACCGATGGCCGCCGGCGCTGCCGATGTCGTCGTAGAGTTTCTTCATGATCTCGCCGGCACTTTTGACGTAGCCGACGTTACGCACGGAAATGACGACCCGGTCTTTGACCAAGCCGGAGACGACTCCCCATTCAACGCCCTCGATCTGCAAACAAAACTCCGCCATCTGAGGAATAACGTCTTCGCGATTGATCTCGCCCATGTGAATCACGGCGACGCCGTTGTCCAACTGAAGCCGGGTCAAAGCCCGCCCGAGGGCCTCGAGATCCTCGCGGGGCAACGCGGGTCGCTCAATCCGCGTTATCAATGCCTTGTTGGCAAAAGGATAGAGAAACGTGAACGCGTTGAGATCGGCGAGGTTGCTCCCACGCTCCAAAAACAAAGTGTCCGTTTTGATTCCGTAGAGCAGCGCCGTCGCTAACCGCTGCGACGGCTCCATGCCGATGGCGCGCAAATACTCCGTGAAGATCGTCGAGGTGGCGCCGTACGCGGTTCGAAGATCGGCAAAGCGCGCTTTGAACGGCGTCCGCTTGGGGTGATGGTCTACGACTAAATCGACTCGACCCAGCGGTTGGTCAAAGTAGGGTGGCTGCACATCAACTAAGGCCAATCGAGCTCCATTTTTGCGCAGGTCATTATCGGTAATCCGGTCGATCTGAACGTCGAGAAGCCGAATCATCGCGAGATTTTCAGGTCGGGTCACTTCGCCGAAAGTGACGATCGGGGTGGTTGCACGGTTACGCCCCAAAAGCTCGCGCAACGCTAGAGCGCTTCCGATCGCATCCGGATCGGGATCGTGCTGGAGCAGTATGTAAACCTTGTCTTCGCCAAAGAGCGAGCGGATTCTTTCCACTTTTTTTCTATTCAAAATGTCCAGAAGCCGCGTGGCGCAGAACTCTTCGAAGATATCGGGCAACTGAAGGTAGCTGAGGAGCTTGTCATCGCTCTCTGGCTCCTCCGCTTTATCCGCGGTGAGAACGACGATCGACAAACTCCTGTCGAGATTCCTCAACAGACGGCAAATTCGTTCCTGCAGGTCCTTGGAGCGCACGAAGACGATGGCTTGATCCACGTGGTGGAGCTTGATCTTCTTATAGGTCTCTTCTTTGAGAAGATCTCCTTGGCGAACGTTGCCGCCCTGGAGTTTGATTCGTTTCGCCACCGCCGGGTCCTGGACCAAAAACAGCACCTCCGCTTGTTTGGCGGCAACGTTGCGCATGAAATGGAATAAGAGGTCGTATTCGGAGATGGCTAAATACTGCATAGGTATCCCTGGAAGGGATTAGCGCGGGAGCCTGCCGGAGGTCAAGTGTAAATTTTCTACACCCATCAACGCTGGCGGAGTCTAGCATCCCGAATTTTGCAATTCCAGCCCCCGAGGGTTGAACCGAGCTAATGAACTTCATATAAGGCAAGGACATTCCGAAGGAAAGTGAGCCATAGATTGATGATAAACAGCCGGGCGCCATGCCCTCGAATGCGCCCGATTCGATTCGCTGCGGCGACACCGTGGTCATTACCCGCGACGGCGCGCGCCGGTTGGGCAAGAGAAGATTCACTTTCCCCGAATTGTGTTGATTTGTGGGTAAGAATTTGTATGATTTTTAGAAATTCGTTAACGGGCAATATTGTTTTCGTGTGCTTTGAGCGCGGGAAGGTTGAGCCGCTGGGAGTCCGGCGAAAATTGGTTTGAAAACCTACATCAAAGAAACAACGCCGAATCGGAGCAAAAACGTATCCCTACTTTGTGGCGATTATCAAAGTCGTCCCTGGCAGGGTTTTCGGAACGTCGTCGTGCATCTCGATGGAATTGAACCCCGCCTTCTTCAGCCACTCCGAATACTGCGACAGCGTCCAGCATTCTCCTTCCGGAGTGTGGGTCAGCGTGTAAACCGAGAAGCGCAAAACAAAAGTCGGTTCGGTACGTTCCTCGTTCGGCACAAAGTCATTGACGACGAGGCGTCCGCCGGGCTTGAGAGCGGAGTATGCTTTTGCGAAGAGCTCCTGGTTTCCCTCGGGCGATTCGAACCGGCAAAAATTGCTGGCGACAACTAAATCATAGTGCTTCGGTTCGATTGTGACGGATCGAAACTCGCCGTCGATGAAACGAATCTTGCCTTCGAGGCCACGCTCGCGATTGAGTTTCTTCGCCACAGCATTGACGTTGGGCCAATCCAGCTGCGTGACTCGCGCGGACGGGTCACGAGAGAGAATCGTCATTCCGAAAATGCTCGAACCGCCGGCGATGTCCAAAACCTGCAGTCCCTTACACTCGCTGCCGATCTTGAGAATATGGCAAAGCGTTTTTGCGACGGGCTCGGCGATAGGGATAATCCCGAGAACGAGCTTTTCCCACACCTGAAGCTCGTTGCCGGTATCCATCCGACTAAAAGGCTTGCCGGTTTTGAGAGATTCTTTGAGATGCGCCATGCCGTCCCAGAGCGCCAGGGCCACATGGCGAAAGTCGCCGATGTAAGATGGCTTTCCCTGAACGAGAAACGTGTCGCCCATGCGCGTGAGAAAATATCTTCCGTCCCGTTTTTCCACCACAGCCAAAGCCGGCAGGCTATCCAGCACAATGCGCGTGGCGCGCAAATCGGTTCCCGCTGCACGCGCGATTTCTTCCGCGCTTTGAAAACCTTTGTGAATAAGAGTGAAAAAGTCATACTCAAGAGCCGCGTCGAGGATCTGGCTATTGGCGAAGTCTCCCAGGATACGCATCAGGGGACGCGGTGAGAGTTGTTCTCGAGTTCCGGCTGGCTCGGACATAGTTAGGCGCTATATAACCCTTCTTTCTTGACGTACTGATAGACGCCTTCAAAGAACCAGGCGAAGTAGGCGGTGCCCA
>VBKE01000027.1:0-27793 GCA_005879605.1 Deltaproteobacteria bacterium
ACGAGAGATTGTTGCGACTAATCCTGCGAAGCCGTTCTATTCTCCCATCCGTGAGTAATTGGATTCCCGACTCGTGATAAATTCCAATAGCGAGGCTTTGCCATCTTCGGTAGCTCTTCTGGAACGCTGAATAGCCGAGGCGACTTGTTCGGGGTCTTCGACTCGTTCCGCCCATCCACCGAGTGCGCGGCCAATCTCCGAATAATTGCCGCCAAGCGCTTGCGTCTGGTAGCGCTCGTGAGATGCCTTCATATGGCGGGTCTCGGCGGCCATGAAGTTGTTGTTCAGCACGATAGTGAGGATCGGGATATTGCAGCGAACCGCGGTTTCAAAATCGAGGCCGGTCATGCCGAACGCCGCGTCGCCCATAAAGTTGACGCAGAACTTTTCCGGCGCGGCCAGCTTCGCGCCCATAATCAGCCCCAGTCCGGTTCCGAGCGCGTGAGATTTGCCCCAGCCGATGTAACTGCGGGGCGTTGGCGCCTGATAAAAGGGGACGAGTTGATTGCGCGGGCTTCCCGAATCGTGCGTGATGATCGCGTCTTTGGGGTCGACGCATTTCATAAATTCAGAGATGACGCGGTAAGGATTGATCGGCACCTCTTTCGAAGTGAGCTTTGGCATCCATTGACTCAGCCATGGCTCACGGAGCCGCCGGATCCCCGCAGCGACAGCACCATTCCTTTTTGGATCGTTCGTACCTTGTATGTCTTTCAATGCTTCGATGAACTGTCTGAGCACGGATTTGGCGTCGCCGAGGATCGGATAATCCGTCGAATAGTGTTTGTTTATGTCCCGTTCGTCGTTAGTGGCGTGAATGATGATCTTTCCGGGTGGGATTGGTGCTGCGACGATGCTATGGCGCGTGAAGCTGCAGCCGATTCCAAAAACCACGTCAGCCTTCGCGAGGAATTCATGGACGGGTAGCGGCATAACGCCGGCGCCAGTGCCGAGAGAAAGAGGATGATTTTCCGGAAACGCGCTCTTGCCTTCCAGCGTTGTCGTCACAGGCGCCGCTAGCAGTTGGGCAAGCTCCACGAGCTCTTTCGAAGCTTCGGCATAGAGCACGCCTTGACCTGCCACGATGACGGGAGCTTTTGCTTCCAGTAATACACGCGCCGCTGCGGCGACATCTTTAGCATTGGCTCCGGTGACCGTCCGTTTGACCGGAGTATAATTCAGATCCGCTTCATTGACTTCCTCAGTCGCGATGTCCGCGGGAATCTCGACCAAAACGGGACCGGGACGTCCCATGTTCGTAAGTGTGAACGCGCGCCGCATCACAGCGGAAACCTGATTCCCCAAGGTAATTTCTTCGGTCCACTTGGTGACTGGCGCGTAGGCCTGCACGGATCTAAAGAAGTGATGAACCTGAGAGGTGGAACGCGCGTGACCCAGTGGAAGCAGCAAAAGGGGCACCGAGTCCGAATAGGCGGTGGTGATGCCCGAGAAGGCATTTTCCGCTCCCGGGCCGGTTTGCATGGTGAAGACGCCGACTCGATGACCGTTGGTGATCCGGCTGAAGCCGTCAGAGATTCCGACTCCCACTCTTTCTTGACGGCAGATGATCGGGCGGATGCCTGCCGTGGCGGCCGCCTCGATCAGCGCGTTGGTGGGATAACAACTCAGAAATTCGACTCCTTCGCGCTTGAGGATTTCACAAATAGCGTCGACGACTCTCATAAGCCACCTCCAAAAAGTTAGACGATGTCACGCCCCCGCAGTCGCTGATTTCTGTTCGATTAGGAGTTTTTCCAAATACTGCTTTGGGTCCATCCCAGCATCCGTTTTCGTCACCACGCAGGCAACATGGCGGAGATCATTTTGTTCCGATGTCCGAATAATGTGCGGGGGCTCTTGCCCTCGGTCTAAGGCCTTGACGCATTGGAGCAGAAATTTTCTGATGGCAATTACGGCGATATCGCTCGTCCCGAGATGTTCTTTGGATCGATCGACGATAGTCCCCATGCTCTCCGTGGCGCAAGAATCGTGAATCAAAAAATGTTTTCCCATTCCGGTAAAGGTCTCGCCCTTTTGTTCCTCGCGATCCTGCAAGTAATGGTTGTGGATATTGCGAATCTTTACGTGATCGGGACCGATGTCACCTTCGAGTTGTTCTCCCCTCGCGCGACAGCATACGACCTCCGGTTTTGTCATCGACGATGTAGCAAAATTACAATCTGGAGTGCTCTTTCAGTAGCGTTGTTTATCACTCTGGCATGGATTTTCAACTGTGGAGTTCGATAGCGATCTTTTCGGCTTTATTGGTGGCCACAAGTATTTGGAGGTCAGGAATCTTTCGAAAAATGGACGCGCCAATAATAGTTGGCAATTCCGATGTACTCGTGCAGGGTCATGAAAATTCCCCTCGCGGCACCTTCGTTGGGAAAGAAACGGAAGGGATCAGGTTCGAACGCAACGAGCGAGAAGTCACCCGGAGCGGGGATCGGCTCAGGCGCCTTGGATTTAAAGGCGAGCATACTGCGCGGCATGTGAACGGCGGAGGTGACGAGCAGATAGCGCTTCCAGCTCCTTTGATGGAGGATTTTCTCGACTTCGACCGCGCTCTCAAAGGTGTCACGCGACTTATCTTCGGCAAGTACATCGTTTTTCGGCACACCCCAAAGGATCAAGTAGTCGCGCGCGATCTGGTTTTCATTTTTCGCCGGAGTAAAGGGATTCACGTGCCCGCCGGAGACAATGATTGGCTTGGGACGGATCCGGTACAGGCGCCAGGCTTCGTCCAAGCGGTGAAACATGTACTCATCAATCGTTGCAAAAGGAATGAGTCCGCTGGCCGGAATCATGCTACCGGTCAAGACAACGATCGCATCGTACGGCTCCACTTTGGCGGGCTCGAGGAGCGGCGGATAACGCGATTCAAGAGGATAGCGAAGCAAATAACCTACCGGACCGCTGTGCAGGGCGACGATCAAACAGAAAGTCGCTAAGAGGAGCTTCCTCGCCCACCACCGTCGCCAAAAAATTATTACGGCAAGCAGCAATAGCATCCATGGCAGCGGCGGTAAAATGAGCTCTTTGAGAAACTGCTTGAGAACAAACATGCGCGGTTATTCGCCGAAACCCGTTTTTCGGCACTAGGAAGATCGGCTTAGCTTTGGACGGATAGAACGATTCACCGAGATGCACTACTGCCGATGGCGGCCTGGTAATATTGGGTGTCGTAGTATTTCGAAACTCTCGAGCCCATGGGCGGGGTCAAGCCGAACTCGTTGCGGAGACTCAGCGCGTTCTCGAATCCCTTGACGTTCAGCGCGCCGGTAGCGGACACCTCGCCGACGAGGTCGGCCGCGGTTTTGGCACTCACTTTAAGTTCTCCGGCGGTCAGCTTGACGGCTTCATCACGATTGGCTTTGATCCAGCTTAGTGAAGCAAGCCGCGCGCGCAAGAAGCCGACAAGACTCCGGCGCTGGCTTTCCGCCCAAGGCCGGTTCACGGCAAAAATAGTGTTGGGGAAGTCAGGCAGGACTTCGCTAGAGTCGCCGAGGCGGATCATTCCCGCGGCAACGGCCTGTGTATCAACCGGTGGAGTCAATATTCCCGCGAACGTCTCGCTCCGTTTCATCGACTCCAATCTTAAAGGGGTATTGCCAACCGCAACCAGCTCATAGTCGCCGCGCGTCAGATCGAGTCCTTTGGCCAGCAGCACTTTCCGCAGCACCAGAGCAAAAGCTGTATCCACAGCGTCGACCGCGAGTTTTTTGCCGCGCAGATCGCTCCATTCTTTGATCTCCGGGCGGACAAAAACCGGCAACACGGCCTTATCGATGATTTGCGCCACCGCGATCAATTCCGCGCCTTCGCGGCCCGACCAGCCCAACACGTTATCAAAGGCGGTGGATGCTATGTGATAGGTGCCGTTGCTCAAGCCGCGCATCTGATCCGTGGAATTCGCCGTCCGAGAAACTTTGACTTCGAGACCTTCGTTGGCGAAAAAACCTTTGAGGCGACCGACGACGGTCGGCGGATCTTCTCTGAAAACGTTCAACTGGATTGTGTGCAATTCCTTTTGTTGGGCTTGCGCGATCGGCGCCAGAATGATGAGTGAAAAAATCATGGATGCAAGTTGTTTGAACATTTTGGACTCCTTGAAAGCCAATGCTGCTTATTCCGCATCCGGCTGCTTTTCGGGCGCCGCGTTGGCGAACGCGAGCAGCGCGGCACAATGGGTTTCGATCTGAAGCAGAGCGGGAAACGACGAAAGATCGCAGCCGAAGCGGCGCGCATTGGCGAGCTGCGGCACCAGACAGATGTCGGCCAAGGTCGGCGCGTCGCCGAAGCAGAATTTTCCTCGTTTGGGACTCGAAACTACCGTCTGTTCGAGCGCGGAGAACCCGAGGTTAATCCAATGCCGCGCCCAACTATTCATAGCTTCGTCGGACTGCTTGTGTTCTTTCTTTAAATAATTCAACACGCGCAGGTTTTGAATGGGATGAACCTCGCACGCGATAATGAGCGCCATACTGCGCACCAGCGCGCGGTCGGCTGGATCAACCGGCAATAGCGGGGGCTTCGAGTGTTTTTCTTCCAGATACTCAATAATCGCCAGCGACTGAGTGAGAATGCGCCCGCCGTCTTCAAGCGCAGGAACGAGGGCCTGCGGATTGATCGATTTGTAAGCTGGGCCAAACTGCTCGCCGCCGCCGCGACGCAGATGAATCGGCACCTGCTCGTAATCCAAGCCTTTCAAATTGAGCGCGATGCGGACGCGGTACGATGCGGAACTGCGAAAGAAAGTGTAAAGTTTCATCTGTGAAAACTCCTCATGGGTCGTCTATCAGCTTTCGTAATGGGTGTAAACGGCGCTAGTGTAGGATGAAGTCGGAGGGCGGAAAGATGAAAGCAAAATTGTCTAATTCTTTCGGAACTTATTACCCCTCACTCCCTTTCTCCGTCGTTTCATTCCTGAGCCTTCAACCTAGTCATCATGCCCCCAGAGCTGTTTGGTGGCCAATCGTGCGCCTTCGGCCATCGCTTGGAATTTCGCCCAACCTACCTGGGGATGACCGACTCGCGATCCGATGCCACAGTCGGTCCCGGCAATGACATTCTCACGACCCATGATCTTGGCGTAGCGCACCAAGCGATCAGCGATGGCCTGCGGATGTTCGATGAAGTCGCTGTAATGTCCCACGACTCCCGGAATCAATATCTTTCCGTCCGGCAGCTTGACGTCTTCCCAGACGCGCCATTCATGTTCATGGCAGGGATTCGACGCTTCGATGGAATAGGCGCCAGCGCGGACTTTGAGAATGATATCCACGATGTCTTTGAGAGGGATATCGTATTTGTGCGGTCCGTGATAACTACCCCAGCACATGTGAAAGCGAACGCGATCGATGGGTAGATCGCGCAATCCATGGTTGAGCGCGTCGATGCGCATCTCCTGGTACTTCCGGTAGTCCGCGACGCTCATTTGAGGGAACATCTGCCAGGCGTCCGCGAGGTCGGGATCGTCGATTTGCAGAACAAAGCCGGCGTTCACAATAGCCTTGTATTCTTCGTGCATGGCGTCCGCGATAGCAAATAGATAGGCCTCCTCGGTGGGGTAGTACTCATTCTTCATCCAGTGCTCCATGGTGCCGGGAGCGATGGCCGGAAGGAACGCCTCTTCGAATTGTTTTCCGTGGAGCGCCGCTTTGAGATTCTCGATGTCTGCCTTGACCTCATCATGGCCAACGTATTTGAGAGGCTCCGCGCAATAGAAAACTCTGGAGTGGTGCCCGATCGAAGTTCGCCCTCCCCGATTAAAATAATCGGGAAATTCGATCATATCGCGGCCGAAAATGGAGGTCGGTTTGAAGTCCGGTCCGGCAGGTCGCTCGACAAACCCGCTCAAACGCTCGCGCGCGTAGCGCGAGAAATTCGACTTTCCCAGCTCGCCATCGTTGACGATATCGACGCCGCACTCGATCTGTTTTTGCGCAGCTTCAGCGACGGCGCTGCGAAGGCGCTGGGGAAGGGATTCGCGGTCGTAAGGCTTGCCATCGTTTCTGGCTAGGAGCATTTCCATCAGCTCTTTTGGCCGCGCTAAACTTCCTGCATGGGTGACGAGAATGCGTTCCGTGCTTCGCTTCATCGTATATCTCCTCGCGTAAAGAATGGAGTGTTGGAGTACTGGAGTGTTGGGAGATCGAAAAGCCCATTACTCCAATACTCCATCTCTCAATTTTTCGTCCTCACCTGGTCCAAATGCGGTCGAAGCTAGACTCTCGGACATTCGGTTTCGCTTCAGATGATTACGCGCCCAATTCGACGGCCGTGACAAACGGCAGGCCGCTCACAACCTCGCGCACCCCAGAATCGTCAATGGTGAGCAGGGCCCCGTCGGAAGTCCCGGCCACCATACCGCTACCTTCCGGAGTGCGGCACATATGCATGACGCCGCCGTTTAGGCCATCGACAATCTTTTCCCAAGTCGCCCCTTTGTCCCGGCTGCAAAAAATGGCGGCGATGGCGCCTTCTTCGCGAATCCACAAATTTGGCCGTCCCTTGGCGCACCCTAAGTAAATGACACCGTTTTTGTCTTCAGCTACGGACGTGCCGTAGTCATGGCTCTTGGGTGAAACATCTTTCCAATGGGCGCCGCGGTCGAAACTGCGGAACGAAGCCTCACCGCAGGCCAGGAAAACCATTCCAGGATGCTGCTCGGACGCCAGGATCTCGTGAATGTCCATGTCGGTCAACCCTTCGTTAGCCGATTGCCAGCTCTGTCCACCGTCGTCGCTGATTACCATGCCACCGACTTCGATGCCCGCGTAGAGCCGGTCGGGCGAAGCAGGGTCATAGGTAAGATAACGAGCGCGCGATTGCAGCTCCGGACTGGGCGGAAAATTAGCGCCTGCACTGTGAATGCGCACCCCTTCCAACTCTTCCCAACCGCCGTTCTTGCTTCGGTAAACCGCCGAGGGAATCGTTCCAACCATGACCCCGCCGTTCAGCGCGAGCGTCGAGAAGAGCATCATCTTCGGCGGATTCGGGTTGGCCCGGTGCCAGTGTGCGCCGGCGTCTTTCGTGTAGAAGAGCCCAGAGTGCTCGGTTCCGGCGTAAATTGTCTTCGGGTCTTCGGGATCCACCGACAGGCAAGTGAGCGTCCAGTAGGTCAGATCGCGTTTAGTTTTCTTCCATTCTTTGCCATCCTGCTCGAAACGATACCATCCTGAAAATGTCGCAACATGCAGCGCTTTCTTGTTGTTTAATTCGCTCATGATTTTCTCCTCTCGCGATTGAAACTCGCTTTGGCCACACTATTAACTCTTTAGCGGCGTAAATCGCAAATGAAAGGTGGCCGATTCGTTGAGCCGGTGTGAAGCGGGTCACAACCGCGGATCAGCTATGTTTTACTTCATGGCTGCCAGATTTGAATCAGCTCTTTCGAATCCACGATGTCGCCGAAGCGCTCCATGCGCTTCAGCGCGGCGTTGTGGCCTTCCTCGGTGTAGGTTCCGACACAATCGCGCGCGACGATCATGAAGTAACCACGCAGAAAACCGTCGCGCACCGTGGACTCGACGCCGCCGTCGGTGGTACAGCCGATCATCACGATCGTTGTCGCCCCACGGTTGCTGAGAATCGTTTCGAATTCGTTGCCGATGAACATGCTCGACCGTCGTTTGTCGATGATGATATCGTTTTCAGCCGGCCTGAACGGCTCCATGATCTGCCAGCCGAAGCTCCCATGGAGGCGGCGTGGTTTGAGCTTGCTTGGATGGTCGACCTTTTCGTTTTTCATTTGCCGGCGCATCCAGGCAGGTGATTCGTCCTTCCACAAGAAGGGGGTTTGACGGGTGTAGATCGTTTTGATTCCAGCAGCGGCCGCTGTGGCAATGAGCGGCGGGGCATTTCGAATGAGCGATTCCTTATTGAAGGAGCCGCCCGCCTGGTCGTTCTGCATGTCCCAAACTAGAAGCACTGTGTGATTGGAATCGACGATCTCACTTAACTCGCTGGGAATTTTTCGACCTTCGAATTCGATCATGGTTGCTCCTCTTGTCTCATTGGTTCAACTTGCCTTCTTTCCTGAGTTCCTGTTGCGCTTGTTTCAGAATGCGGTCATCGATGACTCTATCGAGAGTAAATTTCTTGTCGACGAGGCCGGTGCGAATGTCTTCGTCCAACATAATCTGGATGCCATCCATCGCGACCGAAAGGTCGACTGTATAACCTGGTATAAAAAGATCGTAGGACCGGTTGACGACGTCGGGCTCGCCTCTGAGTCCCGTGGTGTAGCCGGTCTTAATCGCCTCTTGCTTGTTGTTCTTGGCGAACTGCATTCCCAAGATGACCGCCTTTAGAAACCTTTTCGTGGTCTCGGGATATTTTTGCAGCGTGTCGCCGCGGGTGACAAAAACGCTCTGAGGAATTCTCAGAGCTTCGTTCAGATTCACAATCATCGGATAGCCTTTGTCGAGCAGTCTCACGGCGTCTTCGGCAGAGAAGGGTGCGGCGGCGATGAGTCCTCTTTCTAGAGCAACGGCGCGCACAGCGGTCCCCCCGATGGCCCGGAGAACGACGTCCCTGTCCGGGTCCAGGTTATTTCTCTTCAAGTAAATTCTTATGGCAAAATCTGAGAAAGCACCCGCACCAGTGACGCCGATGATTTTGCCGCGCAAGTCTTCGACGGTCTTGGCCTCTTTGCTGCCGAGCAAGGTGTAATTCGTGTAGTTGGATTGCGAGGCGATGATGTGAATATCGAGGCCTTTGGCCCGGCTGCGAATTGCCGCTTGGGCGCCACCGATGCTGGCGAAGTCAACATCGCCAGAAATCAGCGCCGCCAAAGCGGTAGGGCCACCGCGGACGAAGATAGGCTCTACGGAGAGTCCTTGGTCTTTGAAGAAGCCCCTGGCAATGGCGATGCGAAACGGCAGCTGGTTGTTCCAGGAAAGACTGACAAAGACGATCCGGAGTAACTTCTTCTCTTGCGCTTTGGACAGACCGGGAAGCAACAAGGCGATCAGAAGACAAACGAAAATGAGGAAACTAACATGCCGCTTGCGTTTTCTCATAGGCTTGGGCGTCTGTGATTTTCCGGAGTTCTTGTCTTTGGTTAACGCGAAACTTGAAACTCGAAACCCGAAACTCTTATGACACGATTCGACCCAGCGAATTCTCCTGTGCGTCAGCGTTTCAATTCGAACTCCTCCTTGACCTCTCGCATCAGCTTTAGATTCAAAACTTTTTCGGGAGGGATGTCCTCCTTGATTTTGAGCGGCGCTTTCACGTCGAATTCAACCACATTTTTGATCCCCTGAGGTGAAGGGAAGCCGGGAACGCCCTCGGCGAACGCTTTGGCAAATCGGCGAACACCCTCGATCACCATCGGGCGGCTCACGTTTCCCATCGGTATTTTCTTGAGCGCAATATCCGCAGCCTCCTCTGGACGGTCGCGGATAAACATCAACGCCTTGACCATGGCTCTGAGCCACCGTTTGATGTCGTTTGGTCGCTCGGCGATCATCTTGTCCGTCGCCATGAAGCCCTGGAAAGGATAGGGGAACAGATTGCCGATGAAAGCGAGCGTACGAAATCCTTCTTTTTCGCCCAGCAGCGACTCATCGGCGTTCACCACGGTGGCGTTGATCGCTCCCGACTTTAGGGCCAGCAACGTCATCGTTGTATTCCGTGAGGGCAGAGCCACGCGCGTGATGTCCTTTTCCGTCAATCCCTCTTTTTGGACCAGCATGGTGATCAATGTGTCCTGGGTGTCACCGACAGTTCCTACGGCGACTCGTTTCCCCTTGAGATCAGAAATTTTCATAATGTCCGCGGTCGCCAAGAGGTACCAGGTAACCCTTTCAGTTTGAAACATGATGGCTTTGATCGGTGCGCCGCGCACGGCGGCCCGCATACCGCTACCGCCGGCGCCGCTGTAATCCACCTCGCCGCTGACCAGCGCCGCAATAGCGTTGGTTCCTGAAATGACGATGGTTTCATTGTCTAAGCCTTCACTGCGAAAATATCCCTTCACTTCCGCCACGGGCAGCGAAAGATAGTTGACCGTCGCTCGAGGAATCACCGTTCTCACTCGCTCGGCCGAGGCGGTCGCGGCGCCGAGCGTGACTAACATAAACAGGCATAGACGTGTAGCGATCATACGCCTACCGAACTCCCTCGCGGCGGATCTCTTCGAGCAGTCGGAAATCCACCATTTTGCTCAGCGGAATATCGCCGATCCCTTTGTCGGATTGCCGAAACAGCCGCACGTGGACCTTGAGCCCCGCATCACTTGCGGTTCCGTCTTTGCTGAATGACTTGGCCACAGAGACGTAGGATTCCCTGGCCACCGCCGCGTCTACATTCCACTCGCGCTCCATGATTTTGATCGTGTCCTCCGGTTTCTCACGCTCAAAGATCAGACCTCGATAAAGGGCCCGCAAAACGCGTTTAACCTGATCGCGGTTTTCGTTCATGCGCCGGTCGGTGGTCGAGAAACCGTTGCTAGGAAATTCGATGGCATCGCCGAGAAAAAGCAGGTCGTGGAATCCTTTCTGTCTCAGAACCACGTTGTCCGGCGGATTGGTGATCGTGGCAGCGATGGAACCCGACGCTAGAGCGGCCGCGCGGGTGTTGGGCATGCCAATTTGGATTAGAACCACGTCACGCTGCGGGTCCAGTCCGTTCTTGCTGAAAGCCACGCGAGCGGCCAGGTCCGTAGTCCCACCAAAGCGGCTGATTCCAACATACTTGCCCTTGAGCTCCATCACTGACTTGATCTGCCCATTCGCGGTCAGGAAATAATTGGGAAGGGTCGCGCCAAAGAAAATGGTTTTGACCGGCGCTCCCTTGGCAGCTAATCGCAGGGCAGAATCGGCCACGCCGTGATACTCGATGTCGCCTTGGAAAAGCGCGTTGTGCGCGATGTCGGGAAGCATCATCGGAACTTCGAGATCGATCCCTTCATCTTTGAAAAAGCCCCGTTGCAGTGCTACGAAGAGCGGCAGGTAGCCCATGGATTTCGACGGCAGGGCGAGCCTGACCCGCTCCGCGTAGGCAAAATTCGATGGGCTTAGCAGAGAAAATGATATAACAATCAGAATGGCAATTTTAAACGGGGTTACCATCTCGTTCGGTGGCGTTCCTTTATTTTTCTGGAGCGGGCGAGCAACCCTCCATTAATATATAAGTGCTGCTACCGCAAGGGCGACGAAACAATGAAGTTGTCTCATTTGTTTGTCCAATAGTTCATTATGTAAACAAATACTTCAGCGGAAAGGGCGGAACAAAATATGAGTCTCGGTCGAATATTAGCAGAAGAATTTCAGCCGGACGTGCTCGAATGGTTGCGCGAACGAGCCGAGCTTGTGGTTATCAATCCGTGGGTGGAGCCGGATCGTTGGGAATTGGAAGTCTCGCGTGTGGACGCTGTGATCAGCAGGAAAGGCAAGATCACACGGCAACACTTGGAGAAAAGTGGCGGCCGTCTCAAAATCATCGCCCGAACGGGTGTCGGTGTCGATCCGTCGAGAGTCGATCTCGAAGCCGCAAAAGAGTTTCCGGTCTGGGTGACCAACATGCCGGGGAGCAATTCAGTTTCCGTCGCCGAATTGACCTTCGGCCAGATGATCGCTTTGGCGCGTCACACTTTCGCGGCTAATCGCGCGGTGAACGAAAACCGCTGGAGCGATTATCTCCAATTTGCCGGAACGGAGCTCGCCGGTAAGACACTCGGCATCGTCGGCATGGGAAATATTGGCACGCGGGTGGCGATACGCGCGCGGGCATTCCAGATGCATTTCCTGGTTTACGATCCATATATCCCGGAGTCCCATGTCACCGCATTGGGTGGAAAGTGGGTTGGCTTAAACGACCTGCTCGCAGAATCCGATTTTGTAACGATTCACTGTCCGCTGATAGCCGAGACGAAAGGCATGATCGGCGAAAAAGAATTCGCGTTGATGAAGCCCGCTGCTTACTTGATCAATGCCGCCCGCGGCGGAATCGTCGATGAAGAAGCGCTTTGCCGCGTGTTACAAGATAAAAAGATCGCCGGGGCTGCATTGGATGTCGTGGAAAACGAGCCGCCGAAAAAAGATCATCCGTTGTTTCGGCTCGACAATGTCATCTTCACGCCGCACATCGGCGCGCTGACTTTCGAGGCGGCGAAGCGAGGCGAGTGGGGCGCTGCTGAAGAAGTGATTCGGGTTCTGGAAGGGAAGAGGCCAAAGAATCCGGTGATCGAAGGAAAGTGATCTATATAAGCGGCTTTTATTTGGCGAAACCGTTTAGCGGCGCTTGAGTGACTTCGACCTGCCCGTTTCCCCGCATTCTGACGACGTTGACTGTTCCAACATACTCCGGAGAGCCGGAATAATGGGCAATAACACGTCCGTCACCTACGGCGGTGGCCTGATTCCAGTGGCCCAGCGCAACGTAATCGGCGCCAGTGGCGACGAGGTCCTCACGGTGAATGAGCCAGGAACCGATCAGTCGGTGGGGGTCCCGAGGTTCGTCGACGTAATGTCCGTGGGCCGCAGCGAGATGCCAGCGCGCGGACCGCGGTTTGGGATTGGCGAGGGGCGACATGTCCGTGTAGTCGATGTGCGGCCGTCCCCAAATTTCTAATTCAAAAGCGGGAAACGTTACGGACTCTTCAACATTGAGGCCTAGAATACTGATATTGGGAATGGTCGCGAGGCCGCCCCGCCGATAGACGGAGTCCGGTGTCAGCGGATCATGATTGCCGGGCAAAATAACGATGGGGTTACGGTAATCGCGCAGCATCTGCGCGGCGTGCTCCAGAAGTTCGAGCGGTTGGCGATGATTGTCGAAAGTGTCGCCTGCGAGGACCACGACGTCTGCGCCAACCTTATTGGCAGCTGTCAGTACTTTAGGGAGTGCCGCTAATCTGTCGTGATCGCTGAAGCTATCGTCGACGCCCAGGTGCAAATCAGAGCTGTGTACGATAACCACTTCCAAAGGTGAAGCCATGGGCATTTGATCCTAGGTGCATCGATAAGAGACACGTTAACAAATGCACAGGGAAAAGAAAAGGAGGCGAAAAAGATTGGCGGAGTCGCTTCATGCTGCTGATCCGCTGATTGTTATGGGAAACTTGGAAACAGGACGGTCAGGAGGGATAAGGAATGTGGCGATTCGAGGAAGGCGGGGAGGGTCACCTTCCTCCAGGCATGGGAAGCGAAAACCTTACTTGGTTTCGGGCTTCTCGTCGCTTTTGCTTTTGTCCTTTGCCACTGGTGCTTTCTTGTCATCGCCTTTGCTTTTTTCTTTGGCCGCGGCTTTTTTCTCGTCGCCTTTGCCCTTTTTCTTAGCCTCGGTCTTCTTCTCCTCACCTTTGCCCTTTTCCTTAGCCTCGGTCTTCTTCTCCTCACCCTTACCCTTCGTCTCATCGGCAGCATAGGCTGCGGAAGCCAAGAACATAGAAGCAATCAACACAGTTAGAAAACGTTTCATGTAGTCCTCCTTGGTTGTCGTTTTAGATTCAGAACGGTCAGATCAACGTACCGCCCTCCGCTCGACACGACACGATCTAACGCGTCCCTCTTGGCTTAGACGCGTGACCTGTAGCTTTTATTCACGCTGGGCGGATTTGTATAACAGGCGAATGATATTCTCAATGGGTTTAAAGGGGTCATAAGCCGGCTAAATCGCTGAAATTGATCACGGAGACTCCCCAGAAATGCGCCGACGGCGATCAACCGGAAACTATTCAGATGATTGGTCATCGGCCCGAATGATTGATCGGCACAGTATTACAGCCGCCCAGTAGCCAGCGGTTCGTGGATGGTGTCGCCTCGAATGGCGTAAACCGGCATCAACGCTCGGCGTGCGATTATCGTTCCTTTTTGAGAGTCTACCGCGTTCCACTCACGCTCCTCCAACCGCAAAACGGAAATATCGGCCGGGCTGCCGACGCGAATGAGGCCGAGATCGTCGTTGCGACCGAGAAGCTTCGCCGCATTGACCGTCGCCATTTCCACGACTTGATTGAGAGTAAAGCCCAGCGCCATAAGCTTCGCCATCGTGGTCGGCAGATCATAGACCGGCCCGGCGCGGTTGCCGCGATGGCCATCGGTGGAGACGCCATCGGGGTGCAATCCTTGGTCGAGGACTTTACGCGCGACGTCGAAATTCAAATTATGCAGTCCGTGGCCGACATCCATCAGAACGCCGGACTCTTTGGCGTCGCGCACCTGTGGCCATAGCTTGCCGTTGCCGTCCAGCAAACCGCCTGGATGAACGGTGAACATGTGGGTGACGATATCACCGGGGCGGAGGTACTTTAGAACATCGCCGACGTGAACCGGCGTAGTGTCTTTGGTCCAACTCTCGCCGATATGAACAAGCAGCGGGAGTTTCAAACTGTCGCCGAGCTTGCGCGCCCGCTCCAACGGCTTCAAGCCTTGCGCGCCCAGCGCCCCGCCGGTCGCCATGATCTTGATTCCCACGATGATGTCGCGGTTGGCTTCGACGGCTTTCTCGATTTTTTCCTCATCGATCAAACGCGGGTCGGCGAGAATGCTGTAGCCGGGCCCCGTCACTCCGCCCAGTGTCGAAAGGTTGACGTAATTGAGCACGCGCGTTTTAGCGTTGTTCGTGACGTAATTGCGAAACATATTGAGGAGAGTATGCCCCGCACTGCCCGCGTCCACGACCGTCGTTACGCCGGAGCCGACGCCGAAAATATCCGGGTCCACGCCAAAAGCCCCAAGCCCTTTCATCAAATGAAGATGAACGTCAATTAATCCCGGTGTCACCAGGAGGCCTTTGACGTCGATCACCGTCGCGTCATCGGGAGAAAGATCGGCACCAATCTCCGCTACGATGCCATCATGCACGCGAATATCGAACAAGCCGTCGCGACCGCTTGCCGGATCGAGCAGCCGTCCGCCCTTTAAGAGAAAGTTTGCTAGTTGTTTTTCCATGTCACTCTCTCATCAACGCGCGGTCCACTATAAGCCGGATCTCTAGCTAGCTAGACTAGTCGGCTGCTGAAAAGCCCGCCGTTATCCTTCGAACAGCTCAGGACGAACGGCGGAACGCTTGAAATCATAGCTAACTAATTTCCGTTCGTGGTGAGCGTGTCGAACCATGAAACCACTTTTTCAGATGCTATGGTTTTTGACCAGCCATCCAGTCATTCATCTTCGCTTCCAGCAAGTCCAGAGGCAGCGCGCCGTCTTTTAGAAGTTCGTCGTGGAAAGCGCGTATGTCAAATTTCGGCCCGAGATCCTTTTCCGCCTTCGCCCGAATGGCGGAGATTTGTAGCTGGCCGATTTTGTAGGCGAGCGCCTGACCGGGCATAGAGATGTAGCGGTCGATTTCGTTCACAACATCCAGCTCCTGCTTGGCCGTGTTTTCGAGGAAAAACTCGATGGCCTTCTGCCGATCCCAGCGCATGTAATGAATACCCGTATCCACAACCAGCCGCACCGCGCGCCACATTTCATATGTCAGCTGGCCGAATTTCGAATAGAGATCATCGTAAAGTTCCATCTCGTCGCCGAGAGACTCTGCGTAAAGCCCCCACCCTTCGATAAACGCGGTGTAGCCGCCGTAGCGCCTGAAGTTTGGCAACCCTTCTTGCTCCATTGCCAAAGCTATCTGCAAATGATGCCCTGGAACTGCCTCATGAAGTGACAGGGCCATCATCTCGTACTTAGGTCGAGTCTCCGGCTTGTAGAGGTTAACGAAGTAAGTCCCTGCGCGGGAACCGTCCGCCGCCGGCCCGCGATAATAGGCAGTTGTCGTGTCGGGCGCGATATTTTGCGGAATCGCTTCTACGCCATACGGCATGCGCGGTAGAGTTTTAAAAAGCTTCACGAGCATAGGATCAATGCGCCGCGTCAAAGCTCTATACGCTGCGAGCAATTCGTCGGGTGCCTTGTAATGAAATTGCGGATCGCTTCGCAAAAAGCCTACAAACTCTTTGAAAGAACCTTTGTACCCGAGCTTATCGATGACGGCTTGCATCTCGGCTCGGATGCGCCTCACTTCGCTCAAGCCGACTTCGTGAATCTCCCTGGGTGTCATATCGGTGGTTGTGTTCAGGCGCACGGCGAAGCGGTACATGGCTTCGCCTTCAGGCAGCTGCCAGATGCCGACTTGATCCCAGCCTGCGGGCAGGTACTGTTTGACAAAAAATTCCTTCAGCTGGCGAAAGGCTGAAACCACGGATGTCGCAATCACGTTCTCCGCCGCCTGGGCGAGGCGTGAACGCTCGGCTTCGGAAATCGACGCAGAAAAATGCTTGAAGGGTTTGTAGAACGGGCTTGCCTTCGGATCGCTAACGATTTGGTGGTCGATCTGAGCCGGGATGCGCTCCAATACAATTTTAGGAAGTACCATCTTTGTCTTAATACCCTCGCGCATCAGCGCGATCGTCTGTTCGATGCGAGCGGGTAGGGCGCGAAGCCGCGCTAACCAGTCCTCATAATCTTTAACTGTCTCGAAGCGCAGCGCGTCCGCCAATTCGTCCGCCGTCTGAACTCCGCCGCGTTGGTTAAGAGGAATCAAGTACCAGCGATACTGGTATTCTTCGAGTTCGTTTTTGTAATCTTTTAGAAAGAGATCGTAGTTCAGCCGATCAGGAGGTGAAAGAGCCTCGCGATCCATTCCTCTGAGCTTGGCCAACACTTCGATGTTGTGGGTGTGCCGCTTACTGATGGCATCAAGGCTCAGATCTTCCCAGCGGTCGTTCCAACGGCGATCGCCCAAGCTGGATGCCCAGGTAGGGTATTGCTCCATCCAGTAATCCCACTCGGAGGCGAATAGCTTGTGTAACGCTTTGGTAGCTTCGTTCATACGAGCCTCTTGTGCCTGCAGACGACCGGACAGTAGAAAAATCGCAATGAAAGGACAAACAAGGAATCGGAAATGTTGCGGCATTGTCAATCCATGTTTGCTACCTGTCAGCCGTTGAGCCGCTTTCCACGTTAACATATAGCATTACGCTATTCTGTATTTCTCTCGTTTGATCCGGTACAGCACATGTGGGAGTCCGGCATGGTCAATATCCCGCTCGTAGCGGAGTCCAACCTTCTCCATCACTCGCCGCGATGGCCAGTTGGTTGGCAGGGTAAAAGCCACTATGTTTTCCATTCCGACGCGCTCAAATGCGACTTTTAAGCTTACCGTAGCTATCTCTGTAGCCACTCCTTTGTTCCAGAATTCCGCCATCACGGCATAGACCACTTCGACTTCGTTTTTGTCTCCGAGCGTGACATTTCGTAGACCACCGCGGCCGACAAATCGCTTAGCCGTCTGGTCTCGAAATACCCAGATACCGTAGCCGTACTTTTCCCAATGATCGAGGTTCTCGCGGAGAAAGCGCTGAGTTTGTTCGGCGGAGCGAAGGCCTCCCAGCGTTGCCATGACACGGGGTTCCTGATGCATGTTGCAGAGGTCGTCGAAATCCTCGGCACTGAGACTTGTGCCGATCAGGCGATCTGTGTGCAATCTGGTTACCGACAGCATTTCACCGCCATCTTTGTCGGCCATTGAAAATCAATCTTTCCAAAATCTCACAAAGCCAGCCCGCAATGTTCACAGACAAAGCTTAGGCCGTAGAGTCTGGAGTAATTCCCATTTCCGCCAGCGGTTCCATTGTCACCCTCTTTTCCCGCGTCGCAATACGCACTGCAAAGAGTCCACAGGCGTCTTCGAACTCGATTTTTCGAAAAATCATTTCATCGGGAGAACTTCGCGCTAGACTGCTGCGGTCATCAGTGCGCGCAATGTGAGCGCCACTGCCTCAGTGCTGAATCTGGCTCACCATGCTTTTTCCTGGACAATAGATATAAGTATGGCGGTCAAAAGTTATTTTTGTGTCGGTGGCTGTCCAGTAGAATTCCAGACAATGCGGGTTGCCTGATAAATAAAGTCAATTTGTTTGATGGTAATGGTTTCGGTCCTCTGTGTTTCTCTGGTGTCCCAGACTTTGTATACGAACCACTTTGACTCGCCTTCTTTCCAAAGTCCGAGCGGAAACTTGAGCCCGCCTGAGTAGGTTCTCGTATCCCGGCCGGGTCTCCCATCAAAAAGTCTTCCAAGGCCGGTTTGATGATCGTTAATTGTAAATATTTGCGATTTGTCTCCGTCCTTGCCCGGATTGATTCTCTCGTAAACAACGAACACCTTTCCTGTTACCGGGTGCTTCCATTCCGTAGGCCCCTTGACCTGGTAGGTGGCGGTGCGATGGCTATAGGTGCCGTCGACTTTTGGCATTCGCAATTCCCTTTTTCCGTCCCACTCGGCCCCAGCCCAGAGCTCAACAGGAATGTATCTTTCTTTTGTTTCAGGATTTATTGACTCCTCCCAGGCTTTGATATCGAGGGCGAGTGCTGAGGTAGATACTAAAGCCAAGCCTCCAGCTAATAAACCAGGCAAAGAAATTTTAAACCAGCCGAAAAACCACCTCATCGCTTTCCCCCTTTTTCGGTAAAACATTAACGGTTAGAGGTAGAAGATGCATCTTACAAGGTAAAAGGGACCTAACGCTGCATCCAGAGATAATGAATGGCAGCAAATCCTTGCAACCTCTTAGGAATTCAAAATCTCTAAGACTTGAGGATGCAGGGTCTTGTTCGCCGCGACGCAGGAGTTTCCTTGAGAGGCGTCTGTCCCCGACCATGTCGTAATCACACCGTTTGCCCCATGTATGATAGGAATCAACGGGAGTATATCCCACGGATTCATAATGGGGTCGAGCATGATATCCGCCGCCCCAGACGCAACCAGCAGGTACCCATAACAATCCCCCCACGTGCGAAACAGGCGCGTCTGTCTCAGCAATTTTTCGAAGCCTTCCTTCTTTTGATATTTGGCAATAATTGCAATATCTGTAGTCAGAAGCGTCGCTTCGGAGAGATGAGGGACCTGTCGCAGTTGCACGGCTCGACCGTTCACAGTGGTTTCCGTATTATTCCCGATACACAATTGGTTGAGTATGGGGTTGTGGATCGCCCCCAAGATGGGTCTATCGGTATGGAGGAGACCAATCAGAGTCCCGAACAACGGGCATCCCCTGGCAAATGAGATAGTTCCATCTATGGGATCCAGAGTCCAAACAAACTCTGCTGAGGTATTCTCCGGCCCGAATTCTTCTCCGAGGATCCCATGCTGCGGATACGCTTTCCGAATGAGGTCCCGCATCACCGCTTCGGCTTCTCGATCGGCCTGGGTCACGGGGGCTTGATCTTCCTTGATTTCTACAGCAAGGTTGGCTTTCGCAAAATATGGTTTGATCACGTCCCCACTCTTTTCCGCCAGGGTGCAGATGAACTCAGTAAATTCTTTTATCTGCATAGAAGACGTCCTTGGAGTATAGGATCAACTTGCAAGGAGGCGCTGTTTTAACAATGGGCCTATCATCTAAGGCTCTGGCTCAGACGCCGCTATCAATCAGCGACCGGTCCGAAGCGACAGGTTAGGCGCGGTGCCGGCCCGGCGCTGTAAAACCGATTTAGCGCCTAAGGCCGTACAGCAACCCCAGCTCCACGAGGCACGCTCGCAACTCGGCAATGCCTGCAACCTGGAACGCAGATCGTTGAAAATTCACGAGAGAAGAGCCCTCCTGATTCCGAACATAGTAGTAGATCCAACGCGGCTGATCATTCTCGATACGCAGCTTTAGGCGCCGGCAGGCCGGAATGCTTGGAGAATACCAATGGCTATATGGAGAGAATGGCGATTGCGGTTGGCCGTACCGCCGACGCCGACCACAAAGCCAACTATTTCTCTGCCGATGCTGGCAATAAACACAACGCCTGATGATGCAGCTTCCCACGATTCCAGTCTTTTTGCCTCCTCCTCTACAGTGATGTTCCTTTCCCCAGGCTCAAAGAGCATGAAGTCGGTCTCGTGTCCTAGCCGGTTAAATAAGTCTACCAGTGCTTCTGCATCATCGGCTTTTGCTTTCCTGATGTTCCAGTCGCCGCTACTACTCGTTAGAGGCATAATGACCTGAGCATAAATGTGAATGGCATCGGCTTGTCAGTTATCTCTTTTATCTGGCACTCAGCTTCTCGCGCAGAAACGCCTTAACATCCTGCAAGTAATAACCCGCGCTATGGAAGAGATTATGGCCGCCTCCCCGATCGTAACGGATGCTCTTCACGTCTTTGTTATGTTCGCGCAGGACACGGTCCAGCGCGTCGAAATTATTCTGAAGCTCGGGCTCATCGCTTTTCTCGACCAAAAGCAGGACCGGTGCGTTTAGCGAGGAGATTTGAGATAGCGCATTTGAGAAGTTCCGCCCAATCTCCGCTGGGGCCATGATGACAAGCACTTTCAAATCCGGTTGCTCCACGCCCACCATAAGTGTCAGCAGGCCACCGCGCGAGTTGCCTGTAAGCGCAATGCGAGCGGGGTCTACATCGGGGAGGTGCTTTACGTAATCGATCGCTTCTAACACTTGCGCTTTGTGCGGTGGAAGATTACGTAACCCCGGGCCGCCTTGGCGAATTGGGATAAACGTTAAAAATCCATCAACTGACAGCTCTTTGCAGATGGCGGGCAGGTTGTAGCCGCGTTTAAAGGCTTTTTGATAGCCAAGGGTGTCCACCCCCACTCCATGGTTATGAATTACCGCCGGAAAGGGACCCTTTCCCTCAGGCCGGCAAAGCAGGGCCTCAGGGTTCATACCTCCAATGCGGTAGTCCGCTGAAAAAACTACATCGCCGTAGCCTTGAATCGCGAAGGAGAGCAAGACAATAAGATAGCAAAATTCCCTTAACGTCATGTGCGACTCCGCTTCTAATGGCTGCGATTACTGAAGAACATCCCATCTTGGTATTGCACTATAAACGTTAACGCGTCGTTCTCGGTGCGCTTACCAAGCATGCGTTCCAAACAGTGCATTTCGGTCTTATCCGACGTTGACTTACGAATTCAATATTTTGAGGTACGCTTTCACGGCGTTATTGAGGCCCATTTCACGACCCGCGGGCGCATGGGTAATTCAATTCCTTTTGGCCAACCTCTCGCTTGCTGAGTGAAAGCTACTCCAACATCACGGGCTGCCCGCTAATCTAAAAGACTGTCATCCCCGAGTATCTCTATCGGGAATCCAGATTTTTCAGAAGAACGGCTTCAGGTAGTATAATAAGCGTTTTCCTTGATGTACCCTTCGGTCAGATCGCAACCCCAGACGCGCGCCGATGCTTTGCCGATGCCGAGATCGACGCCGATAACGACTTCTGATTGACCTAAATATTGTCGCAAAGCTTCCAGGTCGCATTCGACCGGGGAGCCTTTTTTGAAAACATTTGTATCGCCAAAACGGACTGTCACTTTTGTCGGCTCGACGCTCGGATCAAAACTTTTGCCGACTGCCATTATAACGCGGCCCCAGTTTGGGTCGCAGCCATAGACAGCGGTCTTCACCAGCGGCGAGTTGACAACACATTTCGCGACGCGCTTCGCTTGTGTTCCGGTTTTTGCGCCTTTGACGTCCACGGTAATGAGTTTGGTCGCGCCCTCGCCGCTGCGGGCGATTTCTTTGGTGAGATACTCGCACACTTCCAGCAATCCTTTTTCGAACTGTCCGAGTTTTACTTTCCCGGCAAGACCATTGGCCATCAACACGACCGTGTCGCTCGTGCTCGTATCCGTGTCGATGCTCGTGCAATTGAAGGTTCGATCGACCAAGCGGCGCAACATGGGGCGCACCGCTGCCCTCGGCAATTCTGCATCCGTCATCAAATACACGAGCAGCGTCGCCATGTTGGGCTCGATCATGCCGGCGCCCTTGGCGATGCCGGCGATCACCGCCGGGCCGACCCGGCAGGAGAAATATTTCGGATACTTGTCCGTGGTCATGATCGCTTCCGCTGCGAGCTTGAGATTGTCGAGTTTCAATTGGCTGCGAATGCCGCGCAATCCCGCGCGAATCTTGTCCATCGGCAGCGCCCGGCCAATCACACCGGTAGAAAATGGCAGAACGTCATAGGGGTCGACGCCGAGCTCTTCGCCGACGATCCGGCAGGTTTCGATCGCGTTGTCGATCCCTTGCTTGCCCATCCCTACGTTGGCGTTCTTGCTGTTGATGACAAGAGCCTGAGCAAAACCGTTGGCGATATGTCTCCTGCCAACGATCACCGGCGCTCCAGGGAAGCGGCTACGAGTAAACATGGCCGCCGCACGCGCGCGCACGGTCGAGTGTATGACGGTCAAATCAAGCGTTTCGTCCTTGATGCCAACGTTCTTCGCTACCGACAGGAATCCCTGGGGCTGCAGGAATTCCTCAGGTTGCGGAGACGGCGCGCTAAATGTGTTTTGTATCTGCACGAGTCTCTCCAGCGGAGGTAACTACTCTATCAGAAGATACTAGGAAACGAATAGGTTCATCTGCCCGAAGGTGAGTTGCAAGTCAACTGTTTAGAAGCGCTTTCATGGCATTGGAGGCAGGACAGCGAGCGATCACAGTCCAAATAAAAACGAGCTCAAAAGCCGCAAGGCCGAGGTATACCGGCCGTCTCGCGAGATGACACCAAAAGGCATCCCTTCTGGTTTACTCGTTAGTTGCTGGAGTTCCTCGGTCGGCACATCCCAGGCATAAAGTTGATATACGCCCGATCGGTTGCTCACGACCAAGCCCCGTGTCGGATCCAACCGAGCGATCCGCGCGCTTGCAATCACGGCGGCTCGAAAGTGCTGTTTCCATGCGGCCGGTTTATCAAGCTGCGGTTCTCTGAGCATATGAATACTCCTCGTGTCGTTAACAGCGTCTGCTAAACTCCCCATGCTTTCCAGCCTGGAGGCAACTTCTTTCCCATAAGCCGGGCATAAATAATCCACTGCCCGTGATGTAGAGTCTCGTGCCCAAGCATGCGCATCAAGTGCTGAAAGACGCCGGCCATTTCACCTTCCCACTCGATGGTCGCATTCCAATCCACTCGCTCGACAGCCTGCACCAATTCTCGGTCCAGTGCTCGGAGATAGGCTCGTAGAGCATTTTTAGAACAACCGCCTCGATAGCGTTTATTTTTGTAGTCGAACCTGATCTTCCGACTATTCAAAGCCTCCTGGTAACACTCCTGAAGCCGGCCGACGTGGCGAAACTGCTTCCAGAACGGCCCCACGTCAGGCCCGGGAGCTTCGCCTAACTCAGCATCAGTGAGCGAGTCGAGAAGCTCTAGGGTTAATCCCCGCGTGAATTTCCATTCGCTCTTGAAAAGATCCAAGTCGGTCACATGCTACCTTTCCCCGCCTTTGCCTGCTTGGCGAGACCTGATCACGGGTTACGAGCCCATTCGATTTGTAACTTATGCCAATGTTCCAACCACCGTTTGTTGCAGATGCGGTCGTTGTACAAGCTAGCCGGATATCGGACCAGTGGATTGGGAGCGACGCGAAGCGACCAGTTCTCCTCGATACCGTAAGGCGCGGCGACTTTCAGGCTCTCATCCGGTTCTATTCGAACGCCCACGCAGGGAGGAACTTCGGGCCAATGCGCCATGGCATGTTCGGTGTCTCGATAGGCCGCATGGTCGTTGAGAATGTGCATTCGGGCTTGATTCCGGACCTGCCACTTGACTCCGGGGAGGCGTGCTTGCAGCGCGGCTTCGAACTTCTGTTCGCTAACCTCGCTGAGGTTTGCAGGATCATAATAGGCCACATCCACATCATTCAACGGCGTGCGGGTCGTCTTCTCATGTAAAAGATCCCAGATGGCGTTTCTTAGAAATCCAGCGGCTATGTACCAGTCAGGAAGCTTCAAGCGCTCGACCGCACGGAGACATTCCGTCATCCACGCATCCGAGCGGATCAACCGAGCCGTGGCATTTAACATAGGACCAGCATGATCAGATTCGCTTTTTTAACTCTGCGGCCATAGGCAGTCAAAACGCGATGGTCAACTCAGATCACAAAGTAATCAGCGATCTTTTCTCAGTATCTCCAGAGCGAGCTTTTTAATGTTCATATCCGGGTCATTGAGAAAGGCTTCGATCTCCGGTCTGAACGACGTCAGATCAGCGCTCTCCGTTTCTTCGGCCAGCCTTTTCAATGCCAATTCTCGAGTCCGACCGTCTTTGTCCTTCAGACATTTCCGGTACACCTCGATATAGTCTCGGGACCCGGTTATCGGCCCTAAACAGACCAGAGCGTTAAAGCGAATATCAGAGTTCTCGTGCTCCAAGTATTTGAGATAGACCTCCTTAACTCGTTCTCCCTTGGAATCAAATCGCCATAGATTGAACAGGATGGTCCTTTTCTGCTCTAAAGGACCGTGCTCGAGTCGGTCCAGAAGCAGGTCCAAGATCCTGTCGTCCTTGAGATTGCAAAGAGCGTTGACAGCTGTTTGCTGAACTTGAACATCGCCGTCATACAGCCGTTCGATCAAAGGAATCGCTGCCTGACAATTTTCTTTCCAACCCAACGCGAAGGTCGCATGAAGTCTCCGTTCGACATCCGAGCTGTTGGCCTCTTTCAACAATCGGTCGATGAGCGGCTGAGGTTCTTTTAAAAATGGACCGATCACACTCAACTGGATCGCGGCGTCATTTCGCACCTCCGGCAACTCCAAAGGGTCGGTCATCAGATCGTACAGAGGCCAAGCAAACTCCTCTTTGGCAAAAGTTCCGAGAACGAACATGATCTCGCGTTTAAGATCCCTGTCCGCGTGCTTCATAGCCCTCAGCAGCAGAGCAACGCCCTGATCGCCGTCGTCAAGAAATGATTCGACGGATTCAACATATTTTTTCGCCCTTTCAAGAATACGGGCTTTGGGCTCGAGCTCGATTACATGACTCTTTTTCATCGTTAATCCAGCCCTTCGCGCTTTACCAGTTGTAATACCTCAGGCAAACTAGCGATCGTGACCCCCTGCCATTCTCTGGCTTCCTGATGCAACCCACTATTAGGTTCGTCTGAGCGTGTTCGAATCAGCACGGCGTGCAAACCGGCGTTAGCGGCAGCGGCTAATTCGTAGTTTTCTCCGTCGGCGATATACAGACAAGAGTCAGGCGTGACGCCGAGGCGCTCACATGCGAGATGATAGATGCGAGGATCTGGTTTCTTGAAGTGTGCTCGGCAGGAGAAAGTAGGTGTGTCAATTAAATTGGCAAAAGCTGTTTCTTGCCAGAGAATGGGTATCTCGATTGAGCAATTGCTCAGGAGACCTGTTTTATGGGTATGGGTCTTGAGTTGGGTCAGTGTATCGATGGCAGCCGGCCTGGGTTGCAGCGCCTGTCTTACGTATTTCATCCGGATCTCAACTGCTTTCGTAATTTGTTCAGCTCGCGGATGCACGTTCATGATATCGCAAACGTACTTTATGTTGGCCTCCACAGTGTCAAAGGCGCCGGTTATTCGCATCTCCGTCGTTTGACTCCACAAGGGAATGAACTGTTCATAAGGTACGGCAAGGGCCAGGGCGAGCTCCTTATGCATTTCGCCGACGGACGACGGAAAGTCATCCACCAATGTCCCAAATAAATCGAAGATGACCGCGCTGTAATTCATGTATTGATGAGCCTATTACCTATCTCCCTCATGTAAAAGCACTTCACCTTGTGTTTTCAAGAGATGCGGCCAAGTGTTTTCTTCCCATTCTACTTTCTGAGGCTCGAGAGAGTGCGTGCAGCGCGCGCCATAGGCAATGCAATAAACACAAGTGGCAAACAATGATCTTCTCTCGCGCTTGGAAAATGGGCGGCCGCGCGCCTCCTCGTAATCCGCAACATAAGCGCGAATATCATCCGCAGTCGGGACGCGCCGGATGGTTTCCAGCGTCCAATCCGCCGTGAAACCGTGAGCAGAGATACCCACCAATTCAGTCTCTGGACAGAACGCCAAGGAATCCCAGTCGTAAGTGGCAACGACTCGTCCGTCCCGAAAACGCAAGTGCTCGACTCGCCAGTCCGCATGTCCGAGCACCGGCTTGCCTTCATGGGATTCGAGTCGACGCGCTCGATCGGCGAAGGCGTCAATCCACTCCGCGCCTTTAGCTGTTTTTTCGAAATCGAACAACTTGCTGTGCGGCTGAGCGTATAGACATTCACTGCGCTGAAAGTGCTTCAAGCACGAAACTTCACCTGGGAAAGATCTGAGAAGTTCGATCAACTCTGCGAACCCTGTAGCGATTAGTTTTCGGCACTCCGGCTCGAAACCATTGCCCCGCCGGCCCCGATCCAAGAACTCTTCGACAGTCGCAAGCCCTTTTGCTAATAGAGTTGGCCCAAGTATTGGCTTGGGACAAGGATAGCTCCTGTCGGCCAACCAGTTCATGACCCGGCAGACACTTCCCAGTGTCGTGCGATCATGACTGAGATAGGGATTCGTTTCCGGAGGCGGACGAACTTTGATGACAAGCTCGCGACCGTCTTCGAGCTGGACCCCATGCGCACTCCCGACACTCGATCCGTAGAACAGGTAGCCGCGGAGCTTGCTATGCAGATACGTTCGGCAGAACTCATCCATCATCTGCACAATCTGTTCGGCCCTGTCCGTGCCGAAGCAGTCCAGCTCGACGAAAGGGGTACCCCACGTTTGGATTTCTCTTTGGAGAATCTCAACGGGGTCGTGGACGGTTTTCATTTCGACACTCGGCGCACCTATTATTCCGCAACTTTGACAGACAAAAGCTCTTGCTGTGAAGCCAGCAGGTATCGGTTGGTTGGTGCGGCTCCCGGCGGAGCGACTGAACCGATTTCCAGTCACCTCGTTTAAACACCTCGTTTAACTTGTCGTTGAGCTCTGGATCACGAGCGCCTGAGCAAGGGAAGATCCCGACTTCGGAAATAAAATGGGCAAAAAAACCGCGAGGCTGACGTGCAACTTTAAGTACTCGGCCCCATTGAGGGTCATTAGCCTCCTCAGCGGCCGTGAGTGGCACAAGCAGTCTTCCACCCAGCCGTAGAGCGTCCAGCCAGACCGGGTGAAGATGTGTGGCGCCAGCATTAATCAGTGTTGCATCGCTCGGCCCCGGATCAATCTCACCTCCGTCGCCTGCAATGACCTCAACATGAGGCAGATAACTAAGATTTCCGCGAGCGCGCTCAAGCGAGTCCGGCATCAATCTCATAAGCCGTGACGTTGCCGATAGATCCTACGACCTCGGCCATGACGGCTGTGTAGTATCCCGTCCCACAACCAACATGGACCACATGGTCTCCCGCCTGCAGTTCCAGTTGCTCGATTAAAAAGGCAAGAAAGCTAGGGTGCCCGTTGTTGAGTTTCCGCTCCGCATCGATCGCCACAAGAACGTTGTGGTACAGATGTTTCGGATCAGCATCCTTGGTTGTCCAATACTCAAATCCAGGACTCAATATTTTCCAGGGTCCAGGCCCGAGAAAATGCTCGCGCGGAACCTTGGCGAATGCTTTCACGACCGCTTCTGATTGAATATTGGCTACGGCGCGGAGCTCTTCTGCGTAGTATTCGCGTGCGCGATCGAGGTCGTTCATCGTGTTGCGACGAGCGAGACGATCTCGTTTGCTGTGATCAGATTTCTTTCTCATAGAGATTCAGAGACCAACCGTATTTCATCGTAACCGTTGAGCTCTCGGACGTGGAAGATTCGGCTCAAAGATTCTCGATTTTGACCGGCTCCACAGGATCGGCCAGTTCGAACTTGAACACTTTGGAATAGAAGTACAACTCCGCCTCAAGCACACGCTTGATATTCTCAGCTTTTCTAAAACCGTGCTGCTCGCCTTCAAAAGTAAGATATGCCACTGGTAGCCCCTTGGCGCGCACTGCTTCAAACATCTCCTCCGCTTGCTTGGGCGGAACCACCTTATCCTCCAAGCCCTGGAAGAGAATCATCGGACAAGCCAGCCGGTCGGTGAAATGAATCGGCGATCGTTCCACG
>VBKE01000027.1:27874-31591 GCA_005879605.1 Deltaproteobacteria bacterium
GAGGGTCGTATATCCTCCGGCGCTTCCCCCTCTAATGGCGAGTCGGTTGCCATCGACTGCTCCGGCTTCCACAAGATACCGGGCGCCATTGACGCAATCATCCACATCGACAATTCCCCACTGCCCCTTGAGCCGTTCTCTGTACTCTCGGCCATAGCCCGAACTTCCTCCATAGTTGACATCGAGAACAGCGATGCCTCGACTCGTCCAGTATTGAACCGTGTACCGCAGCGACGTGGAAGTAGCCGAAGTTGGCCCGCCATGACTCATGAGTAAAAGTGGCGGCTTTTCATCTGCCGGCCCAACGTAATCTCGATTCTGCGGCGGATAGAAAATACCGTAGGCTGTTAGACTCTGTTCCGTCGGAAACTCAATGGCTCGCGGCGCGGAGAGGTATCCGGCATCGACAGTTAATTCTCTGGAGCGACGCAAAACTTCCAGATCGCGCGTTGCCAGGTCCAAAGAGACAATAGATGTAGGTTCGGTCGATGAGGCTGCAATGAGAACGACTCGACCGCCACCTGTCTGAATTCGGGAAATTGCCGAATAGGGTATTTCAACCGTATTCAGTTCTCCGGTCACCGTGTCAATGCTCGCCAAGTACCATTTACCATCCTTCGCATAGCTACAGATGATCCGACTTTCAGAGTCGAACCCGTACAGAGCGTTACCGAAAACCCACTGCGGTTCACCGAATTCAGCATCCATCGGACAGATCGGTTCCACTTTGCGACCGCGGCATCGGTAAAGATTCCACCAGCCGGTACGATCAGAAACAAAGTACAACGTGCCCTCAGGTGACCACTCCGGCTGGACGACAGACTCACTTATTCCACCGACGATTCGCACCCTATCACTTATCGATTTGTCTTCGTTCAGTTTGCCCACCCAAAGCTCAGTACCATCCCACGGCATGTTAGGATGATTCCATGTCAGCCAGGCCAGTTGCGAGCCGTCCGGACTGAGGCGTGGTGAGGAGTAAAAATCATTTCCTGACACCAGCACGTTTCCCGCACCGCCACCCTGGAGATCTATGCTCACCAGGGTGTTGATCGCCTCCCCGTGACCGGTATGGTCCTCGCACACACAAAAAAGAAGATTTCTCCGGCGGTCGATCTGTCCATCGGCGTAACGCAGGCTCGCAGCCGGGGTCAAAGGCCGCGGAGGCGAGCCAACTCTTTGGACATAGAGGCGCTGGTCAGTAAAATTCGCGAAGACAATTGTGCCGTCCGAAACCGCATAGTCTCCGCCGCCATATTCGTGCACGCGGGTGCGGGCGTTGAGTGGCGGAGGCGTAACGTCCGTCACTCGTCCATCTGGGGAACGGCGAATAATGACCTTTCTTCCGCCTTCTTGGGATCGCCGCTCGATCCAATAGACATCGTCGCCGTCGAGCCTCACCTGTTCAAGTCCGACCTCACCACCTGCGACAACGTCAGCCGTAATCGGCGATTTCCAGGAGCCGTAAGGAGCTGCATTTGGGCGTGCCACAGGCAACTTCAAAGATCCTTCCTAAAATTTACCAGCCGCGATGCGCGCGTCTATTTAAGCAGACATTCCCTCATAAACAGGATGGTCGTATGGAGCCTTGTCCTTCATCTTTGCGTAAATATCAAAAGCGGGCTTCGGATATGCGTGTCCGCCTAATTTCCAACCACTTGATACGAGGTTAGCCGTCCAGAGGTCATGCTCGTTGGCTTGCCGGGATCTTCAACAGAGCCTTCGCATTCCCATACAGCATCGCTTCCCGCTCAGCCTCCGTGGCATTCATCTGTTCGATTTTTTCGGCCGCCATCCAGTCGCCCAGCTCGTAGGGATAATCGGTTCCGACCATGACATGCTCTGTTCCGACCATGCGCTTCAGATATTCGACAGTTTCGACGCGATAAACGAGGTTGTCGAAGTAAAGGTTCTTTAAGTACTTGCTTGGAGGCTGTGAAGCGGGGACGCGAGAAGGTCCGGCTCCGGTGCCGCTGGTCAAGCCGCGATCAAAGCGACCCAGATGATAGGGAAAAAACCCGCCGCCATGGAGCAGCGCGAGCTTGAGCTTTGGAAAGCGATCGAACACGCCGCTATAGATCATGTAACCGACAGACAAAGTTGTGTCGGCCGGATTACCGCAGACGGTGCGCAGCCCATAACCACCCATCTTATCACTGCCCGCGACCCATTCCGGGTGCATGATCATTAGCACATCCAGCTCCTCCGCCTTTTTCCAGAAAGGATCGAAATCTTTGCTGTCGTAATATTTGCCGACGACGTTGGAGGCGATCGTCACGCCGGAGAGTTTGAGGTCGCGGATGGCGTGCTCCAGGACGCGAGCGGCCCGCGGCGGATCTTGGAGCGGCACCGTGGCGATGCCGACGAAGCGATTCGGGTGACGCTTCACTAGAGCTTGAATCGCTTCGTTATAGAGTTTCGACCATGATTCTCCGCGGTGGCCGTCGAGTTCGTAACCAACCGCGCTGGTTTGCACTTCGACCGTTGCGATTGCGACCTTTCCCTGGCTCATGACTTGTAACCGGTTTTCCACCTCTGCCAGGCGACGGTCTAAATTGAGACGGTTGCCTCCCGGAAACTTTATAGAGAGCGGGCTCTCTCCGCCATCCTTCGGCGCAAAATGTTCGATCCCCAGCGCGTTCGCGTGCTGTTTAATCTCGTTGACTAGCTCCGGAGGGAAATAGTGATGGTGAATGTCAATGGCACGCGCCAAACCAGCGGCCGGGTCTCCCGTCGCCTGCGTTGCTGTTTGCGCGCAACCCGATAACAAGATTCCCGTCGAAACGGCAGCGGTTTTTCCCGTGAAGCACAAAAAATCCCGCCGGGACATTGCCGAGAATTCGTTAGCCATGACCCACCTCCTGTGGCTTTTATGGGGGATGTAAGCGCAGGATTAGCTTGCTGACTCAATCCTGTCAATGGTAGCATCACTTGGACGCGAGATTCATTCGAGTGGGTTGGTTTTCTGGCTAAGTAATTCGACTTTCAATTAACAACGGGAAGAAAACGATGGCTGAGTTTCAATTTGGCGGCGATATCGTTTGGCGGCCAAGCGCTGAAATCATTGCCCAGAGCCGGCTGAAACAATTCATGGATCGCCACGGCATCGGCAGTCTCGAAGAGCTGCAGCGCCGCTCCACGGAGGAGATCGAATGGTTCTGGAGCGCGGTGCTCGAAGAACTCGGAATCGAATTCTACGTGCCGTACGAGCGAATTGTCGATACGTCGCGGGGCATCGCATGGCCCCGGTGGTGTTGTGGCGGGGTAATGAACATCGTCCACAACTGCCTGGACAAATGGCGCGGCACACCAGTCGGGCGCCGCGAGGCGCTTCGTTGGGAAGGAGAAGAAGGCGCCGTCCGTGTTCTCACGTATGAAGAACTGCATCGCGACGTCTGCCGGTTAGCGAATGCGCTTCGCGCGCTCGGCATGAAAAAGGGCGACGTGGCTGCACTGTTCATGCCCATGATGCCGGAGACGGTTGCGGCGTTTTTTGCCGTGATCAAGCTCGGCGGGATAATTCTTCCTTTGTTTTCCGGTTATGGCGCCGCAGCGGTAGCGGGACGCCTGCGTGACAGCGAGGCGAAGTTTCTTTTGACCGCAGATGGCTTTTATCGGCGTGGACAAAGTGTCCTTCTGAAACCAGGCGCTGATGAGGCTTTGAGCTCTTCTTCATCCGTCGAGCACGTGCTCGTTCTTAGGCGGCTTGGGACTTCG
>VBKE01000539.1 GCA_005879605.1 Deltaproteobacteria bacterium
CCTGCAACCCGCCTCCTTCGGCGTCGCGCTGGCGGCGGAGCTTGATTTAAAAAAATTGAATCAGTGGGTGCCGGAGGAGAATGAGCTCCAGTCCTATCTTTTGGAGGTGAGAACTCTGCTCGCCGGGTTGAGCGACCAAGTGGCGGCTAAATCCAAGCTCGCGGAACAGTATAAGCCGCTTTACTGGGAGATCGTCTTTACCGCTGCGTGGCAGGAGAGCTGTTGGCGCCAGTTCGTCAAAAAGGGAAAGGGCCTGGCGGCCCTCACCTCGGCCACCGGAGATCTGGGATTGATGCAGGTGAACCGCAACACCTGGCGCAGCCTTTATGACTTAAAACAATTGGCAGGAGATATCGGATATAACAGCAACGCCGGCGGCGAGATCTTGTTTTACTATCTCAGCCGTTACGCGATCAAGAAAAACGAAGATAAACAAGCGGGAGGGCACCTGGCCCGCGCGACCTACTCAGCCTATAACGGCGGCCCCAGCCAGCTGACGCGCTACCGGGCTGCTAAACAGAACCCGGAGCTCAAGAAAGTCGACGAGGCGTTCTGGGAGAAGTTTCAGGCCGTGAGTTCCGGTCGCGAGCTGGACGTCCAGCGTTGCTATCAAAAATAAACGGCCGGAGGCCGCTTCGTCCCATCATCGTCGTTAAACGAGGGAAGCCCTTCGCCGCAAATCATGAAATCACGGAAAGATATCCATCGGCCCGCCTTAATTCCCGGAAACTCGCATCATGAACTCACGGAAAAGTTATAAGTTTATTGAAAGAATTATTTGAATCGTGGCGAATTTTGATAATCTATATCGTAGAAGCTAGGTAAAAGTGTCCTCGCCGTCCAGGGAATGCGGGCGGCTACGGCAGCTGACTGAACTCTGCGACACAAATCCATGAGATCGACTCGCGAGCGCCTCGCCGTTTTAGCCGCCGCCTTCGCCGTGGTTGCCACCGCGTGGGCGGCCAATCGCGTTGCCGTCGAGGACTGGCGCTCGTATCCGGTCGGTACGCGGGGCGTCCCCGGCGACTGGAAGGGGCAGAACTGGGGCCAGCCCGTCTATGACCTGGAGATCGTTGCGGACAACGATCAGCGGGTCCTGCGGCTCAGGAGCAAGGGTGAGACCTCGACGATTATTCGCGACCTCGGAGCGTCGGTCGACCTCAATGAGACGCCAATCCTCGAGTGGAGCTGGAAGGTCATAACGCTTCCCTCCGGCGGCAATGCCTGCCAGAAGTCGACCGACGACGAGGCCGCCCAGGTTTACGTCGCCTGGCTGCGCGCGCCGGAGTCGGTGCGCTCGCGCATCATCGGCTACGTTTGGGATTCGACGGCGCCGGTTGGCACGATCTGCAAGAGCGAGAAGCTCGGCACGGTGACTTACATCGTCGTGCGCTCGGGCTCCGACGGGCTCGGCAAATGGATCCCCGAGCGCCGCAATGTCGTCGAAGACTTCCGGAGGATCTATGGCGAGACGCCGGACAAACCTAACGCGCTCGCGCTCGGGATCGATTCGGACGATACGCGCTCCAGCGCCGAATCGTTCATCGGACCGATCGCCTTCATGAGGCCCTGACGAGCGGAATGAGGTGTTGCCAGCTGTCGTAAATCGCGGATTCTCGCGAGTACGTTAAGAATGCGCGAGGTCCAACTGTCGCCTTCATCCTTTATTCGTGATCTTTGCCCCCAAGTCCTTGCCCTGCCGCCCCAGCATCGCGGAGAGTCGGAGCCATCAGATCGCTCAGAACAGAACCCTTTATCCTGAGCGGGTTGAAAGAGCGATCTTAGTTATTTCGATGTTTCGAGGATTTTTCGAAACGTCGAAATTCCGGTTTTTGTTTGCTCCACGCACTTTGCTCTTTTTGCCTTGCTGTAATCCCTAACCCCGTAACCCGAGCACGTCACTTTTCCGAACCACGATCACATCGCCCGTTGCCTCCCGGCAATGCATAGGCGAAGATATGTAGATGTTCGAGATCCGATTTGCTGAGGGCGTTGAGGAAGATCTTAGAAGCATCCGAATTTATTACAGAAATCAGATCCTAGATCCGATTGAGGAACAGCTTGCTCATGAACCCGACACCAGCACCAGGAATCGCAAGCTTCTGGAGAATCTGATTCCGCCTTGGCAGACGGTGGCGCCGATCCGGGAGCTGCGCGTCGGTGAGTACCGGGTCTTTTATGACGTTTCACCTGCTGATGAGTCGGTTGTCTATGTGCGATCCGTTCGAAGAAAGCCACGAGGAACCAAGACGGAGGATATTTTGAAGACAGTAAAAGCTCGTGACCTTCAGAAAAAAATCAAGGAATGTGTGGATATGTCCCAACAGGGCCAGGTCGTCATCACGCGTCGTGGCAAGCCAGCCCCCGTGATGATTGGAGTTGAGGGAAAGGACTGGGAGCACGTAGTGCTTCAAACCTCTTCAACCTTTTGGAAGTTTATCGAGGAGAGGACTGAAGAAACGTAAGAAATAGATCTCATTTCGACGTTTCGGGAATTCTCGAAACGTGGAAGTTCTCAAAAAAGAATGAGGAGGCCTCCGCAAAGCTTCATTTTGACTTTTTGAGAATTATCAAAACATGCAAATATGGCTGTTGGCTAAAATTTAAAAGTGAACTGTTTAAAAATTAAAACTGAACTCCCTTTCAGCCGGCTGTTTCGGGCTGGTGAAAGCCAGACAACAGGTCAGATAATGGTGGAACATTTCTTTTGCCTGAGGAGGAGTGAACGTCTTAATCAAATAAGAGATAACTACTAGACCTCGATCTTGGTCTCGAACATGGCTCTCATAAGGAGTTCACTTTTAAATTTTAAATTTCTCAAAAACGGTTCACTTTTA
>VBKE01000540.1 GCA_005879605.1 Deltaproteobacteria bacterium
ATCCTACTGGAGGCCGGCGGATCGTTGACGCCAAGCAAACTGGCCAAACTGATCGGGCGCCAGGTTTCCACAATCAGTATTCATCTGGGGAAGCTGCGAGCGGCGGATGTAGTGCGATACGATACTTCTGGCAAAGAGACTCGGTATTGGCTCAAGCATAAGTCGGAAATGAAGGGACTTCTGAGGATGCTGGAAAAAGTGGTAGACGC
>VBKE01000386.1 GCA_005879605.1 Deltaproteobacteria bacterium
CTTGTTGAAGGCTAAGCCGTTGGCTACAAGGGGTTGGGAACCGAGAGCACAGGGAGTAGTGAATGGTGCTGGACAGACGGTGTTAAGTTCCGCGTTGCGAGTTGTTGCTGTCACTAATATAACACCAGGCGGGAGCGCGCGGACATCGCGTCCAACTCCACCGACGCCGCTCACGAGGTTGACTTCGTTCGCCATCGGCTGAATGCGAAATACCTCGACGCAGTTAATCGGGTTCGGGGGCGTACAATTGGCTCCATCGCCGGTTATCTTCCACACTCTGCCTTGACCCGTAACCCCATCGCTGGTCCAAAGATTTCCATCTCGGTCAAAAACAACCCCGTTAGCTCCTGGAACCCCTATAACAAAGATAATCGCAGTAAAAGGTGTTCCGGCATTAAGGGTAAAGATCCAGATTTTCGCGTTAGCACCATCAGCAACAAAAAGATCTCCTATGTCGTTAAATGCAATTCCAAGCGGAGTGCAAGGCGTGGGGAGCTTGCCGACCAAAATCAAAGATGGGGGGGAGCTGGACGGGTTGATCCTCCAGACAGGACAGAACGTATCGCCTAGAGAGGGGATCGCAACGCCTCCTGTATAAAGGTTTCCCGCATTATCTCCGGTCAATCCCTCAATTGCTCGAGGCGTAGTAATAAGCGTCGTAAAGGTCGCATCCTGCGGAAACTGAGCAGCTCCCGCCAGCACGGACGAGCCCAGACCCGCGATCAGAAAAACTAGCAAACTGGCTAACCATCTTATATTCATAAATGTGTCCTCCTTGTTGTCATTATTATTCCCCGAACCCCTACCCAGCCGCGCTCTTATCCCTAACTTTCACGTGCTTGTCAATACCTCAGAGACTTGCCTGTAGCCGAGCTTTTTGTAGTAGCGCGGATTCGAAAACAGCCTTAGCAGCGAAACCTCCCAGCGCCGGTCCTTCCTCTAAGGACCTCAGCGACGGCAAAACAACGTCGCTCATGACAAAGACTTCTGTTCGTCAACTCTGACAATTCTTAAACTGATCCGGTCTTGATTGGCTGGCTCAGCCTTAGTCCGTTGCTGGTTTCTGCCGAACCTAAAGAGGCTGCCTGGCTTGGGTGAATATTTCTGATCTGGACGATTGCCATTCCTTGGGATAAGTAACTTCTAAGACTCTTATTTTAAAAAGGAACCATATGGCGCGTGTACCGCTGGTCGAAGAAAAAGAGCATCCGGAACTCTCCGAACTCATCGCTAAGATCAAAGGCGCACGAGGCGGCCGGCTGATCAACATCTACCGCTTGATGCTGCACAGCCCCGCATTGGCGAGCGCTTGGTTCGATCTTAATCAGGCCGTGCGCTACGGCACTGAGATCGACGGACAGTGTCGCGAGCTGGCGGTGATCCGAGTCGCGATTCTGAATAACGTCGAATACGTTATTCGCGCGCATGGGCCGGCGTATGCGCTGAAGGAAGGCCTCACGCCAGAGCAGGTGGCCGCCCTGTCCGATTGGCAACCGTCGGATCTGTTCGACGAGAAGCAGCGCGCGCTGCTCGCTTATACGGACGCGGTGACACGAGACATCGATGTGCCGGACGCCGTGTTCGTCGACGTCAGAAAGCATTTTAGCGAGCGGCAGGTCGTTGAACTCACCATGCTCATCGGCGCCTACAACATGCTCACACGGTTTTTGAAGGCGCTGAAGGTCGATCCGGAGCCCTAGCAGACTGCTGAAAAAGACTCATATGCTTCGTTGCGCTCGACCGATTTTGCGTCAACGTACGACAAGAGTACGCCTCCGCTCATCGATCTTTGCGCGCCTCGCTTCTGAGGTTTTTTTGAGCAGCCTGCGAAAGCAGTTTTTCAGCACTCTATTAGGAAAAAGTTCAACCTTCCGGGTTCAATGCTTGTCCCGAGGCCCCCGAGGGATCCAGATCCTTCGCATTCGCTCAGGACAGACTTAAACTTTGAACTTTAAACGCGATTTTATCCTTCTATGGATTCATCATCCCGCCCCAAATTAGTCGTCGAGAATGATTCCTTCCTTCGCTTGATTCAGGTCGTACTCGATCCGGCCGCGCCCGCCGAAAGACTCGCGGCATTTTCCCACTTCTGCGTGCATGATTTGCCGGACTTTGCCGGCTGGTGCGAGCGTGTGCGCGCTGGCGCGCAACATCTTTATCCCGCGGCTGTCCGGCTCGTGGACGATGAAGCCGAATTGCTCGCGAATCTCCCCGGCGCCCGGGCCGTCGTGGTGGAATCCTTGGCCGTCGGCGCGAGAGAAATTGCGGCGGCCGGAAATACGCTCAAGATCGTCCAAAAGTATGGCGCCACTACGCGAAACATCGATCCCGCGGCCTGCGCTGGGGCTGGTATTCAAGTATTGACGATCAGGCGCCGCGCCAATATTTCGACGGCCGAACAGGCGCTTACCTTGATGCTCGCGCTGGCCCGACAGCTCACTCAGAATGCCAATCTGATTAGCGAGGAGCAATTGCGCGCGGCGGGTTATGCGCCGACACGTTACGAGCGCGAACACACGCCCAACGGCAATTGGGCGCGCATCACCGGACTCAAGACACTTTACGGCCAACAACTCGGGATCATCGGGCTGGGAGAGATCGGACGCGAGCTGGCGCTGCGGGCCGCGGCCTTGGAGATGCGCATCGTCTACGCGCAACGCCATCGCCTTCCGGGGAAGATTGAAGAGCGCTACCGCGCAAGCTACTGTGCGCTCGATGAATTGCTCGCCAGCTCGGATTGCGTGAGCATTCATTTACCGCGCAGCCCGGCGACCCATGGCTTCATCGGCCGGCGCGAGCTCGCAATCATTAAGCCGGGCGCATTGCTCATCAACGTTTCCCAACCCCAAATGATCGACCGCGAAGCTGTGCGCCAGGCGCTCGCTTCGGGACGCCTGGGCGGCTTCGGCCTCGACACTTTCTATGACGAGCCTGGGTCAGCCGACGACCCGTTGCTCAAATTTCGCAATGTCATCATCAGCCCCCATCTCGGCGGCTCGCCCCGCTTCAATTCCCTCGACGACATCGAAGAGCTGCTGATAAATCTCGCAAAGGCATTGGAGCAGGTTTGACGTTTTACGCCTTTGCGGCAGACGAGTGATCTTTCATCCCGCTCGCGCCTTAGCTACTTTTGACACAAGCGCACCATGTCGGATAGTTTCTGCTTAGAAATGGCCATGAGTCCAGGAAATAGGGCGTTGAAACTCGCCGCTCTCTTCGCTCTGCTATCGGGCTTTTTGTGCAATAGCATGTTTGGCGAGGCGGCCTCGGCTTCGCCGAAGGTCGTCATCGCCCATGGCGCTTTGAATGCGCGGATCGCTCCTTTCTGGGTTGCCCAGGAGCAAAATTTCTTTGCTAAGTACGGCTCTGACTCTACGCTGGTTCTAGTTCGCCAAATCCCCGTCCTGATCGGCGGCCTCACCTCCGGTGATATCGATATCGCCGTTACTGGAGGTGGCGCGTTAATGGGCGCGGCCGTGGGAGGGCTCGACGTGAAAATGGTCGCTGCGCTCAATGCCCGGGTGGGCTATGACCTCGTATCGGCGCCGAGCATAAAAAGTCCCAAGGATCTGCGCGGCAAGCGCTTCGGCATCCAGGCCTTTGGCGGCGGGCTATGGATGGGAGCTGTGCTCGGCATGGAGTATTTGGGATTGGACCCGCAGCGCGACAATATCAATATGCTCCAAGTGGGTGACCAAAGGGTTTTGGCGCAGGCGCTAGAAACCGGCAGAATCGATGCAACTGCGCTTGACGGCGTATTCAGCCGCAAGCTCAAACAAAAGGGATTCACTATTCTGGCTGAGCTGAGCCAGGCCAACATACCATACGTCGGTCTGGGGCTGGTTTCGAAAACTGTTTTCATTCAGAGGCATCAGGAGTCGCTGGAAGGCATTCTCAAAGGCCTGATGGAATCGATAGCCTTTGTCTTGAGCCCGAAGAATAAACCTGTCGTTCTCAAGACGATTATGCAGCACCTGAGGATTGCCGACCTAGCTGTAGCTGAGGAAGGTTATCAAGATCTGCTGACGGCCATCGAGAAAAAGCCCTTCCCTTCCGTGGAAGGCATGCGCAACATGCAGCGCCTGATGAAAACGCGCAATCCGAAGCTCGAGAATATTAAAATTGAAGACTTAATCGATGACCGTATTGTGAAAAGGCTCGATGAGAGTGGCTTTATCAATCGGCTTTACAGCACGTACGGAGTGAAGCAATGAGAATGAGGCATGAATATGGAAGGATGCTTCCGTTGTCCAATACTCCAGCACTCCATTACTCCAATTTTCTATCTATTAATTCGTCTCTCGGCTTTCCGCCACTAACCGCTTTACGCGCGCGAGTATTTCTTCTTCTGACTTCGTGAGGTCCATGGGCTTGCCAAAGGGCTGAGGCACATCGATGCCGGTCGGCCAGTATACTTCAACCGAATTCCCGTCGGGGTCTGCAAAATAAATACTGACGGTATTGCCGTGGGTCCACACCCGCTGGATCGGCACGTTGCGCTCCAAAAAGATTCGGTAAAATTCTTTGACGTCGGCGAGATGGGCGCAGCGAAAGGAAATTTGCTGGAGAACTTTAACATCACCGCTGTCGTCGCGGCCCGGCGCCAAGTATAATTCATGGTGTTCGGCCAAACGGTCCTGCGCCGTCATGAACACGGCGCCCCTCGGACTGCGGTCGCTGACTTGTAGGCCCAGGATATCCCGATAAAACGCCACGGATCGCTCGATGTCGCGGACATAAAAACCCATGTGACCCAACGACGTAACTTTCGCCATATGTTCTCCCTTAGGTTCGGAGCGCTTGAACAGCGATTCGCCCGCACCAACGGGCTCATTCTTAGATCGTGCAATCGACTTTGTCAATTTCGTGATGAGCTTCCGGCGCCAAGAGAAGGCCGGTGATTTCGTCACGCCATCGTCGAGTCATCTCGGCTCTTGAATTGGTTACTAGGGAAATGTAGAACCGATGCAATTAAATCGGAGGAACCGCAATGAAAATTTTGCGCTTCAACGATGATCGTATCGGAGTGCTCAAAGGGGAAGACCGGGTCGTGGACGTGAGCGGCGAAATCTCCTACCGCGTGGAAAAAGGTCCAAAGCGCGCCATTGAAGAGGTGATCGAGGGCTTTGAGCATTACCGAGATAAATTTCAGCGGAGCGTGGATCGAGAAAACGGCGTGCCATTGAACACGGTCAAACTGCTCGCGCCCATACCGCAGCCGAACAAATGTCTCGCCGCGTTTGTGAACTACACCGACCGTCCCGAGCGTATCCCTGAAAATCTTGCGATCGAGTACTTTTACAAGTCCCCCGAGCTGGTTGGGCCGGGCGGCACCATCGAACTCCCGGACATCCCACCCGTGACGGGGTTTCATCCTGAGGCGGAGATCGCTTTCGTGATTGGCAAATTGGGGAAAAATATCAGTGTAGCCGAGGCGATGAATTATGTCTTCGGTTACGCGCCGTTCTTTGATATCTCGGTGCGGGGATTGACTCGCCGGACCATGTTTCTACCGAAGGGACAGGATACCCACGCCGCGCTCGGCCCATGGATTACGACGAAAGACGAAGTCCCCGATGTTCATAATCTCACGGTAAGATCCTGGGTTGCTGGAGAGGCGCGGCAGAATTACAACACCGAATACATGGCCTACAAGATTCCTGACCAAATCGCTTGGCTCAGCAAGTATGTCCAGCTTTGCCCAGGGGACGTCATCGCCACGGGGACCTATCATCCGGGCCTTGGGCCGTTTAACGGCGGAGATCTTTTGGAGATCGAGATCGAGCGCCTCGGAAAGTGCAGCTTTAACGTCAAAGGCTACGGCGCTAAAAAGTTTGCCAAGTCCAGTGGCGGAAGAGAAAGCGCTAACTACACAAAGGTTTAAGAGTCGAATGCGGGTTGCGTAAAAGAGGGGGCGGGACAAGATTACGATCTCGTTGTTTCGGATACGCCGATGAGACATAGTAGGATGCTCGCAAGATCAACTTGGTAACCACGAGGAATAAGTGAAGCTTTCTCTTGGGGCCTTAATTTTTGCTGGAGCGCTTCTGCAAGGCCTGTCGTTTCTTTTTGTTTCCCTTCTCAATGCAATTTTGCCTCCGTACGGCGGGGCTTACCTTGCGATGATGATGTCTCTGTATCCGGGGTACAACCCGGTAGAGGTTCCGGTCAGCATTATTATCGGTGTGCTGTACGCGGTTATTTCCGGTGGTCTCGCGGGCGCCGTGTTCGGCTGGCTTTATAACTATTTTGCCGGTAGATCCTAAGAAATTTTGGCAACCGTATTGCCGTCGTGTAATCTGTCGCGCCATGAAATTAAGTGCCAAATCTAAAACCAAGTCCGCCGGGATCATGGTTGGAGCCATTGCTCTGGTTGCCTTATTCATGTCACAGGCATTTATTTCCCAAGGCGGGGCCGCGCAGAATGATACCGACCCGAACAAGCTTCCGGGAATTCAAACGGGACCGACGCCCTGGATAGCGGAAGTCGAAAATCTTCTTGCCCGTCTGCAAGCGATTCATCTTCCCGCGCTCTCGGCCGAAGGAAACGCGCTCCACATCCATCAGCATCTCGACCTCATTGTTAACGGGACGCAGGTTCCCGTGCCGGCCGATATCGGCATCAACTACACTTCCCCCTTCATCTCGCCCGTCCATACGCACGATGAGACCGGCATCATTCATGTGGAGTCCGACGAAGTGCGCGATTTTACCCTCGGTGAGTTCTTCGACATCTGGGGAGTCCGGTTCACCAAGGATTGTGTCGGCGGGTATTGCAGCAAAGGGGCAGACACGCTGAAAGTTTATTCCAACGGAAAACCAGTGACCGGCGATCCGAGAAAATTGGTGCTTCAGTCGCACCAGGAAATCGCCGTCATCTACGGCTCGGAAGCTGCTTCCAAATCCGTTCCATCGAGCTATCTATTCCCGCCCGGGACTTAACGCTTCCGCGCCGGCTCTGGTTGGTTGAAACAGTCATACGCGCCGCCGGAAGTCAGCGATCTCGCGCTCATCATCACCGGATTGTTTTCCGCCTTGACGGCGGTCATCAATCTGCTTTATTTTACGCGCTACGAAATTCCCGGCTCCTTTGACTGGGGAAGTTCAGGAGGTATCCAATGAAACCGGTCGGGCTTTTTTTGCTGGTTCTCTTCGTGTGGAGTTCCGAAATCAGCGCGCAGACTCCTTACTATCAAGGCAAGACCATAAGACTTGTGGTCGGTTACCCCGCCGGTAGCGCGCATGATATATGGGCGCGGCTGGTCGCGCCGCAGTTGACCAAACACATTCCCGGTAATCCCGCGACCATCGTCCAAATTATGACCGGCGCAGGCTCGATGACAGCGGCGAACTATGTTTACAACATCGCCAAGCCCGACGGTTTGACCATCGGAGTGATTAACGCAGCCTTATATTTCGAGCAGCTGATGAAGCGCTCGGAGGTTCAATTCGATTGGTCGAAGTTCACCTGGGTCGGCAGCGCTAGTCCCACGAATGCGCTACTTTATATGTGGGCCAACACTCCGTACAAAACCATCCACGATGTCCGGAGCGCGACCGTGCCACCCAAGTGCGGGGTCACCGGCACGGGAAATACCGGCTACTACTTCCCAAAGTTGCTTGAACAAACCATCGGGGCAAAATTCAATCTCGTAACAGGCTATCAGGGAGGCTCTGAAATCGAGTTGGCCGTGGAGAGAGGAGAGGTGCAGTGCCGCGCTTTCTCAGTGCAGGTCTTTTTCGGGCGGGAACCGTTCAATACCTGGCGCAGCAAGAACCTGGTGCGCGTCCTCGTGCAAACCGGCAAAAAGCGCGATCCGCGGCTACCCGAGACGCCGCTGCTCAATGAGCTGATGGATCAATATCGCACCACCGACGCCAACCGCCGTCTAGCCACCGCCCTGTTAGGGTCCGGCGAATTCGGCAGCGCCCCGATGCTTGCCTCTCCCGGAACTCCTGCGGAGCAGGTTAAACTTCTGCGCGGGGGCTATGCCAAGGGATTGTCCAGCCCCGACCTCATCGCTGAAGCCAAGAAGAGGGGCCTGGAGCCTGAACTCATTAGCGGCGAGGAGATGGAAAGCTTGGCAAAAGAAGTGATGGTCCAGCCGCCGGAAGTGATCGGTCTGATGAAGAAGGTCATGGGAGAGTAGCGCGCCCTGACGATTTGACTTCTTCGTAGGACAATCGTGTTTATCTTACGATTACACTCAGATGAACGGGAGGAACCATGAGTCGATTACCCGCCATAAGCCGCGACAAGCTTTCGACCGAAAATCAGGCCATCTGGGACCGCGTTATGAGTGGCCGCAGTACGGGCGGGCCGTTTGGGGCGCTGATTCACGTGCCTAGGCTCGCGGAGCGCATCGCCGCCGTCGAGACCTACTTTCGTTCCGAGGGCGCTCTGGCCGCGACAGACCGTGAGTTGGTAATCCTCGCCACCGCGCGCGAGATGGGCGCGCACTTTCCGTGGACGCGCCACGAGATTCGCGGACGCGAGGCCGGCTTGCGCTCGGACGCGGTTGAGGCGCTGCGCGTCAACAAAGTTTT
>VBKE01000533.1:0-1280 GCA_005879605.1 Deltaproteobacteria bacterium
AGCGTATCGCCGCGCTTGCTCAATATCTTTTCCCGGATGGACACCGCGAAGCAGCACATTGGTGCGTTGGCAGCATCGACGGCGAACCAGGCAAGTCTTTCAAAATCTGTATCGCTGGCGCGAAAACTGGTCTGTGCGGCGACTTCGCAGAATCAGGAAAACATTCGCAAAGCCTTCTCGATCTATGGATGCAGGCCCGCAATGTGGATTTCAAAGGTGCGTTGCGCGAAGCGGCTGAATGGCTCGGTCAACCTTTGAACGGATCAAATGGCGTCGCGCAATCGGTACCGAAAACGAGATCGACAGCGACATTTAGGACACTTGATGACGCGATTGCGATTGTAGAACGAAAGATTAAGATGCGCGCCACACGGCGCGACTCGTACCACGATCGCAGCGGCAATGAACATTTCGTTGTTGTGCGATTTGATGACGCCGACAAAAAGGACTTTCGCCCGTTCTCTCCAAATGGTTCCGGCTGGATCGTCAAAGATCCACCGGGCGAGTTGCCGGCCCGGCCAGGTGAGCCCGTGTTTATTGTCGAGGGCGAAAAATGCGCGTGCGAGTTGGCGACGCTCGGATTGCTTGTGACTACCAGCGCGCATGGCGCGAAGTCTGCAAACAAAGCGGACTGGCAGCCGCTCGCGGGCTGTGAGGTTGTTATCCTGCCTGATAATGACGTGGAAGGGCGAGCTTACGCGCAGACGGTAGCCCAGATTGTCTCTCGCCTGTCGCCGCCCGCTGTAGTTCAGATCGTTGAGCTTCCCGGCCTGCCGCCAAAAGGTGATTGCGTAGATTGGCTGGAACGCCGCGATGCGCAGACGCCGGAAGACATTAGGGCGGAGTTGCTCGGGTTGGTTCAAAACGCGGAAGTGATTCGCGAAGCGGAAAAGTCACGTCCGCTGCGCGTCGAACCGCCCAAAGTCCCGTGGGGTTTTGAACAGTGGCAAGCAGTAATTCTGGCTAACTTTCCCGCGTATGCGCGCCCCGCGGAAATTTGTGCGAGCGTGATTGTTGAACTGCTGCTAAACGATGTGTCGAATCCCTTTGCGCTCGCATTGGTGGATGTGCCTTCAAGCGGCAAGACGATGACGTTGAATTTCTTCGACGTGGCGGATTTGGCCTACACGACGGACAATTTCACGCCAGCAAGTTTCGTCAGCCATGCCAGCAATGTGAAGCGCGAAGAACTCGCTAATGTGGATATGCTGCCGCGCATCCGTTACCGGACTCTGATTGTGCGCGACCTGGCACCGATTTTTGGTGTGAAGGAAGATGAG
>VBKE01000533.1:1326-3620 GCA_005879605.1 Deltaproteobacteria bacterium
CGGTTACAAGTGCGATTGGCTTTTTATGTTGCTGGCGGGAACGACGCCGATTCCGCCCCGCGTGTTCAAAGTCATTGGCACGCTCGGCAGCCGGTTATTTTTTCTCGCGCTCCGTTCAAACGCTAAGAGCCATGATGAATTGATTGCCCAAAATCGGGGAACAGCTCGACGCGAAAAAGAACGGACTTGCCGAGTCGCAACCGATTCATTCTTGCGGACTTTGTGGACGGCAAATCCCGGGGGCGTCAACTGGGACAAGGACGGCGACCCGGAAGATTGCTTACGTGTCATCGCCCGTTGCGCGGAATTACTCGCAGCACTACGCGGCACGATTCAAATGTGGCAATCTGAACATGACGGCAGCGTGAGCCATAGCGTGCCGGTAATCGAACAGCCTGACAGAATCAATTGCCTGCTATACAACCTTGCTCGCGGACACGCTTTGATTTGCGGGCGGACGCAAATCGCAACAGCGGATTTAGCTCCTGTGTTGGAAGTGACATTTGACTCTGCGCCGACGATCCGATCAAAAGTCTTTCGCAGTCTGCTGGAACAGAACGGAACACTGAGAACCGGCCAAGTTGAAAAACTGCTACGCTGCAGCAAGCCGACGGCCTTAAAGGAAATGGAAGCATTGGCTGTCCTAGGTATAGCCGATAAAAGGGAGACAGCCGCGGAATACGGTCGCCCGGAGCAGGAACTATGGTTAGCAGAGAAGTTTCAATGGTTCGCAACGGATGAATGCAAAGGCTTGCGCTGGCCGTAGAAAACAAACACAGGGCGGAAATCCTTAATAAAGTTTTTCCAACCTGTGCAACTGTTCCGTAGATCGGAAACGAAAAGATTCTTCGTTATCGATTCGCAAAACGCTAGATGGAACACGCCGGAAAAATGCTATAGTCGGAGAGATGCCAACTTTACAGACGGCCGCGACGACGGAATTGCCAGTTTGGATAGATCCTTGCCCAATAGTCGAGGTCGTAACAGAGATTCGTTTCCAAACGCAGGTACCCCCACAAGCAGTCGCAGGAGTAGTCTATTCTGCCATGCGAGACGAGTTCCCGCGGATGGTGACCCTTCCAGCGGGTTTGATACCTTTCGAATCTCGTGCGGCCGATCCCAACCTAAAATACCAACCAGAGAATCGCCTCGAGGGAGATCGGGGAGTTGTACTAGTCAGTCCGCAACATGTTACGTTCGGGCCACGCAGCGTTCCGTACCCGGGATGGCCCGCGTTACTGCAAGAGTTTAATGCAATCGTTGCCCTCCTGACACCTACAGATTTGGTTCAGACCGTGGACCGATTCGGACTACGATATGTCAACTTCTTCGGTGAGAACATTCTGCCGAGATTGACTCTATCACTAGCCATTGCAGAGCGCCCAATTACTGAACTGGGAACGTTCTTGCGGACCATCATGGCTGACCGGGCTTGCAAGCTTGTCCTCCAAGTTGGATCGGGTATGGCCCTTACGACCAAACCTACAGAGATCGGATCGACAATAGACATCGACGCTTACGTTGAGTCTCCACAGTTAACCCAGGGTCTGGCGCCCGCGTTCAGTGCGTTCCTTGCCGAAGCGCACGCTGCAGAGAAACGGCTCTTCTTTAGCTTGCTAACTCCAGAACTTCTGCGTTCATTGAATCCTCGTTATGACTAGCAGCTGGTCTGATTGGCCCATATATCCGCTCCTGGCCGCGACATGCGCAATGCCGGTTCGACCGCACCAAGCGCCGTTATCGGCGACCACGTCGCTGTACACACATGCATCACCAGCTTACGCGGAGTCTTTCTCGCCATATCATCTGGCCGATTACACAAATGAGCGAACACAACTGGCAATCCTCGAGCGATTCGCAACGCGACTCGTTACTGAGACAGTGGAGACGCCACAAGCTGCGCTAGATGCAATCAACGACCGCTTCTGGGATCTAATATGACAATATGGCTGATCAATTTGAGGACTTCCGTGCATTCCTGCCGAAGTACCTCTCGACAGCCGACCAGCAGGATCTGTTCGCTGAACTGAGTCAGTTCCCACCGAACATTGACAAAAGACTTTATACCGACCGGCTCCGTGGAGAGCCGGTAATTTTTCAAGGCGACGGCCTGACGGATCTCCCCGTCACAAACCTGCCCAACCCGCGCATCGGGAACGCTCGACACGTAATGGTCATGTCGAACAGTTGTGATGTTGACCTGCGGAATCGCCGGTACCTCGGACCGCGCCTTATGTATTGCCCCATCATCGCCTTCGCTGACTACACTGAATCGATTCGGCCTGTCAGCGGCA
>VBKE01000533.1:3954-4504 GCA_005879605.1 Deltaproteobacteria bacterium
TCCCCATTTCTGCGACCGATCTTAAATGAAACACCCGCCACGGCGGTATTTCCAACAGCAGCATCGAATCTGTTGCCAACTATGACCCACGCTTGTTTTGCAGCAGAAAAAAAAGCCCGGCGTAGAATACGGCCAGCACGAATAGCGGCATGTGAACATCAAAAATTGCCGGGTGCGCCGTGCCGTGCTGAACGCCGCCGAAAAGCTTTTCATAAAATATCGCCTCAGTAGGATCGTAATAATGCAAGAAGATGATGACGCCAAAAACTGCTAGCGCCACAATCGTCAGTATTTTTTGCTTCTTATGCATACTGCCTTTGCTGGCTTTTGATTGACTATCGCTGATTCGAGTTCCACAAACGCCGTCAGCTTTTCGTCCGATCGCACAACATAACGCTTTCCGTCGCGATGAGCGTCAGCAATCCAGATCGTTCGCCCGTCGGAATCAACGGCTGAGACCCAGCCCAACCCCAACCGGCTTTCTTGATTCGGCACAGCCTTGAGAGGGCTTATGCCTCCCCTCGTGTACGTTTGGCGCTTGCAAGACTAT
>VBKE01000533.1:4526-6973 GCA_005879605.1 Deltaproteobacteria bacterium
TTTTGATTGCTGGATGGCAAATGATCCGGCGATGATGCCCTCGACGATTCCTGCACACTTTACAATGAATGATATTTGGGAAACTGTGATTAAAGAAGGAGTTTTCGCTATGAAAAAGTCCATCGTTCTTGTCTCAGTGCTCTCTATAGTGGCGATGGTGTTGGTTTCTTGCGCGAGTGAACCCCAGACAACGACAACGGCGACGCGTCAGACCACTACAACAACCACGGCACATCACCAGGTACCAAATCAGTCTCTAGGTTACCGAGACAATAACATGCAAACGGGGGGAGCTGATCGTGTTGCGGTGGACACGATATGCGCTTGCCCTTGACGATTAACTCCGGGCATTCGCAAAAAACGTTAGCCGATGGCTCGCCCCGCTTCGCAGGATCGCGCTACAATCGCATTTGTGCGCCGTATGACTGCGCGGTTAAGAACATGTCATCAACGATTCCTGCACGCTTTACGAATGCGAGCTTGCTATCCTGCCGCCTTTTAACGGACACTTCCCTCTATGGAGCCAGAAATAGATTGCAAGATGCAGTCTAATTCTCGTTACATGTTGTGGGCTTCCACATGCGCTATCGCAGCGAGCGTAGTTCTGCTCGCGTCATGCTCAGTATTCCAACCTGTTATTGACGTCGTCCCTGTTGGCAGTCTTCAACAGGGTGTTGTGTTTTACCTTGGCGACACATTTCGTCAGCGCCAAGAGTTTACCGTCACGGCCGTGACGGTGCTAGAGGAGCAATCAGATAGTTCAACACGCGCGATATGGATACTTGAAGGAGGACAGGACGTTAGACAAGTCCCCTGGTTGATAATCTAACCAATCGATGAAGCCAACGGCCCCTGAGCGTTTCGCGGTGAAGGCGGTTGCTGCCGCTGCTGCGCTGATTCTGGCGATGACCGCGCAAGCGCTTCCGCTGAGCTACCTGATTGAGCTGGAGCGGGCGAAGATTGAGCCCGCCGCCAAATTGTTCCAGCAAGAATGCGGCGACCACACCGACAGCCAAGCTTGTAAAGAGCAGCGTGACGCGTTGGTGAAAGTGCTCAACGGTTTCGTTAGCATGGTTCGGAAGGAGCTTGCGCTCCTCGATGCCAACGCTGGTGACGCTGATTTCCAGAAGCAAATGGCGGCGCGCCGGACACGAATGCAGCAGGACCTTCAGTGGGCGCAGGAGCAGCTGAAGGCGGTAGCGCAATGAGTATCCCTGAGGGAATGATCGCCAACAACGTTGCCACGACGCCCTGCCGTGGCTTATCTCTTTCTCGTTAGATCGTGAAGCCGTCTTCCACTTTCATCCGCTTGGTCGGTTGGATGCTTTGCTGGCCATGCTGTGGGAGCACTTCTGTCCTGGTGCGTTTGCGATGACTAGCCCGCGACACCTTTACGAAGTCCGCCCCCGCAAATATCATCGCGGCGTCGATCTAATTGCCGATGCGCTACCGTTTGGGCGGCTTTGGTATGTTGGGAACGTAGATGCCGCAGGACGTTAAACCCGTCCATTCCGGGCAGGATGATATCCAGCACGACTAAATCGAACGGTGTCTCCTTTGCTTTATCCAACGCTCGTTCGCCATTATGAACGAAAATCGGATCGTGCCCTGCTTCGATGAGCGGATGAAACCAGCCTGGCTGACTGGACGTCATCTTCAACCACTAGAATCTGCATGGATTGTAGATTGGGTTTTAAAACGACCGGTAAACTAGGCAGGCAGCAGGTGATTGTCATCGCCAGGTGCGGTGGTTTCACAGAGACTAAAGGTAGCGCGGTCGTCACCTTTTACCTTTTCCAGTGCCGCAACTTTCCAATCCCCGGGGTTTCAATCTTTAGAGACCTATAACGCTATGAACTGGAGAAAATTCGTTCTCCTTGGTTGCGTGGTAGCATGCGTTTTCGCAGCCTCGACTGCGACGGCGCAGATGAGGGGGCACGGTAATTCGATGTCCCGGATGGGAATGCGCGGCGCTTTGACGCCACGTTCGATTGCCCCAATGCCGATGCACCGCGCTCCGATGCTGGGTCCGATGGGACGGATGCCAATGCACCGCGCTCCAATGATGAATGCAGCCTTCGGCCTTCGACGCTTTAACCGTTTCAATGACGGCGACTTTGATCGAGATCATCGGTTTCGTCGCTTCCACCGTCTCAAGGAAATCATCTTTATCGGCGACTTCGGCTTTCCATGGTGGTGGGGTCCATGGTGGGACTGGAACTGGGGCTACTACCCATACGGACCCTACGGATATTCTGAGTATTCGTATCCCCCATTCTACCCCGGCTACGGATATGACTATGGTAACTATGGCTACGGTTACGGGTCATCCGGCTATGGTTACCGATATGACTACCCATTTGGGAGTTACTACGGCAGCTATTACAGCGGCACGAACTACGAAAATGACGATGAAAGTGCTGTGCGCAACGTTCTCGCCGAATACG
>VBKE01000387.1:0-8789 GCA_005879605.1 Deltaproteobacteria bacterium
TCCTGCGAACAGACTTTCCTTACGTGCTCGGCGATGGGATGGCAGTGGAAAAGGTGGAAGCTTAAAATTGTTCAGAGGCGGAAAAAGAAGCCATTCTCCACGGGAACGCGAAGCGCCTCTTGAAACTGTGAGTCCTGAAGTCCTTCGCTTTTTACCCTCACCCTCGCCCTTATATTAACACCGTTGCAGATTGACATAGAGGAGATCATGTTTATGTGACACCGATTTCAAGAGCTTGCTGGTTGAGGACCAACCCTACCCGATCCCGTTTTCGAGGATCTGGGAGAGACTGTCCCGGCCAGTAAGAGAACGGAGCTACAGGTTCAATAGAAAGTAGTCCCCTTTTGGAGGACCGATATAAGGCTAACTTTCCGTTCAGAGCACTTGGGATTGGAATTACATAACGGAGGAGCAACAAACAGTGAAACGATACTACATGGGAGTGGATTGGGGAGACCGCTTGCACCAGGTCTACGTAGGCGATCAGGAGGGGAAGAAGGTAAGAGAGATGAAAGTGCAAGAGAGTCCGCAGGGGCTGGCAGAGATCGGGCGCTGGCTCGACGAGAAAAGAGCCGAGGGATTTGAGCTTTGGGCGGCCATTGAGAAGCCGCAGGGGCGCATCGTAGACTTTCTGCTCGATCACGGGGTGGAGGTTTACCCGGTCAATCCCAAGGCGGTGGATCGAGTGAGGGATCGCTATCGGATGAGCGGCTCGAAGAGCGATGCGTTTGATGCCTATGTGTTGGCGGAGTTTCTCAGAACCGATCAGGCGCACTTGAGAGCGCTGCGACCGAGCTCTGAGAAAGCTCAAGAGCTTAAAATGCTTAGTCGGGATCAGCGCCGAGTGGTGCGCCACAAAACTCGGTTTCTCAATCAGCTCACCACCACGCTCAAAGAGTATTATGCCCGGCCTTTGGAGGCCTTTGAGGACCTGGAGACTGAGATCGCCCTGGATTTTCTCCAACGGTATCCGACCCCGGCTCATCTCAGTGCCCTTAAACGTAAACAGTTCAATCGCTTTGCCACCAAGCAACATCATCTCAGTACACAGCGCTGTGAGGAGTTGTGGGAGAAGCTTAATAAACCGCAACTTGCGGTGCCCGAGCATGTGGTCAGAGCCAAGGCACAGTTGGTCGAGGTCCTCATCGAGCAGCTTAGGGCTTCGATCAAAGCGGTGAAGATCTATAATCACAGGGTCGAGAGTTTTTTCGCCTCTAGCCCGGCCGCTCAGTTTGCCAAGACGCTGCCGGGCGGTAAAAGCGGAACCCTGGTGGCGGCGGTCTGGGCCGAACTCGGCGATGCCCAGGGTCGCTGGGAGTCCTCTCGTCATCTTCAAGCCGAGGCGGGAGCGGTACCGGTGACCAAAGCCAGTGGCAAAAGTCGTGTTGTACACTTTCGTTTTGCCTGTAACAAGCATCTGCGCCACACGATGTACTGGTTTTCCTTTGTCTCGCTCAACCACAGTGAGTGGGCCAGGCTCTACTACCGGGGCCAGAGGGATAACGGCCATAGCCATCACCAAGCGTTACGCGCCCTGGGGGCCAAGTGGCTCAAGATTATCTTTGTGATGTGGCGAGACCATAAACCTTACGACGAAAACTACCACCTGGCCAATATCGCCCGTCAGAAGATGCGTCAGGCGGCGTGAAAGATTTTTTTAAAAAAGCCTTGACAAGTTTCATAGAAAGTCTCTCCCAGAGGGCGAGGGCATTTCGAAACCCGAAATTCGGAAAATTCGAAACAATTCCAAATGAAAAAAACTCCAAACAAGCTCATTTCATTTTGCAGTTCGTAATTCAGATTTAACCCTTTCGGTTTGTTTCGGATTTCGGCTTTTGAGTCGGGATTGCGTGGCGTGTCAAAATGGGCTCAGCCTTTCACTCCGATGGGCAAGGTGATCGTAAACCTCGATCCCTTGCCTTCTTGACTCTCCACGCCGATGTCGCCGCCCAGAAGATTCGCGAGCCGTTTGACAATGGCTAATCCCAAGCCTGTGCCGCCGTATTTTCTCGTCGTGGACATGTCCACCTGGCGGAATTCATCAAAGATGAATTCCAACGCTTCTTTCTTCATGCCGATGCCGGTGTCGGCAACGGTTATCTTCATGGAGCTGTCTTCGCGCCAAGCCGCGACCCTGATTTCACCTTGCTCGGTGAACTTAGCCGCGTTGCTGAGAAGGTTGAGAATGATCTGCTTCAGTTTTTCTCGGTCTGTATTGAGCGGAGGAAGGTCCGGGGCGATTTCCTTCACGAGCCGCACCTTGCCATCCTTCAGCATCGGTTCCACAGCGGAGGTCACCATATGGATGACGTCATCGACTTTGAACGATTCGGCAAAAACATCCATCCGGCCGGCTTCAATCTTGGCGAGATCGAGGAGGCCGTTGATCAGGTTCAGGAGATGTTCCGAGCTAATCAGAACCTTCTGAAGATTCTCTTTCTGAAGAGTCGGTATCTGCCCTTCGGTCCGCCGCAGCACCAGGCGGGTGAAGCCGATAATGGAATTGAGCGGCGTGCGCAGCTCGTGACTGACGTTGGCGAGAAATTGCGACTTGTGCCGGTTAGCGGCCTCAAGCAGCGCGTTCTTCTCCTGGATTTCCTGAAACAGGCGGACGTTTTCGGTGGCGATCACCGCCTGGTCGGCGAAGGTTGTGACGAGAGCGATCTGCTTCTCGGTGAAAGGCTCAACCCTTTCCCTCCAGATCACGATCACGCCGATGGGGACACCTTCTCTGAGCATGGGAACACCCAGCAGCGTTCGAAACCCGCCGGCCTGCTGGGCTTCGCTCCATTTATACTCGGGGTCAGCCAACACGTCGGGGATATGAACGGGCCGGCGTTCGGCAACAACCCGGCCGACGAGATTTTCTCGGCCGGAAGGGTGGATAGGGTGTTGTTCCATAAATTCTTTGAACTCCGGTGTGGCTCCGTAGCTGACCGCAATGGTGTAAACATCCCTCTCGAGCCTGTGAATGTAGCCTTTATCCGCTCCACTGAGCTTGGTGGCGTTCTCGATGAGAGTTTCAAGGACGGGTTGGAGATCAAAAGCCGAGCGGCTAATAACTTTCAGCACCTCGCTCGTAGCCGTTTGCTGATCCAGCGACTCAGTGAGTTCGCGCGTGCGGTCTTCAACTTTGTGCTCCAGGTTGGCGTAGGACTCCTGGAGTTGGGCCGTCATGCGGTTGAACTCGTCGGCCAACTCCTGCAGCTCGTCGCCGGTTTTGATTTCCAGTCGATGATCGAGATCGCCGCTACCGATGCGTGCCGCTCCGCGTCGCAGAATTTCGATGGGCCGCACCACGCGTCTACCGATCAGAAAACTGGCCCAGCCCGCCATTCCAAGACCGGCCAGAAGAAGGATGAGAGTTCTCAAGGTAGAAGCATAAAGCGGAGCGTAGGCTTCGCTCACCGGCCGCTCGATAAGTACGGCCCAGCCGAGATCCTGAATTGGCGCGAAGGCGGCAAAGACCTTTTGCCCGACGAGATTGGGTTGAGCGGTCAAAGGCCCGGGCTGCTTCGATAGAGCCGCTTTGACTTGGGGCAAGGCGAGCAAGTTTCGTTTCTCCAATACGTAAGAGATGTCGGGATGAGCGATAAGATCGCCGTCACCGGACACGACGTAGGCATATCCTGCCTTCCCGACTTTTATCGCGGAGACGACGTCCCAGATGTATTTTAGGTTAACCTCACTGATGAGCACGCCGATGACGTCCCCCGCAAACCGTTCGATCGGAACGGCAATGGTTATGTAAGGTTCCGACCTCCTCACGAAATAGACTTTGCCGGAATATGATTTGCCGCTGCGACCCCGTTTAAAGGCTTCGTTCGTGGAGCGGTCCTTGAGGTCGTCCGGCAGAGTCGTCCGCACCCTGGAAACTTTGACTTGTTCGCGACCCTCAGCATCAACCGCCACCACCTCCGTGATCGCCGGCGCTACCTTGAGAAGTTTGATCAGCTCAAAGCGAAACTCCTGGGTGAGGCCACTGGTGACGATCCCCTGGGTCTGGGTGGAGGCGCGCATGGTTTTTTCGAGATCTTCGACGAACTGCTGGATCTTGAAAGCGGCCCCTTGCGCCATTTCCCGCTGCAGCTCGCCAAGCGACTCGATGTTTTCGCGATAGCTGAAGAAAAGCTCAAGAGCGCCGCTGGCGATCAAGCCCACGCTCACCACCAGTAGCGAAATGAGAAAAGTCCGCCGCAAAAGACGGCCACTCTTGGCGCTCTCCCGCGTGGGAAGTGTCTCTGCCGGCGATTCCACGGTATCCTCGAGGTCGGTCATTTGCTTCAAGATGCGGCGCGCGATTTGCCTGAAACGAAGAGATATCATAACTGCTTGGGAGTTAGCTAATGTGACTTTAACCACGCCAACGTTGATGTCCGTCTGCCGTTGCGGAGAGGCTTCCGCCAGTTCGGCACGCCACCATAACGCGCGTAATTGGAGACACTGAATCCACCCCGGTTAGTTTCGCGGCCCAGCAAGTTTGTTTGTGCCGGACGTATAGCGCAAGCGAAGTGCCAGCGATCGCGAATCGTCCTTTTGGTAAATTCTGTTGAATTTGCAGCGAAATACTCGAGCCAAAGTTTTATTCGTCGGATCTTCGCGCGCCAAGGGAGTAGTCTTTTTGATACAGTACCGACGCAAAAATGCGTCACCTGCCGAGACGCTTTAATTATATAACTTCAATCTTTTGCGGGGTCTCCTGGTTGCGCCTACAGTGTGGCGCCTATAGTGTGGTAATTTAGGTGGCCGCAGATGAACCAAGACTGGCTTGTTACAGGCTTTTTTTTCGCTCTCCTGATTGCCATCCTCTACGGCACTTTCCTGATTCTCAGTCCATTTCTCAAGGCGATTACGTGGGCGGCGATCCTCGCGGTTTTGGTCTATCCCGCCTACGCTTGGCTGCTCAAATTGCTGCGCGGAAGAGCCACCATAGCAGCGCTCACCATCATAGTATTGATCACACTCATTATCGTGTTGCCGGGCCTGAGGACGGTTGGTTTTCTGTCCGAAGAGATTGTCTTGTTGGTGAGAACGGTGAGCTCTCTCGCCCAAGGAGAGGGATTGGAAGTCTGGGAAAAGAAACCCTGGGTTCAGGCAATTCTACGAGGATGGGATATGCTTGGGATGCACCTGGCTCGTTTCGATTTCAACATCGACTGGAAAGATACACTGACCCAGGGCGCGCAGGCCACATCGGGCTTTCTTGTTTCCTACGTGCCTAATATCGCGCAAAACATATTCCTATTCGCGGCGAATTTTGTCATTGTCCTGTTCACGCTCTTTTTCTTTCTCCGCGACGGTGCGGGTTTCTGTTATCGGCTACGCCATTTGCTGCCGATGGATCACGAGCATCAGGAGCGGCTTTTTGAAAATATCATAAACTCCCTAACGGCGGTCGTTCATGGTTGCTTGGCAGTGGCTTTGATCCAGGGGCTCCTTGCCGGTCTCGCCTATTGGCTTCTGGGCGTCCCTTTTTCGCTGGTTTGGGGAGTGGTCACGGCGTTTGCAGCACTCCTCCCCGTCGGCGGTACGCTGGTCGTTTCCGTGCCGGCGTCGATTTACCTGTTCATCCAAGGTGAAACCGTGCGAGGAGTGGTCCTTCTCATCTGGTGCATCGGAGTCGTCGGTATGGTCGACAATATTCTGAAACCATTGTTCATCGGAACCCGCCTCAAGCTCCCGATGCTTGCTCTTTTTTTCGGAATTCTAGGCGGCTTGGCGGTGTTTGGCGCGTTGGGACTGGTTCTCGGCCCCGTCTTGTTAGGGCTTCTCGCGGCGCTGCTCGACCTCTATCTCGAAGAATACGGCGAAGCCAAGCAATGAAAAGCAGACTGGAGTACTGGAGTCTTGGAGTAGTGGAGTAATGGGGGTTCGTAGCGCATGTATGTGCCGCGGCCAGCAAAACGCCATCACGCCAATCCTCCAGTTCTCCAAACCTTTAGCTGTTGCAACAAGATTCACATCTGTCTAAATTTTTTATGGAAGGAGATGTCATGGCGGAAGACATTCAAGTGAAGCGGGAAATAGTTCTGGAGGCGGACGCGGAAGCGCTCCAGAAAATGCGCAAGGAAGGGCACGCGCGCGGCTTTACGGTCTACTGCGACGAGGCCGAGCGCATCGGCGGCGAGAATACGGCGCCGCCGCCGCTGGCTTATTTCGGCCTGTCGTTGGCTTTTTGACTGCTCACACAGATTTCCCGGTACGGGGAAATGATGAAAACCAAGATCGACAAAGCTAAAGTCTTCGTCAAAGCGCGATTTAAAAGCGAGGGGTCGGTGTTACGGGGAACGGTTGAAGCCGCGGGATTGGGTTTCGAGACCCGCTGTGAGCTCGAATCCGCCGAAGCGCCGGAAAAAGTCGCCTCGGTGGTGCGCAATGCCGAGAATGGCTGCTACGTCATGCAAACGATTGTCAAGCCGACCCCCGTGGAGCGCCGGTTCACGCTCAACGGCGCTGCCTTCGAGCCGGAGTCATTTTGGAAGAAGGTATAGACCTTATTCACCAAATCAGGAAGGAGACACGGTTATGGCCAAGCAGACGGAATTCTTCGAGATTCCATACAAAGAAGGGTCATTGGATGCCAAGGCTGCCGAGCTGATCAAATTCGCGGTGAACCTGGCGATCGGGCACGAGCACGGCGCGAAGCTTCACCTCGGCAGAGCCCGCGAATGCGGCGCCAGCGAAGACGAAGTGTGGGAGACCGTTGTCTATGCGATGCGTCCGGTCGCGGCGCAGGTGCGAAACTTCGCTAAGGCGATCGTTGCCGGGTGATGTCATCCTGTTGCTGTAGGAGCAGGTGATTATTCATGAATCAGTGGACCATTGAAGTCGGCGAGGATAATTTCGCAGCTGCGGTTTTGCAGCGTTCTAAGGAGACTCCGATCCTGGTGGATTTCTGGGCGCCATGGTGCGGCCCATGCCGCGTTCTCGGCCCGCTCCTCGAAAAGCTCGCCGAGGAGTACGCTGGCGAATTCGTTCTAGCCAAGGTCAATGTCGATGACAATCCGTCGCTGGCGGGCGAGTTCGGCATCCAAGGCATTCCGGCGGTGAAACTCTTCAGGGGGGGAGAGCTTGCCTCGGAGTTCACCGGCGCGCTGCCGGAGCCCATGATCCGTGAATTTCTCTCCCGCTTCTTGCCTTCGGCCTCCGACAAGCGGGTTATGGAAGCGATCAGATTGGAAGAAGAGGGGAAGGGCGCTGAAGCGAAAGCGATTTACCGGTCCGTCTTGGAATCAGAGCCCAACCACGCCAAAGCGCTCCTCGGCTTGGGGCGCGTGTTGATGAACGAAGGCGATCCGGCGGGTGCCATGGAAATTTTAGAAAAAGTTTCTCTTGTGGCCGAAGAAAGACAGGAGGCGGAGCGCCTCATCGCGCGGTTGAAACTCCAGAGCGGCGGGGTGCAGAACGAAGCCGAGCTACGGGCGACCCTTAAATCCGAGCCGGACAATCTCGACGCAAGATTCAAACTCGCTCAAGCCTTGGCCGCGAGCGAACGTTACGACGAAGCTCTGGCGGAGTTCTTGACCATCGTGAAAACTGATCGCCAGTTTCAAGACGATGGCGCGCGCACGGCGATGATTCAGATTTTCGAGGTCCTGGGATCGGACCATTCTCTCACAGAAAAATACCGATCAGAGCTGGCAAAGGTGCTGTTTCGGTAAAACGTAGGGTTCCGTCTCAGAAATTCACGGAGTAAGTCGGCGCGCCCCCTTCGTCATTACCGCGTGTTTCCTGGATTCCCACTCGTGCTACCCCGGACTGCGATCCGGGGTTGGCCGGAATGACGGGAATTTTGGTTGCGAATTTTGGAGAAACAGTAGATTTATCCTTCGCTCTGTTGTCTATTGTGATTTCGCAAACCCCTTGAGCGCTGTTCTAACCCCTCGCGGCCGAAATGGCCGCTCATCGAGGCGCCGCGCTTGCGCAACGTCCCGACTCCTACCATTCCCGTCTTGGTTCACCGCAGCTAAATTTTATATTATGAAGTGAAGGACAGGCGCTCATGCACGGAACCACCCACGATCAAGAAAAAGCGGTCCAGGAGCTGGCGCGGTCGCTTTATCACCAAGCCGCGGAACACAAGCCCTCTATCTTCGAGTCGCAAGACTGGTTGGGGAAGATGATCGAGTGGTCACTGAACGATGAATCGTTGCGCGTGGCGTTGTTTCGCTTTGTTGATGTTCTCCCTAGTCTGGATTCCGCGGCCGAGATCGGCCGCCACCTCGGGGAATACTTTGCCAAAGTCGACCATGCCTTTGGCGGCTTGGTTTTTCTCGCGCAGGCGCTCCATGCCGGTTGGTTATTCGCTCCCCTGGTGAAGCAAAACGTTACCCGGTTGGCGCGGCGTTTTATCGCCGACGAGGAACCGGAGATTTTGAAGTCGGTTCTCCAAGGTCTGAGAACCGAACCGGCGGCATTCACACTGGATGTCGTCGGCGAGGCGACGGTGAGCGACAAAGAGGCGCTGGCGATGCAGCGGCGCTACCTGGATTTGCTGCAGACCCTGACGTCGATGACCAAAGGTTGGGCTAGCGTGCCGCAAATCGACCAGAGCGTCGAGGGAAATCTGCCAAGAGTCAATCTCTCGGTAAAGATTTCCTCCCTCTATCCGCGCTTCGATCCGCTGGATCCAGATACCGAAAAGGTCGTGCGCGAGCGGCTCAGGCCGCTTTTCCGCGAGGCGGCGCGGCTCCAAGCGGCGTTAACCGTGGACATGGAGCAGTCTGCTTTCAAAGATCTGACTTTGGCGATCTTCCGCGACCTCCTGGAAGAGAGCGAATTCAGATCCG